>JBKJJJ010000033.1:0-27553 GCA_046598045.1 Candidatus Eiseniibacteriota bacterium
CAAGCGCTTCGGCATCGCGCTCTACGCGATGCCGACCAGCCTGTCGCTCAAGGACTTCAATCGCAGCGTCGACGGGCTGAACGAGTTCACCGCCGCCCAGAATCTCGCGCCCATCGGCAGGGTCAAATGGGCCGGGCAGTTCGGCCTCGAGGGCCGTTTCCAGGCGACGCACCACTGGATGATCGTGGCCGGCTTCGGCCAGATCAAGAAGCGGTCGAAGCTCGACCTGCTCCCGCAGGTCGGCCAGCGCATCGTGGTCAACGCGAGTATCCTCACCGTGCCGGAGAACCTCGGCGTCGATTACTACTTCAGCCCCAAGACCAGCGGGGATTTCACGCTCCGTCCGTTTGTCGGGGGTGGCCTGATCCGCCTGGTCGAGACCAAGGCCAAGCTCGGTGGCGAGGCCGTGCTCGCGGACACGACGTTCGGATCGTTCTCACGCCCCCAGGGCGAGGGCGGCGGTTTCTACGCCGAGGGCGGCATCCACATGATGTTCCCCTCGAAGTACTCGGTGATCCTCAACGGCATGTATCGCCGAGCCAAGGCCAGCCGCGTCTACGAGGAGACGACCAACCAGCTGCTGTACAACCTGGACGGGTCGCCGTACGCGCTCGACGTGTCGGGGTTCGGCCTCCGGTTCGCATTCCAGATCAACTTCTTCGGCAAGCCGCTGCCCTAGCCTTCCCGGTCGCAGGTGACCGCGGACGAAGCAGGGCCCGGGTTCCCTCGAACCCGGGCCCTCTTCATGACTCCGCCGGCCTCAGAACTGAGAGAGCACCAGCTTCACCACCTGCGTGCGGCCGGCGCCCTGGAGCCGGGCGAAGTAGACGCCCGGCGCGACCGTCGCACCCGACGCCGCATTGCGTGCCCAGGCGAACTCGACCGGGCCCGGCGGAACGAATCCATCGAACACCGAGTTCACGCGCCGACCCGCCGCGTCGAACACGTCCAGCCGCACCTGCGCTCCTCGCGCGAGGGCAAATGCGAGCCGTAGCGGTCCCGAGGAGGGGTTGGGCGAGGCCGAGAGCGCGATTCCAGGTTCCGGTTGCCCGCGCCCGACCACGTCGACGCGAATCGGGCCGATCACGCCCTCGACGCCGCCGCATGACCGCGCCCCGAGCCAGTACGTGGCGAGCGGGCCCACGGGGTCCGGGTCGACGAACCGGAAGCGCACAACGTCCCCCTCCGGCGGCAACACGGTCTCGCCGCCGAGTTCGACACGGGATCCATCCGCCGCATCGCGATAAACGGCGAAGCCATCGAGGTGGGCGTGCAGGTCGGTCGACCAGTCGAGGACCACGCCCGCGTCGCCGACCGAGCTCGTCACCTCGCGCAGGGCGGAAAGCGGGAAGGTGTGCTCGAGCGGATTCTCGCCGGAATCATCCGCCTCGTGCAGCGGTGCGGTCGATGCCGCCGCCAGCACCGGTGTCGTCCCCGCCGCAGGCAGGTAGTCGTAGGTGAACGCCATGTAGTCTCCCCGGCACGTGAAGCTCGAGTTGCGCGTGTTGGAGCGCACCCGCAGGCGCACTTCGCGGGTCGGCGAGACGTAAGCCGCGGGCGAGGCCGTGGTCCAGCTCTGGGTCACGTCGCTGGTGCTGACCGTGCCGCTGGTCACCTGGACCCAGGCGCTCGTGGTCCAGTTCCACACGTAGAGCGTCTGCGTGCGGCTCACGGTGTAGTTGCCGTCGTACGTGACCGCCAGGTTGGTCGGATTCCCGCTCAGGAACACGGAGCCGTACCAGTCGGTGACGTACTTGGAATTCTCGATGCCGGCCGAGACCGAGACCCAGACCGCGTCGTTCGAGGCGAGGGAGGTCACGCTGCCGGTGCTGATCGAGCCCTTGAGCAGGGTCATGGTCGAGGCGACGAGCGTGTCGTGGATCGGAATCGGTCCGCCGCCGCCACCGCCGTTCGTGTACGTGTCGATGAAGCCCGGGCCCGAGACGGTGTAGGTCGCGGTTGCACCCGGGTCGGCCTGAATGACAATCGTGCCGTTCGCGACCCGATCCCACAACGGGTCCGGGGCGCCGCCGGCGCCGGTCTCGTTCCAGTACGTCTTGACGCTGTGCGCATGAAGCCGGCCAAGCGCTTCGGCGGTGGGGTGCCCGTACGTGTTCCCGTTGCCGCACTGGATGACGCCCACTTCAGGCTTGACCGCATTGAGCCAGTTGTCGTTCGAGGAGTAACGCGACCCGTGATGATGGACCTTGTAGACCTCGACGTCGCCGACTTCGGGCCCGACGGTCGACTCGACGTCGTTGCCGCTGGTCACGCTGCCGGTGAGATCCCCGGCAATGACTTCGTCGAACGCCCCGTAACTCACGAGCGCGACGAGACTCTTCGCGTTCTCGTCGCTGCCGCTCGGGGAGTAGACCCCCGCTCCGTTCAGGTCGACGCACCGGATGCGCACCGGGTTTGCAGCGGCCGCGTCGAGCGTGACGATCTGCCCCTTGGCCATGGTGACGCGCTTACCACCAAGCGTGGTGACGTAGCTCGTGTACGACGCGCTCGAGTAGGAGGATCCGCGATCGTACCCGGCCGTGCCGATCGTGATCCCGATCGCGGCCAAATCATCAATGCACCCGATGTGATCCGCGTGATAGTGACTCGTGAAATGATAGTCCACCGTGGTGATACCGAGGCCCTGGAGGTAGCTCTTGATGTTCGTGCAATCGGTGTAGACACCATCATCGAACAGCGCCGTCTGTCCCAGCGGCGAGATCAGGAGCGTGCCGTCCCCCTGCCCGACGTCGACGTGGTGGATCTGGAGCTTGCCGTTGCCCAGGGCGAGCGCAGTGGCAGGGAGGAGGAGGGAGAGCAGCAGGGCGGCCAGACCGTGCCGTACCCGGGGGAGGGAAAATGCGGACCCGGAGAGCGGGAAGCATTGCATGGGGGCTCCTCTTGAATCCTATGTGGGCGAGGGGCGGCATGTCCCCCTGCCGGGATGTCAAAGCGCAGGTGCTCTGCAATGGACGCGGGATGAGGCTCCGCGAGACCTGTCTAACGGATTTGGCCCGGCTTGCCAAGCAGGGAAGAGTCGCGCCCCGCCCCCGGGAGCGGCTCGGCCAGGTGCACGTCGCCGTCGGCCTGGATCACGTAGAGCATCTCGCCCGGCCGCGCGAAGTTGTGGCGGTCGTGCAGGATCCGCTCCGCGACCTCGGGATCGTTCGCCGACTTGAGATCGACTTCGAGCCGCTTGACGGCCTTCTGCGTGGACGCGAGCATGGTTTCGGTACGCCCCTCGCGATGCGTCAACCCCATCATCTTGACCGCGCTGTGGTCGCTCAGGAAGAGCGCCCAGATCAGCCAGCCCGCCAGCCCGAGCGTGATCCACAGGCGCGCTCGCTCGCTCAGCTTCTCGGGCGGCGCGTAGCGCGACAGCTTGTAGCGCTGGATCCGGATCCCGATGTCCCTCATGGCTCCCTCCGCCGGGGAAACGTGTCCCGTCCTCGGAACACGGCCGTCTCGCCCAGGATCTCCTCGATCCTCAGCAACTGATTGTACTTCGCCATCCGGTCGGTGCGCGACGCGGATCCGGTCTTGATCTGCCCGCTGTTGGTCGCGACCGCGAGGTCCGCGATGGTCGCGTCCTCGGTTTCGCCCGAGCGGTGCGAGATCACGCAGGTGTACCCGCTCCTCTGCCCGAGCGCGATCGCGTCGAGCGTCTCGGTGACCGTGCCGATCTGGTTGAGCTTGATCAGGATCGAGTTGGCCACGCCCTCGGCGATGCCGCGCGCGAGCCGCACGGGATTGGTCACGAACAGGTCGTCGCCCACGATCTGGATCCGGTCGCCGAGCGCGCGGGTCATGCGCCCCCAGCCCTCCCAGTCGTCCTCGGCCAGGCCGTCCTCGATCGAGACGATCGGGTAGCGGTCGCACAGGCCGGCGTACCAGTCGACCAGGCCGGCCGAGTCGAACGACTTGCCGCCCTCGCCCGCGAGCACGTACTTGCCGCCCTTGTAGAACTCGCTCGCCGCCGCGTCCATGGCGAGCGCGACGTCGTGGCCCGGCGCGTACCCGGCCTTCTCGATCGCCTCGACCAGCAACTGCAGCGCCTCCTCGTTCGAGGCGAGATTGGGCGCGAAGCCGCCCTCGTCGCCGACCGAGGTCGCGAGCTTCCTGCCGTGCAGCACCTTCTTGAGCGTATGGAACACGGTCACGCCCATGCGCAGCGCCTCGGAGTAACTCGGCGCGCCCAGGGGCACGATCATGAACTCCTGCAGGTCGACGTTGTTGTCCGCGTGCGCGCCGCCGTTGACCACGTTCATGAGCGGCACCGGCAGCACCTTCGCATTCGCGCCACCGAGGTAGCGGAAGAGCGGGAGGTCGGTCGCGTTGGCCGCGGCGTGCGCCACCGCCATCGAGACGCCGAGGATCGCGTTCGCGCCCAGGTTGCCCTTGTTCGGGGTGCCGTCGAGTTCGATCAGGAAGCGGTCGACCGCAGCCTGGTCGGTGGCGTCGGCCGAGGCGGCGAGAAGCTCGGGGGTGATGCGCTCGTTGACGTTCTCGACCGCCTTGAGCACGCCCTTGCCGAGGTAGCGCGCGGGGTCGCCATCGCGCAGCTCGAGCGCCTCGTGTTCGCCGGTCGAGGCGCCGGATGGCACGGCCGCGCGGCCTTGCGCGCCGCTCTCCAGTAGGACGTCGACCTCGAGGGTGGGCTGGCCGCGCGAATCCAGGATCTCGCGTGCGAAGACGGAGCGAATCGCGGTCATGGCCTCTCTTGTTCGATAGGGCGCACAGGGCGCGCCGAAGGTCCGCGGGGGCCTCGGTTGGCCGGCCACGGGCGTGCCCGCGACAGCCGTCGGCACGGTACGCAATGCCAGCCGGTGGGGGCAAGCCGATTCCGCTATGGTGGACCGGAAAGCCGTTGATGAGCGCCAGGGGCCGACATACGTTGAGCGGCCATGAAACCGTCCGGCATGCGATCGCGTAGGGGGTCCATGGCCGGACCGGCCCCCCGAAAGGCCCGCCCGTGACCCCAGCCAGAGGCTCCGAACTCGACGATGCCACCCTGGTCGCCCGGTGCCTGGCGGATGACGGCGACGCCTTTCGGGTGCTGGTCGAACGCTACCAGTCGGACGTGTACGCCACGACCTTCCGGATCGTGGCCCGGGCCGAGGATGCCGAGGACCTCACGCAGGAGACTTTCCTGCGGGCGTTCCGGGCCCTCAAGCGCTACGACCCGGCGCGGCCGTTCGGGGCCTGGCTGCATACCATCGCGACGCGGCTCTGCATCGATCATCACCGCCGCAACCGCGCCCGGATGGTGTCCCTGACCCAGCCCGAGGAGGGCACGGCCGGGGAGGAGCGCACGATCGACCTCGAGGACCCGTCGGCCGGGCCCGAGGAGGAGGCGGAGCGGAGCGAGCTGGCCCGCCGCCTCGATGCGCTGGTGATGGAGCTGCCGCCCGACTCCCGGGCCGCGATCCTGCTGCGTCACCAGCACGACCTGCCGTACGAGGAGATCGCCCAGGCGCTGGGCGCCCCCCTCGGGACGATCAAGGCCCGGATCCATCGGGCCCGGCTGATGCTCAAGGAAAAGCTGCTGGCCCAGGGCGACATTCCCTGGGACCCGGAAGCCGAAGACGAAATACACCAGGACTCGTGAGAACGACGCCATGACCGACCGACTCGACCCCGACGCCCCGCGCCCGACGCCCAAGGCGCCCGTCTCCGCCGCGGAGCACCTCTCCGCCGAGGCTGGCGGGCTGCTCATGCGCTGGCTCGACGGCGAGGTGTCGGCGCCCGAGCGCGCGCGGGTCACGGCCCACCTGGCGACCTGCCCGGCCTGCGTGCGCGAGGTGCGGGTCTATCGCGCCCTGTTCCGGGGCGTCTCGCGGCTGCCGGCCCGCCGCCCGCCGGCCTACCTCGCGGCCCGCATCACGGCGGCCGCGCTCGCCGATCGCCGCTTACGCCGGCGCTTCCGCTTGCTCGAGGCTTTCGGCTCCGCCTATGCCGCCACCGCGGTTGCGATCGTGATCGCGCTCGGCCTCTCGCCCTGGCGTGGCGATGTCCTTGCCGGCGCGCGCACGGTGCTCGGCGCCGCGGTCTCGGGCACGGTCAATGCGTTCGTCACGGCGTTCGACCGGCTGATGTGGCTGTTCGACGGCGCGGTTCGCCTGCGCGAGGGCGCGCACGCGCTGTCCCAGACTCTGGCTCCCCTCGGGCGTTCGCTCGAGCTGCTTGCGGCACAACCCGAACTGCGCGCCGGCATGTCCGTCGCGCTCGTGCTCACGACCGCGCTCTGGTGGTTCATTCAACACCGCCGCGTCGAAGGGCCGGGGAGGATCCATGATGTCAGCGCATTCCTTTGATCGCTCCCTTCGCGCCGGCCTCCGCGCACTCGCCCTGATCGGCTTGCTTATCCCTACCCTCGTCGCGCAACCGGCCGACGCCCGAACGCACGGCGCGATCCGGGTTTCGGGTTCGGGTTCCGGGGCCGACTCCACGGGCGATCGTGAGATCACGATCGACGACGAGGGGATCCGCATCACCGGCGACGACCACAGCAAGGTGATCCTCCCCGGCGACCTGACCGGCAAGGGCGTCCACGGCGTGGTCGTGGGCGACGGCGACGTCGTCCGCATCCGGCGCATCACCGGCGACTCGTCCTCGACCATCCAGATCCACACCGGGGGCGACAACGAGATCGTCCAGTTCTTCAAGGACGTGCATGTCGAGAAGGGCCAGCAGGCCGGCACGGTGGTCGCGATCCTCGGCAACGTGCGCAACGACGGGCTGATCTCGGGGGATTGCGTCTCGATCCTGGGCTCGATCGTGCAGGGCGACTCGGCGGTCATCCAGGGCGAGGCGGTCACCATCGGCGGCGCCGTGCGCGCGGCCGGCAAGGGCGCGCGCGTCGAGGGCGAGACGGTCTCGATCGGATTCCTGCCGTTCGCCGGCTGGGCGGTGCCCTCGGTCGCGCTCCTGCTCCTGTTCGGCCTCCTCACGCTGCTGCTGTACGTGGTGCTGGCGGCGATCACCGGCCGGCTGTTCCCCGAGCGCCTCGTGCGCATCGCGGACACGATCTCCCAGCGCTCGTTCCTGTCGCTCGTGCTCGGGCTGCTGTCGATCCCGCTCGCGCTCATGCTCGGGCTGCTGCTCCTGGTGACCGTGATCGGGATTCCGCTCGCGATCCTGATGCCGTTCCTGTTCATCCTGGCGGCGTTCGTGGGCTACACGGCCTCGGTCTACCTGCTCGGCTCCAAGCTGCTCGGGCGCCGGACGGGCGTGGGCTCCGGCATGCTGGGCCCGATCGCGGCCGGGACCGCGTTCGTCACCGTGTTCTATGCCCTCGGCGTGCCGCTGATGTCGCTCGAAGGCACGGGCCGGGTGTTCGGCTTCGGCTTCCTCCTGCTCTGGCTGGTGATCGGGACCGTGTGCTGGATGATGGGCCTGGGTGCGCTCCTGCTCTCGCGCCTCGGCCAGGATCCGAATGCGCCGGTGTCGCGGGGCGCGCAGTGGGCCCCGGCTCCCCCGCCGCCCGCTCCACCGATCGTGCGCGCCGGGGGCGAGTCACCGCCCGCGCCGCCGTCGCCCGCTTCGACCACTTAGATACCCGCGCACACGCTGCGCGAATCTACCCAGCGAAGCCCCGGCGATTGGGGGAACTCCCCCGATCCCGGGGCTTCGCGCGTGTGTGCGGACAGGCGCCGCGCGCGGTCTCGCGCCCACCTCGCGCCGCGTGAGCGCAATTCACGAACCGCGCAAGCCCTTATCAAATCGTCACTTTCTCTCGCCCGCTCCGCGCACGTATGCGCCCGAGTCGCTCTCCGGAATGCGATCTCGCGTCCCCTCGCATGGATGGCACGTTTCGTGATGTAGGGGAGTGGCATGACCCGACGCTCCGCGCGTTCCCCCCTCGCTTTCGCGCTCGCAATCGGCGCGATGCTGAGCGGAGTCGGTCAGGTCGCTGCAGCGGTCCGCATCATCGGACCGGACGAGGTGCTGAAGCGCTATTGCCGGGCGGAGGGCGATCGACTTCGGTTGGTCGTGCCCGGGGTGGCGCCCCAGGAACTCGTCACGCGAGTGGACGATCCGATCATCGCGAATCGCGGGGACGGATCCTTCCACCCGGTCGATCCGAAGTTCGTCGCCGACGCACTGGGCGGCATCGACTTCCCGGTCGACCAGGTGGACGCCGTGGTCTACGTGTTGCCGTATCCGAGACGGGCGGGTCTCGAGTCGGTGGCTGGCCCCGGCGCCATCTTTCTCGCACCCGGTGTGCGCCCGGTCGCAGAAGTGCAGGTTCACGCGACCGTGGCGCATGAGTTCGGCCACGTGGTGCAGTACCAGCTCGCCACGAGCGGAAGCCGGGCCTGGGCGGCCTATCTGCAAGTGCGCGGGCTGCCGGCCGCGGGGCGCGACACCGACGCCCTCGCTCACGCCGACAACCCGCGCGAGATCTTCGCCGAGGACTTTCGCGCGCTCTGTGGCTCCCCCCTGGCGCGCGCGAATGGCACCACTGAGAACGCACTGTTGGCGCCGCCACAGACGGTCGAGGGCCTGCAGGAGTTCCTCCTCGACCTTCCCGATCGCGCGCGCAGGGTCGCCACCGCGGAGCATGCGGTCGCGGTGTATCCGAATCCGTTCCGCATGGCCACGACCATCCAGTTCACCCCGCGCGCGGGGGCGGCTCTCTCGACCGCCGCACCCGTGCGCCAGATTCGCATCGTCGACGCGCGTGGCCGTATCGTGCGCCACGAAAGTGTCCCTGCCCTGGGCGATGGTTCAGCCTCCTGGCGGTGGGACGGCAGCGACGATCACGGGGGCCGGCTGGCGCCGGGCGCCTACTTCATGAGCAGCGACGGGCAGGTGAGTGGGGCGGCGCGAATCGTATTGGCGCACTAATTCGAGGATCGTCGGGATCAGGTGGGCGCGCCGCCCCCTTCTACCCTCCGGGGAGCTTCCCGGAGGGTCTTTTTCTTTCCGAATGCCCCTCCCCGGATGCGGCATCCTATTAAGACCATGCCCGGCGCCACCTTACTCACCGCCCTCGTCGGCGGCACCCCGCTGCTCGAGCTCTCGGTCCTGTCTCCGCGGCCCGGGGTCAGGATCCTCGGCAAGTGCGAGTGGTTCAACCCTGGCGGCTCGGTCAAGGACCGCCCCGCGCTCTGGATGGTCAGGGACGGCGAGGCGAGCGGCCGCCTCAGGCAGGGCATGACGATCCTCGAGGCCACCAGCGGCAACACCGGGATCGGGCTCGCCTGGATCGGAGCCGCGCTCGGTTACCCGGTCACGATCTGCCTGCCCGCGAACGCCAGCCCCGAGCGCCGGGCCGCACTCCTGGCCTACGGGGCGACGCTGGTCGAGACCGATCCCATGCTCGGCACCGACGGCGCGATCCTCGAGGCCCGGCGCCGCGCGGCGGAGGATCCGGTGGGGGTTTTCCATCCCGACCAGTATGCGAATCCGGCGAACGAGCAGGCGCACTACGACGGAACCGGCCCCGAGATCCTCGCGCAGACGAACGGAGGGGTGACCCACCTCGTCGCCGGGCTCGGCACGGGTGGTACGCTGATGGGCGCGGGGCGGCGGCTCAAGGAGGCGCGTCCCGGGGTTGTGCGCGTCGGCGTCCAGCCTGACCAGCCGCTGCACGGGCTCGAGGGGCTCAAGCACATGGCGAGCGCGCTCGTGCCGGCGATCTACGATCCCTCTGCGGTGGACGAGCAGCGCACGGTCTCGACCGAGGCGGCGCAGGCGATGTGCCGCCGCGCGGCGCGCGAGCTGGGCGCGTGGATCGGCGTCTCGGCCGGGGCCGCGCTCGCAGCGGCGGTCGAGCTGGCGCGGCCGCTCGATACGGCGACGATCGTGGTGGTGCTGTGCGACAGCGGCGCGCGCTACGCGAGCGACCGCTTCTGGCAGGAGGGGGCATGAGCGGGGCGCTCAGCCTGCCGAAGGCGATCCTCGAGGCGATCCGCGCCCACGGGCGCGAGACCTACCCGCACGAGTGTTGCGGCTTCCTGCTCGGCGTCCCGGGCGCGGGCAGCGCGAGCGAACTGGTCAGGGCGTCGAACGCGCGCGAGGACTCGCCGCAGAATCGGTACCTGATCCCGCCCGTGGAGTTCGTGCGCACACAGCGCGATGCCGACCAGCGCGGGCTCGACATCGTGGGCTTCTATCATTCGCACCCGGACCACCCGGCGAAGCCGAGTGCGTTCGACCAGGACCATGCGTGGCCCGGATACGCCTACCTGATCGCGGAGGTCCGGAGCGGGGAAGCGCGTGAGTTGCGCGGCTTCCGGCTCGACGAGGTGGGTGGTCCATTCCGGGAAATTCCCCTCGAGGAGGCTTGAGATGGCGGTGAAGGTGTTCCTGCCCGGTCCGTTGCGCGCGCACTTCGACGGCGCGTCGTCGATCGAGGTCGAGGCGAAGGACGTCGCAGGCGCGCTCGCGGCGCTGGTCGCGCTCGCGCCCGCGCTCGGGCCCCAGTTGCTCGCCAGCGACGGGGCATTGCGCTCGTACGTCAACGTGTACGTCAACGACGACGACGTGCGCGGCCGGGGCGGCCTCGCCACGGAGCTCGAGGCCGGCGACACGCTCTCGATCGTCCCCTCGATCGCGGGGGGAGCGGACTCGGGCGAGGCCTCGAAGCTCGCGGCCGCGCAGGCCGCGATGCGGCACGCCGGCCGGGCCGAGTTGCCGCTCAGCAACGAGGAGGTGCGGCGCTACAGCCGCCACCTCATCCTCCCCGACGTCGGGCTCGCCGGCCAGGTCAAGCTCAAGCACGCGCGCGTGCTCTTGATCGGCGTCGGCGGCCTCGGGTCGCCGCTCGCGCTCTATCTTGCCGCGGCGGGCGTCGGCACGCTCGGGCTGGTCGACGCCGACGTGGTGGACGAGACCAACCTGCAGCGCCAGGTGATCCACGGCACGAAGGACGTCGGCCGGCCCAAGCTCGACTCGGCCGAGGACCGCTTGCGCGACGTCAACCCGAACGTGAAGATCGAGAAGCACCCGGTCATGCTCAGCTCGGCGAACGCGCTCGAGCTGTTTCGGCAGTACGACCTCGTCGCCGACGGCACGGACAACTTTCCGACGCGCTACCTCGTGAACGACGCGTGCGTGCTCACCGGCAAGCCGAACGTATACGGCTCGATCTTCCGCTTCGAGGGGCAGGCCTCCGTGTTCGCGATGCCGGACGGCCCGTGCTACCGCTGCCTCTACCCCGAGCCGCCGCCGCCGGGGCTCGTGCCCTCGTGCGCCGAGGGCGGCGTGCTCGGCATCCTGCCCGGCGTGGTCGGGCTGCTGCAGGCGACCGAGGTGGTCAAGCTCATCCTCGGAATCGGCCGGCCGCTCGCCGGGCGCCTGCTGCTGTTCGACGCGCTCGAGATGAGCTTTCGTGAGCTCAAGTTGCGCAAGGACCCGCATTGCCCCGTGTGCGGAGCCAACCCCACGGTGCGAGAGCTGATCGACTACCAGGTGTTCTGCGGCATAGATCCCGAGCACGACGTTCCCGCCGGCGAGCAGCGCACGATCAGCCCCGCGGCGCTCAAGGCCCGGCTCGACGCGGGCGAGGACGTGGGGATCGTCGACGTGCGCGAGCCGCAGGAGTTCGAGCTCTGCAGCCTCCCGGGCGCGCGCCTGATTCCGCTCGGCGAGCTGCCCGTGCGCTTGAGCGAACTGGACTCGGCGCGCGAGTTCGTGATCCACTGCCGCACGGGCAAGCGCTCGGCGCAGGCGATCGAGCTCCTCGCGCAATCCGGTTTCTCGCGCGCGCGCCTCCTGAACCTCGAAGGCGGGATCGACGCCTGGGCGCGCGACGTGGACCCGGCGATGCCGCGCTACTGACCCGCTCCCGGAGCGCCACGGTCCCCGGGGCCCGGATCCGCGCGAGTATCGCTTGACCGACCCTCGCATGAGACCGATGGTCCAAGCTCCGGCGCCGCCGACTTCCTCGGCGCGTTACGGAGAACGCACCACGGAGGATCAAGTCATGGGTCTGCTCTGGACGCTGCTTATCGGTCTCGTCGCCGGCGCTCTCGCCAAGCTGATCATGCCCGGGAAGGACCCGGGCGGCTGGGTGATCACCATGGTGCTCGGCGTGGCCGGGTCGTTCGTCGGCACGTACCTCGGCCGGGCGATCGGCCATTACGGCGAGGACCAGGGCGCGGGCTTCATCGCCTCGATCATCGGCGCGGTGATCCTGCTCGCGATCTACCGGCTCTTCAACAAGCCGAGGGCCGTGGCCTAGCGGCGCGCGCGGTTCATGGGATCGACGGCCCCGGTGGAACTCCCGCCGGGGCCGTTGCGTTTTGCGTTGCGCAGGGCTCCGCGGCGGCGGATTGCAACCCGGTGGCCGAATCCCGCGCGCCACGACAACGACTTAGCTTCGGAACGCTTCTTGCGACACGCGGGCGTGATCCCACATGAGGGCGCGCCCTGCCCGGCGAGCTCTCTCCATGCGAACGGAGAGTCTACAAATGAGCAGCCCCGACGCCACGCCCCGCGACTTCCAGTCCGTGCTTTCGAACATGACCGCCATGGGGGCGTCCGACCTGCACGTCAAGGTCGGCGCGGCGCCGACCCTGCGCATCGACGGCGTGCTCTACGCCATCGACGAGCCCAAGTGCACGCCGCAGGAGATCGACGGGCTGATCGAGCAGCTCCTGCCGCCTGATCGCCGCCTTGCGTTCGCCGAGGAACTCGAGTGCGACATCGCGGTGAGCGTCCAGGGTCTGGCCCGCTTTCGCGTCAACCTGTGCCGCCAGCGTGGCACCGTGGGGGTGTCCTTCCGCCTGGTGCCGACCACGATTCCGACGCTGCCCGATCTCGGGTTGCCCGCCATGCTCGGCGAGATCGTGCAGGAACAGCGCGGACTCGTCCTCGTGACCGGGGCGACCGGCGCGGGCAAGTCCACGACCATGGCGGCGATGGTGGACCACCTGAACCATCGCGAGACGCGCAAGATCGTCACGGTCGAAGACCCGATCGAGTACCTGCACCGGGACGACCGTTGCCTGATCTACCAGCGCGAGGTGGGCGAAGACACGCTGTCATTCGCCCACGGCCTGCGCCATGTCCTGAGGCAGGACCCCGACATCATCCTGATCGGCGAGATCCGCGACAAGGAGACGCTGACGATCGCGCTCACCGCCGCGAACACGGGCCACCTCGTGATCACGACGCTGCACACCATGGACGCCGTGCAGTCGATCCAGCGCATGCTCTCGTATTACGCGCCGCACGAGCAGGACGAGATCCGCCGCGTGCTCTCGGGAAACCTGCGGGCCGTGATCTCGCAGCGCCTCGTTCCGCGGGCGCACGGGCAGGGCCGCGTCGCGGCGGTCGAGATCCTGGTCAACACGCCGACGATCCGGGACCTGATCCTCGATCCGACCAAGACGTCGAACATCCGCCAGGCGATCACGGACGGCGTGTCGCAGTACGGCATGCAGAGCTTCGACCAGGCGCTGGCGAACTTCGTGCGCAAGCAGGTCATCACGCCCGAGGACGCGGTGCGCTTCGCGACCTACCCGAACGAACTCAAGCTGCACCTGTCGGGCATCAACGACGCGTCGAATCGCGCGTGGGCTTCGGTCCAGATGGGCGCGCTCGACCATACGGAGCCGGGAGAGGGCGAGGGCGTCCCCACCTGGATGGACCGCACCGGGACCTAGGGGATCGCCGGGAGCGAGGCGGGCGTGAACGGGTCGCTGCGCCAGCGTTCGACCTCGTCGCCGAAGCCCGAGAGGTTCGCGAGCAGGTTCACGAAGTAGCGCGGCAGCTTCGCGATCGAGCCCGGCCCGGGCTTGCCGCTGCGCTTGGCCTCGCCCGAGAGCCACTTCTCGACCGCCGCGAGGTCCTCGACCGTGAGCGGCTTCACCGCCACTTGCACGATCGCGTAATAGCGCTCCTTTGGGGAGAGCCGCACGAGCGGCACGGAGTGCACGCGCATCGGGCGCGCGATCTCGGTCTCGAGCGCGGCCGCGTCGGCGATCGTGCGCTCGGGCTCGCGGTCGCGCCGCAGCGTGAAGTCGTCGGACCAGGCGTTGCGGTATGCGCGCAACACCACCTGTTGCTCGCCGACCAGGCGGTCGAACCAGCCGGTCCGGTTCTGCCACACGTCCACCGTCACCACCACCGTCACCGGCATGCCGCGATCGAGCGTCTGCGCGATGCGATCCGAGAACGCATTCTCGGCGCGCAACGTCGCCACCACCCAGTCGCCCGAGCGCGCGACCGCGGGTGCGCGCAACTCGACGGCGTGCGTCACGCGCGGTCCGGCGGCGAGCAGCAGGACGCCCCACGCCAGCGCGCGGACGCGCCGCAGATGGCTTCGAGAGACGACCGGAATGCGCATCGGACCGGCCGCGCTCAGTACGAGCGCGCGATGCGCACGGTGACGTGGATCGGTGAGCGCTCCGCCCTGAGGTCGCGCGCGAAGTACACGCGAAACGACTCATCGGTCGTGCCCAGTCCGAGACCGGCGTCCCACGCGGGCTTGCGCTGCCCGAGGTCCCACTTCGGCGCGTCCCACGCGAGGCCGAAGTCCGTGAATGCGACCACGGAGAGCCCGGTCTTGAGCATCGCGTTCTTGCTCGAGCGCTTGAACAGCTCCCACGCCCAGTCGCCGTTCGCGAGGAACATGTGGCGCCCGCGAAATTGCCGGAAGCGATGGGCGCGCAGCGTGCCGATGCCGCCGATCGCGAACGTCCTCTGCAACGGGAGATCGTCGCCCTCGGAGGTCGTGCCGAACATGGCGCGCGCCTTGGCGAGGTGGGACGGGCCCGGCGCGAAGTAGGCGCGCAGGTCCGCGCTGTAGCGCTTGTAGGCGAAGTCGCCGCCGAGATCGCCGCCCGCGGTCTCGACGCGCACCCGGTGGAACATGCCGCTTCGGGGCGCCTTGGGGTTCGAGCGGCTGTCGTAGTCGAGCCCGAACCTCACCGCGCGCACGTCGCCGTCATCGATCGCCGGGTTGGCCCGCCACGGGGCGTGGCGCCGGAACACGCCGCGGGTGCCCTCGGCGAGCAAGGGGATCGAGGTGTAGGCGTCCTGGTCGTAGCGGGTCGACAGCATCCAGCGCTCGTGCCACGTCCAGTCGGCGTCGAGGCCGAAGCCCTCGCGCTCGAACCAGTCCTTGTAGTCGTAGTGGAAGAACAGGCCGGCGAGCGCGTTCTCGACGTCGCCGACCTGACCGAACTCGTCGTCGTCGGTGCGCCGGTAGGTCGAGATGCCGATGCGCACGCGGCGCATGGGATCGAGCGGTTGTTCGACGCGCATCGCGTACAGCCAGCGCCCGTCCTTCCGGCCAGGGCCGCCCTCGCGCCCGAACGCGCGCGCGAAGCGGGTGACGAACCCGGGCTTCCAGCCGCGCGTGGGATGGAACGACTCATCGAGACCGATCGTGAACGCGTCGACGCGGTTGTAACTCAGGTACGGAAACAGCCGCCCGCCCTCGGGCGGGGGGGGGCCGTCGTCCGCGGCGGAAGGCAGATCGGCAAAGGGATCGCTCGCCCCGAACGCATCCTTGCCGCCGACCTCGACCCATTCGGAGTCGGGCGCCGCGCTGGTCTCGCCCGAGCCGGGCGCTTCGCCCTGGGCGCGCGCCACGCGCGGAGCCGCCGCGAGCAGCGATACCGCCAACGCCATTGCCATGCCGGTCTGGAGCGCGTTTCCGCTCACGCGTCGTCCTCCTTGGAGTTGCGGTGAATGCCGTACTTGCGCATCTTGCGATGCAGGTTGGTGCGGTCCACGCCGAGTTGCGCCGCCGCCTGGGTCACGTTCCAGCGAACCGATTCGAGCACCTTGAGGATCGCGTCGGATTCGCGGCGCTCGAGTTCCTCGCGCAGGTTCGCGGGCGCCTCGTCGTCCAGGAGCACGTCCGTTCGGTCGCCGCCCGCGCCCGCGGTCGCCGCGCGCGTGACCGGCACCAGCCAGTCCCGCAGGTCCGCGGCGTCGATCACCGGTCCGGGCACGAGGATGACCGCGCGTTCCATCAGGTTGCGCAGCTCGCGCACGTTGCCGGGCCAGCTGTAGGCCGTGAGGACGGCGAGCGCAGGATGCGTCAGTTCTTTCGTGCCGAGACCCTCGGCCTCGGCGAACTCGCGCACGAAGTGTTCGGCCAGCAAGGGGATGTCCTCGCGGCGCTCACGCAGCGGCGGCACGTGGATCGGCAGCACGTTGAGCCGGAAGTAGAGGTCCTCGCGGAACGTCCCTCCGCGCACCGCGGAGGGCAGGTCCTTGTGGGTGGCCGACACGATACGCACGTCGACCACCGTGGTGCGCGTGCCGCCCACGCGCTCGACCTCGCCGGTCTCGATCGCGCGCAGCAGCTTGGCCTGGGCGTCGAGCGACAGGTCGCCGATCTCGTCGAGGAAGAGCGTGCCACCGTCGGCGAGCTCGAGCTTGCCCTTCTTCGATTGCATCGCCCCGGTGAACGCGCCCTTTTCGTAGCCGAAGAGTTCGCTCTCGACCAGGTCCTTGGGAATCGCCGCGCAGTTGAGCTTGACGAACGGGCGATCGGCGCGCCGGCTGCCGAGGTGGATCGCGCGCGCAACCAGGTCCTTGCCGGACCCGTTCTCGCCCGTGATCAGCACCTTGCCCTGCGTCGGTGCGACGCGCTCGACGTCGGACATGAGTTTGCGCAGGCTCTCGGACGCGCCGATCACGGCGACGCCGATCGAACCCGGCAACGCGTTCGCGCGCGCGCGGCGCTTGAGCGCGGCGCGCTCCGCCAGGTGGGAGAGCAGCAGGCGCAGGCGATCGCGATCGAACGGCTTCTCGAGGAAGTCGAATGCGCCGAGCTTCGTGGCCTCGACCGCCGCCGGGATCGAACCGCGCTCGGAGATCAGGACCACGGTCAGGTCGCCGTGCTCCGCCCGCGCCTGCTTGAGCACGTCGAGGCCGCTCATCCCGCCGCCGAGGTTCAGGTCCACGAACGCGACGTCGTACGCGCGGTCGGCGAGCGCGGAGAGCGCCAGCTCGCCGGTGGGGGCGGTCTGCACCTGGTGCCCGTCGGCGGCGAGCCGGTCGCTCATCTCCTCGCGCAGCGCGGCGGAGTCGTCCACGATCAGGACCTGCATTCGCTCGGCGCTCATGCGCTCCTTTCCGGCAGCAGGACCGTGAAGCGCGCACCCCGGCCCGGGGCACTGTCGACCTCGATCGTCCCGCCGTGTTGCTCGATGACGCGCCGGCTCACGTTGAGCCCGACACCCGATCCGCCTTCCTTCGTCGAGAAGCCGATGTCGAAGATGTGCACGAGCGCCTGCTCTGGAATGCCCGGACCCTCGTCCGCCACCGCGATCCCCACCATGCCGCCTTCGGCGCGCGCCGTCGACAGCCGAACCCGCCCGCCCGCGGGCTGCGCCTCGCACGCGTTCTTGAGCAGGTTGCGCAGCACCCGCCTGAGCTGGCGCTCGTCGGCCCACACCTGCGGACGCGCGGGATCGAGCGCGGTCGAGATCTCGACGTGGCGCCACGTCGAGACCGCGAGCAGGCTCTCGACCAGCGCGTTCACGTCCACGGCGGTGGGCCGCATGATCGGCAACGCCCCCAGCGTCGAGAACGAGTCGGCGAGATCGGCGAGCGACGCCAGCTCGCGCTCGAGCGCACGCACGCGCTTGTCGACGCGCCCGCGCGCCTCCTGGGGCAACGCGACGAACTCCCGCTCCATGTTATCCAGAGCGAGGCCGATGGTGGTGAGGGGATTCTTGATCTCGTGCGCGACCTGGCGCGCCACGCCTTCCCAAGCCGCGGCGCGCTCGGCGCGGGCGAGCTCGGCGCGCGCGGCGGTGAGGCGCGCGGTCATGGCGTTGAAGGCCTCGCCGAGCTGGCGCACCTCGGGCGCGCCGCCCGGCGTGACGCGCACCTCGCTGCCGCCGTCGACGCGCGCGAACGTGGTCGCGAGGTCGGCGATCGGCCGCGCGAGGTGCCGCGCGAGCGCGCGCGCGGCGAACACCGCGACGATCGAGATGCCGACCAGGATCGCGAGCACCGCGAGGCGGAAGTACCACTTGAACACTTCGGCGTAGCCCGCGAGCGCGCGGAACGTGCCGATGCCGAGCTGGAGCTCGGACAGGCGCAGGAAGAAGTCGTGCGGCAGCGCGTAGCCCACGACCGCAATCCGCTCCGCGCCGCTCGTGCTGTCGGTCGGCAGCGCGGCCATGAGACCGAACACGCCCGTGGCCGATTGCACCGAGCGCGCCGGGTCGAAGCGGCCCGCGTCGAGCTCCGGCGAGAGATCGAGCGGCGCCGGCCGCTTCGTCCCGCTTGGGGGCACGTCGGCGACGAGCCGCCAGGCCGAGTCGCCCGGAGCGCGCGCGTAGAGCTGATAGAGATCGAGGCCGGTGTTCTCGAGGTAGCGCTCGACGAACAGGCGGTCGGGTTGTCCCGCGGCGAGCTGGAGCGAGCGGCTCTTCGACAGGTCGAACAGCAGGGTGGCGCTCAGGTGGAGGCCGCTCTCGAGGCGCTGCAGCGCGTTCCGGGCGACCACGACCGAACTGGTCAGCGCCTCCTCGGCGCCGGCGGAGTCCCACCACTCGACGGTCGAGACCAGCTGGCGCAGGACGAGCCCGGACAGGGCCAGGCTCGGGACGATCGCGAGGACGAGAAACCAGAGGGTGAGCCGGGCCCGGAGGCTCACGCGGCGGCTCGCGAGGTCAGGCCTTGGCGCCGAGCTGGCCGCACGCAGCCCCGATTTCGCCGCCCTGGCTCCAGCGCAGGGTGACCGCGGGGCAGCGCGGGAACAGCCAGTCGGCAAAGCGCTGGATCGCCTCGTCGGTCGGCCGCTGCCAGGGCAGCTGCGCGACGGGGTTGTAGGGGATCAGGTTGATCTTGCAGGGCAGCGAGTTCGCGATGTCGGCGAGGCGCTCGGCGTCGCCCTTCTTGTCGTTCACGCCGGCGAGCAGGAGGTACTCCAGCGTGACCCGGCGGCCCGTGGTCGTCGCGTAGAAATCGGCCGCGCGCACGAGTTCGCGCAGCGGGTAGCGGCGGTTGATCGGCACCAGCCGGTTGCGCATCTCGTCGGTCGTGGCGTGGAGCGAGATGGCGAGGCCGAGCTGCAGGCCCTCCTTCGCCAGCCGGTGCATCTGCGGAACCATGCCGCAGGTCGACACCGTGATGCGGCGGGCGCCGACGCGCAGGCCGTCGTCCGCGTTCAAGACCCGGATCGAGCGCATGGTCTCGGCGTAGTTGGCGAGCGGCTCGCCCATGCCCATGAACACGATGTTGAAGCCCGGATCCTCCCAGCCCGTGGTCTCGAGCATGTGGACGACCTGGGCCACGATCTCGTCGGCCTTCAGGTTGCGGGTCAGGCCAAGGGTACCGGTGGCGCAGAACACGCAGGCCATGCCGCAGCCCGCCTGGGTCGAGACGCACAGCGTGACGCCGCGCTTGGAGAGCATGGCGACCGATTCCACGCGCGCCCGATCCTGCAGCTCGAGCGCGTACTTGACCGAGTCGCCCTTGGGCGACTGCAGCTTCTTGTAGATCCGGGGCAGGCTGAGGTCGACCAGGCCGGCCAGCTCTTCGCGCTGGGTCTTGCCCAGGTTCGACATGGCGGCAGGATCCCGCACGCGCTTGGCGTAGATCCAGTCCAGCACCTGGTGGGCGCGATAGCCCTGCCAACCGGCGCCGACGAGCAGACCTTCGACCTCCTCGGGGAGCATCCCGAAAAAGGACGGCGGTGCACTCGGGATTCGGCTCCGGGTGGGCGCGGCCTCGGCGGCCTCGGCATCCCGGGTCAGGGCGTCGAGCTCGATGTCGGCCGGGGCGGGGACGAGGGACGGGCCCAGGTCGGGAGCGGGGGTGGATTGCGACTCGGTCATGCCGTAGATTAAGCTGCGTAAGTCTTTGCGGTCAAGGAACGCAGGGAGATCGGAGGGGCCATGGACGAAAGCCAGACAACGCGCGCCCCCGGCAGGCCGGGCCGGCGCAAGGGATCCGGAGCCCGGGCCGGAATCGACGCCAGTTGGGGCCTGCGCGCGGTCCAGGCGCTCGCAGACCCCTCGCGCTGGCGGATGATGCTCGTGCTCGGGGCCGGGCCGCGCTCGCTCGGCGAGCTCGCGCGTCAGGTCGACCTGTCCCCGGCCTGTACTTCGCATCACGTTTCGATACTCAAGGAAGCCGAGCTGGTCGAAACCCGCCGGCAGTCCCGCGCAATCGAGTGCTCGCTCCCCACGACCTCCAGCCCGGCCGGGGCATTCCTTGCTTCGATCATGGCGGGCGGGAAGTACGACTCATTGATATCGAATCCAGCACTGCGTGAACCGCGGGCTCACCGCTCAGACACAGAGACATCAGGTGGGGAGTTGAATCGACCCCCGAAGGTGCACAAACCGAACCTGAGCAATTCGATACTTATGGAAGATTTTCTCTTTTAGCTCCTCCACCCCATCCCGGAGATCCGAACCGCCTCATGGCCTCGCCTGCCTTCCAGCGGCCCATCCGATTCGCCTCGATCGATATCGGGACCAATTCTGTCCGGCTGCTGGTGGCCGAGCGCGGGCCGCACGGGGAATTGCGGCCGCTCGTGCGGCTCGGGGAATCCTGCCGGCTCGGCGAGGGCCTGGAGACGACGCGCCGGATTTCCCCGCGCGCCGAGGAGCGGACCCGCGACACGCTCTCGCGCTTCGCCCGGCGTGCGCGCGAACTGGAGTGCGCCGAGGTCCTGGTCGCGGCGACCAACGCGTTGCGCAGCGCCGAGAACGGGCCCGACGTCACGGCCCGGCTCGCGGCGGCGGCGGGGTACCCGATCCAGATCCTGACCGGGGAGGAGGAAGCCCGCCTGGTCTACGAGGCGGTGCTCGAGGGCCTGCACTGGGAGCGGGACCGCGGCGAGTATCTGGTGGTGGACATCGGCGGCGGCTCGGTCGAGATCGTGCGCGGTTGCGGAAACCGGGTCGAACGCTGGGTCAGCCTCGAACTCGGCTGCGTGCGGCTGACCGAGCGTTTTCTGCGGAGCGATCCGCCCGCGCCCGGCGAGCTCGCGAACCTGCGCTCCTTCTTGCGCGAGATCTGGGTCGGGCACGACCTCCTGCTCCGCCCTACACCCCAGTCCGCGGCCGGGGTGGGGGGCACGGTGACCGCGCTGGCAGCGCTCAACCTGGGCCTGAGGCGCTACGACGCCTCCCGGGTCGAGGGTCACCTCCTGCCGACCGGGGACATTCGGCGGCTGACCGATTCCCTGACCGGCCTGACCACCGCCGAGCGCCAGGCCCTGGCCACGGTCGGGCCCGGGCGGGCGGACATCCTCCCGGCCGGCTGCGTTCTGCTGGTCTCCCTGTGCGAGGCCGCCGGTCTGGCTTCGATGACCGCCTCGACCCAGGGCTTGCGCTACGCCCTGGCCCGCGCGGCCTTGCGCCGGGCCGAGGGGGCCGCCGGACCTCCATCCCCCGGGACTTGAGGAAAAAGCGACTCTCCAGTCGTTTGACACCCTCAAAAGAGTTGACCATGCAATTCGCCCGGGCGTAGCCTCATGACGCGCTGGAGTTTGGTCCCCTGCCTCAGTTGCTCATCCTTGCGTCGCCCCGATCGGCCACCGCGCGCCGACACCGGAGTGTAGCTGACTCGCGTGGAGGGAGTTCACAGCGCAATGGCCTTCAAGGCTTGTCGATCCCTCACCTTCATCCTCCTGCTCTGCCTGAGCGTCGTTACGCTGACGGCGACCGTCGGAATTTCGCCGGTCGTTGCCGCGACGAGTGGAGGCGCATCCACCAACGGCGATCCGGACAGTCCGAAGGACACGTTCCCGAGGCCGGCGCAAACGCAGTCTGTGCCGACTTTGACGAACCCCGCGGTGAGCGCCAACACGTCTGTTCAGCCGGTGAGCGATCGCCAGATGTTCGCGTGGATGATGGTGCAGCAATTGCTGAGCACTTTGCTCGGGCGGCCCGGCCTGATTCGCTGATCGTTCGACGGGGGTCTCCGCCTGGCGGATGCCCCCCTCCCCGATCAGTTGTATCGGACCAGCCGCCTGCTTCCAGCTTGTCTCCCCCGGTGAGGCTGAGGAGCGACCTGTGCAGAAGCCGATCCCCCCGAACGCTTCCGAGCTGAACGCCCCGCATGACGCGGCGCTCAGGCAGGAAGAGTTCGGCGATCTCAGTCAGGCAGCTGATCAGTTCGACGCGGCCCGTGAGTACTACGCGGTCGCGCTCGCGCATGCCCGGCCCGACGACCGCGCCACGAGGGCGCGGCTCCTCCTCAAGCTGGCCGATTGCGATCATCGGCAGGGGCGCTACGATCGCGCGCTCGCCCAGCTTGTCGAAGCGCGTGAGGCCGCCCGGCCGTTGCGCGACTCGACCCTGAACGGTCTCCTGGCCAGCCGCCTCGCGCGCAGCCACGTGGCCGCCGGGGCCTACCGGCCCGGAACGCGCTACGCGCGCGCCGCTTTCCGGCTGTTGCGCACCACCAGCGAACACGTCGAGCTGGGGATGATCGAGCAGACGCAGGGCATCGCCGCCCTGCGCACCGGCGACTATCCCGCTGCGCTCGACGCCTTCACGGGCTCGCTCGCGAGCTTCCGACGCGTCGAGGACATCGGCCACATGGCCGGCGCGCACAGCAACCTCGGACTGGTCTACAAGAACACCGGGCAGTGGCGCGAAGCCACGCGCTCCTTCGAGCAGGCGCTGCGCCTGGCCGAGAAGGTCGGCGACTATTTCTACGTCGCCTACTACGCGCAGAACCTGGGCGTCATGCGCTTCCGCCTCGGCGAACTCGACCTCGCGGCGGAGTGCTTCCGGCGCGCGCTCCAGATCGAGATCGAGATCAACGACCAGCTCGCCGAGACCCGCACGCGCCTCGCGCTCGGGCGCCTGCACGTGCGCCGCCGCGAGTTCGAGCCCGCCGCCGACGAATTCGCCCGCGTCGGCGAGTTGCTCGAGGTGCGCAATTATCCGCGCGAGCGCGTCCTGTGGCGCGAATTCCAGGGCGAGGCCGCGCTCGATCGCGGCGACATGCCCGGCGCCATTGCCGCGCTCGAGATTGCGCTGACCGAGGCCGAGCGCCTCGCGCCCGAGGGCGACGTGACCTACGAGGTCGCCGCCCGGCTCGCGCTGGCCTACCTCGAATCCGGCGACCTCGCGCGCGCCCAGGCGGCTGCGAACCGGGCGGAGCATCTCGCAGGCGCTGCGGGCGACGTGGCCGAGTTGGCGATCGCCCGCCGGGCCTCCGGGCTGGTCAGCCTCGCCCGCGGCGACGACGATGCCGCGCTCGCCGACCTGCGCGCCGCGCAGGCCTCGTTCGAGGAATTGGGGGACCGTTTCGAGCTTGCGCGCACGTTCCAGCTCGGCGCGGCGCACGCGCTCAAGGGCGGCGACACCGGCACCCGCGTCGCCGACTGGGCGGCCGAGCACCTGAAGCGCGCCGAGGCGCTGTTCCGCGACCTGGGCGTGCCCGCGCAGGCTGCCGACTCGGCGATGCTGTTGGCGCGCATCCTCGCGGGCCGCGGCAACCTCGACCAGGCGCTGGGCGAGATCGAGCACGCCCTGGTGTGGCTGCACGAGTCCGGCGAGAGCGCCGACGAGGCCCCGGTCGCGCAGTTGCGCGCCGAACTCGAGGCGCTCTCGGCGGCGTCGTCGGTCTCGGCGTCGAACGAATTCCGCGTGCTGCAGGAAGCCAACGATATCTTCAAGAACGCCGACGACATGCACGATGTGCTGTCGCGCACCGTGCGGCTTGCGATCGAGCGCGCCGGCGGTGACCGCGGCTTCGTCGCGTTCGCGGCGGGCGGCAGCCGGCTCGAGGTGGTCGCGCACCACAACCTCGGCGCCGAGCGCGCCAAGAAGGCCCTGGCCGCACTCGAGCGCGTGCTCGGCCGCGAGCTGGTCGGCGGCGCGCCGGTGTTCAAGAGCCGCATCGCCGCGGATCCGCGCTTCGCCGGGGAACTCTCCGGCGCGCTTGCGGGCGTGTTCTCGCTCGTGGTCGTGCCGCTCAACTTCCCGAGCCAGGCCGTCGGGCTGGTCTACGTCGACCGCCTGAGCGACAACCTGCGCGGGGCGTTCAAGCAGCGCGAGATCAACTTGCTCGCCGTGCTCGCGAACTCGGCCGCGGTGGCGATGGTCGAGGCCCAGCGCTCGGTGCTGATGCAGGAGAACCAGAGCCTCAAGCAGCAGCTCTCTCCCAAGCCGGGGCTCGAGCGCATCATCACGCAGTCGCGCGAGATGCAGGAGATCCTCGCGCTGCTCACGAAGGTCAGCGATTCCACCGCCAGCATCCTCCTGATGGGCGAGACCGGCACGGGCAAGGGCCTGATCGCGCAGGCGATCCACGAGATGTCCGCGCGGCGCGACAAGCGCTTCGTCGCGGTCAACTGCGCGGCACTGCCGGACAACCTGCTCGAGAGCGAGCTCTTCGGTTATGTCGCGGGCGCGTTCACCGGCGCCACGCGCGACAAGGACGGTTTGTTCAAGGAGGCCGATGGCGGCACGATCTTCCTCGACGAGGTCGAGAAGATCTCCGAGCCGCTGCAGGCCAAGCTCCTGCACGTCCTCGACAAGGGCGAGATCCGGCCCGTGGGCGCGACCAGGTCGTTGCAGGTGAACGCCCGGGTCGTGGCCGCGACCAATGCCGAGCTGCGCGAGCGCATCAAGGCCGGCCGCTTCCTCGAGGACCTGTACTACCGCATGAACGATATCGCGATCACGGTCCCGCCGCTGCGCGACCGCCGCGAGGACATCCCGATCCTGACCGAGCACTACCTCGGGTTCTACGCGCGCCAGATGGACAAGCCGGTGCCGCAGTTCTCGCCAGCCGTCCTGCGCGCACTGCTGAACCACGAGTGGCGCGGCAACGTGCGCGAACTCGAGAAGACGGTCAAGCGCCTGGTGGTGCTCGCCGAGCCCGACCAGATCGTGGGCATGGAGTTGCTGCCCGAGGACCTGCGCGCGCCCATCGAGCCCGGGACGAGCGAGAGCAATGGCAGCTTCAACGTCCGCGAGCACGTGGAGCGGCTCGAACGCCGCCTGATCCGCGATGCGCTCGAGACCCACCACTGGAACAAGACGCAGGCCGCACGCGCGCTCGGACTGTCCTATCCCACGCTGCTCAGCAAGATCCGCTTGCTCGCACTCGATCGGCGGCGCCTCCGCATTTGAGCACCGGAAACCCTACACACAAACTTTGACAGGCGGCTCTCAAGGCTCTTGAGGGCCGCCAAGTCATTTCTGGGCATGACCTTGCGCCACGCCACGCGATTCGGACTAGTAAACCTCTTGCGAGTTCGCGGCGTTACGTCCGGGATCCACTGCGTCGGGCGGGCGTGACGGAAGATCCGACAAAGATCACTAAACAAAGGCATGACAATCACTTGGTGGATGGAGCGAGCGCTCCCGCATGCGCCAGGGGCAGTGTATCGAAGGCGTGGCATGCAGGATGCAATGACGACATTCCGGAGGGGGGGACCTCCAAAAGAAGCACCGAGGAGCCGAACCTCGCCCGCACCAGGCCAGCCCAACGAGCGCGAGGGACGGCTCCCCAGCAGCACCAGCGAACCAAACGCCGGCCGCCACACGCGGCCTGACGGCAGACGAAACAGCAGAGCGCAGCACACACATCTTGGTTGTCTGGGCTTGTCGGGGATTTGCTGGGGCAGGATCCAGGGTAAAAGCCCCTGTCGGAATCGACGTCGGAACTCCCCAAGCACCCGACTAGCCCGGAGTTTGCAGTCAGGAACGGACAGACTGGACGACGGAACGATTCACGGTTGAACCCCGCGGCGGCCGCGGAGGCCTTTCGCGCAGAGACAACCCGGTCCAGCTCCTCGTAGTGAGGGGCCAACGAGAGGGGTCGCGGGGTTTCAGTAAACGGGCGCAGGTTCGAAACGGCTAAGGCCTACACTGGGGGATGTCCAGGCTGGTGCCCTTCGATCACCGGCGCCCGTAGTTCTTCTTCGGAACGCGCATTGTAGGCCCCGGGAGTCGGGCGGACTCCCGGGGTCATTTGTTTGGTCGTGCCCCTAGAATTGCATAGCGCCTGTGGCGGCCGGGCCGCAAGGGGTTCGCGCCTGCGGCACCCGCGCCGCACGCGCCGCATGCCACGCACCCGCTCGCGCCTCCCGCCTGCCCGCCTCACCCATTCCGAACACGCGAGGCCGCAAGGACTTCGGGTAGACTCGCACGGGGACACCGCGTGCGCGGCGAACTGGCACGTGCCTTGCGGTGCGCCGTACCACAGCCGCGCACAGGCCCCGCGGCATCGAGGAGGTTCCGCATGTCGTCGTCGCGTTGGTTTCCTGCTTCCATGCGCTGGATCGCGGTCGCCGCGACCCTGGTCGCGCTCGCGGGCTGCTCGGTGGACGAGCCCGTCGTGGTGCGCGATGCGGTCGCGCCGGCCCCGCCGCGCGCGCTCTACTCGGTGACCGGCGACGGCAGCGTGACCCTCCGCTGGGTGCGCAACACCGAGACCGACCTCGTCGGCTATCGCGTCTACATCGCCCCAGCGTTCGCGGGCCCGTACACGTCGCTCGGCACCGTGGCGACGACGAACTACGTCGTGGGCGGTCTGGTCAACGGGGCCACCTGGTACTTCGCGGTCTCGGCCTACGACGTCGCGGGCAACGAGAGCGACCTTTCGACCGAGAACGTCAACGATACGCCGCGTCCGGCGGGGACGAACGTGATGCTGACCCCGGTCTCGAGCGAGGCCGGAGGGGGCATCGCGGGCTATGACTTCTCGAGCGGACTGCTGCGGCTGTCGGGCGATCCGAATACCGACATGTACTTCCAGGCGTCGGGCTCGACGCGCCTGATGGTCGCGCGCGACGCCAACACCGACGTGCAGGACGCCGGCTACCACGCGCTCGACGACCTGGATTGGGCGCCGGACGCCGGCTGGTCGCCGACGGGGACGGTGGAACTCGCGGTCGGGCACTGCTACTACCTGTGGGCGCGCGACAACCACTACGCGAAGTTCCGCGTCACGGCCCTGAGCGACACGCAGGTCAAGTTCGACTGGGCCTACCAGGTCGACGCCGGCAATCCGCAGCTCGCACGCCACCCGCGCGGGAACGCGACCTTCTAGCGGGAGAAAAATGCCCGGCGGGGGAGTACAACCGGGCGAGCTTCGGCAGGGGGACAGCCGGCGGTTGACCCCTTGGGCGATCGGCCCCTAGACTCGGGCTCGGCCCGCCGCGAATGGTGCGGCGGGCCTTCCCATTGCCTGCGCCCTCCAGCGCGCCCCCTGCGAGACCCGAGAGGTTCGATGACCACCGTTCGCACGCCCGATCCGGCCCATTTCGCCCCCAACCCCGCCCGGCGAGCGGCGCTGGCCTGGGCCCTGGCCGCCGGCCTGCTCGGCGCGTCGGCGGGCGCGGCGGGCGCGGGGACGACCACCGGCTTCGCGTTCCTCGACCTGCCCGCGGGCGCGCGCATCGCCGCGCTCGGTGGAGCCGGCACCGCGCTCGCCGACGGGCCGCTCGCGCTGTTCTGGAACCCGGCCGGCATCGCCCCGGCCCCGGACGAGGGCGCGCCTGCCGCCGGCTCGCGCGGGCGGATCGCGTTCGATCACCACGAGAGCATCCAGTCGTTCCGCCAGGACCTCGTCGGCGGGGTCCTTTCGAAGGGCGGCGACGGGCTCGGCCTCGCCCTTAATGCCCACTACACGGCGAGCATCGAGGAGC
>JBKJJJ010000080.1:0-4589 GCA_046598045.1 Candidatus Eiseniibacteriota bacterium
CTCGCGGATCGCAGTCTCGTAGACCCCGGGCGTGATGGTCCTGGTGTCGAGCATGTTCTTGAGCACGACGTTGCGACGGGCGAGCGCGCTCTTGGGCTGCCGGTAGGGCGAGTGGCCCGAGGGGTTTTGCGGCAAGCCCGCCAGCAGAGCGGCTTCGGGCAGCGTCAGCTCACGGACGTCCTTGCCGAAGAACGTGCGCGAGGCGGCCTGGATCCCGTACGCACCCTGCCCGTAGTAGATCTGGTTGAAGTACATCTCGAGAATCTCGGACTTCGAGTACATCTTCTCGATCCGCAGCGCGATCACCAGTTCCTTGAACTTGCGATCGAGCGTGCGCTCGTGCGTCAGGAACAGGTTGCGCGCGAGCTGCTGCGTGATCGTCGAGCCGCCCTGCGCGGTGCGCAGGTTGAGCAGGTTCGTGATCGCCGCGCGTGCGATGCCGCCCAAGTCGACGCCCCAGTGCCGGTAGAAATGCCGGTCCTCGGTCGACAGGGTGGCATTGATCAGCGAGCGCGGGATCGCCTTGAGCGGGACGACCTCGCGGTTCTCCTTGTAGTAGGCGGCGATCTCGCGGCCCTTGACGTCGTACACCGTGCTGCGCACGGGGGGCGTGATCGCGGACAGCTTCGCGATGTCCGGCAGGTCGCGCGACATCCACTGCGCGAGGCCGAACACCGCCCCGGCGGAGGCGCACAGGACGAACACGACGATGCCGAAGAAGAACTTCCAGGGGAATCGCCGGACGCTCTTCTTGACCGATTGCGGAATCCTGTCCATGGGATCCTTCGAAGATGGGGGCACCTCCGGAGCGTAACAGCCGGGCCCCCCGGGTCAAGCGCCGAGTGATCCCGTTGCGCCTTGCACGCCCATGGGTTGTGAGCGCCGGTGCGGCTCTGCTACGGTGCGCGCCATGGCCGCCCCGTCCGACGTGACCCGCGAAGTCGACCGCCAGCTCGCGCTGATTTCGAGCGGGGCCGAGGAGATCCTCCCGCCCGACGAGTTCCGCCGGAAGCTCGAGCGCTCCGTGCGGGAGGGCCGGCCGCTGCGCGTCAAGCAGGGCTTCGACCCCACCGCGCCCGACATCCACCTTGGCCACACCGTGGGCCTGCGCAAGCTGCGCACGTTCCAGGACCTCGGCCACCAGGTCGTGGTGATCGTCGGCGACTACACGGGGCTGGTGGGGGATCCGAGCGGCCGGTCGAAGACCCGCCCGCAGCTCACCGCCGAGTTGATCGACGCGAACGCGCGGACCTACCTCGAGCAGTTCTTCCGCGTCGTCGACCGCACGAAAACCGAGATCCACAAGAACGGCGAGTGGTTCGCGAAGATGTCGTTCGCCGACATCCTCAAGCTCGCCTCGCAATACACGGTCGCGCGGCTGCTCGAGCGCGACGACTTCGCCAAGCGCTGGCACGCCGGGCAACCGATCAGCGTCCACGAGCTGCTCTACCCGCTGATGCAGGGCCATGACTCGGTCGAGATCAGGGCCGACGTCGAGCTCGGCGGCACCGAGCAGAAGTTCAACCTGCTGGTCGGCCGGGCGCTGCAGGAGGCCGCCGGGCAGGAGCCGCAGGCGATCCTCACGCTGCCGATCCTGGTCGGGCTCGATGGCGAGCAACGCATGTCCAAGTCGCTCGGCAACTACGTGGGCATCGCCGAGCCGCCGGCGGAACAATTCGGCAAGCTGATGTCGATCCCCGACCCGCAGATCGTGCCCTACTTCCGCCTGGTCACCGATCTCGAGGCGGCCGCGGTCGAGGCGATCGTACAGGACCTCGCGGCCGGCACGAACCCGATGACCCACAAGAAGGCGCTCGCCGAGCGCGTGGTCGCCCTGTACCACGGCGCGGAGGCCGGGCAGGCCGCGCGCGCCAGCTTCGAGAGCCAGTTCGTCAAGCGCGGGCGTCCGCTCGAGGCGCTGCTGTGGTCGATCCCGGCTGCGGAGAGCTGGCCGCTGCGCAAGTTGCTCGTGGACACCGGCCTCGGGAAGACGATGGGCGAGGCCCGGCGCAAGGTCGAGGAAGGTGCGGTCGAACTCGACGGCACGGTGATCAAGGACCCGGCGTTCGAGGTTTCTCCGAAGGCCGCGCCGGGCGCACTCGCCGTCCGCCTCGGCCGGCGCTGGGTGCAGGTCGCCGCCGGCCCCGCGGACTCCGAGCCCACGTGCAGCAACACCCCGGTCCCGCTCCCTAGCGCGTAGGTCCGCCCGACGCGCGCCCGAGAGCGCGCATCACCGCCATTGCCTCGTCGTCGTTCGGCCGCAATTGCAGGCACCGCTCCGCCGCCTGCGCGGCGCGCGCGGAGTCGCCCGCGGCGATCGCCAGCAGCGCCGCCATCCCGAGGTAGGTCGCCGTCTCCCCCGACATCTGGAAGTCCACCTTGTTGAGCGAATCCGCCTGGTCGTAGCGCCCGCCCGCGAACGCGATGCGCGCCATCAGGCGGACGGTCTCGTTCGTGAAGTTGCGCACCGGCGGCTGCTGGGCGCGGATCGCGTCGAAGAACGAACTCTGCGCGGGGCCGAGGTTCCCGGCGGCCCAGGAGTCGACGGCGTCCTGGTAGCGGCGCACCGCCAGCGGCCGCATGAGCAGGGCCGGGTCGGACACGTCTACATTGAAGCCCAGGATCGGTTCGTGCGAGTGGTCCACCCCCGGTTGCTCGCGGTTCCAGGAGCTCCAGCCCAGCGTCGAGTCGGCGTACCACACCTCGACCGCGCGCGCCCCCGAGAACGCGACCTGGGTCTCCCGCGGCAGCGACCAGTACCGGATGCTCGTGCCCGCGGGCAGCGACGGATGCGCGGACGTCAGCGCGCGGCGGGCGGAGTCGGCGGTACGCTGCAGGCGCGCGAGGTGGAGGAAGGACATGGGCGCGGTCTGCGCGGTCAGGCGCTCGGTCACGAGCAGCGGCGCGGTCGGCGCGAGCAGCAGCGCCGCCAGGCGGACCGCCGTGAAGGCGAGCGCGAGCGGTGGTGCCGCGCAGGCGAGCGCGCCGCACACGAGCAGCCCGAGGCCGAGCGCCGGCAGGCTGGTGTGGCGCGGGGTCCACAGCGCGGCGGCGAAGGCGAGCGGCAGGATGCCGAGTGCGAACCACGCGCCTCCGGCCGTGAGCGCGGCGGCGCGCGCGCGCAGGCGCCGGCGCACATCGTGGCGCAGGCAGAGCGCGAGCGCCGCGAGCGCGAGCAGGACCTCGAGCGCGAGCACGATGCGCCTTGGATCGCCCGCGAGCGTCGCGAGATCGAACTGTGCGGCCAGGCTCCGGGTGAGCACGCCGGGGGCCGCGGCGAGCGCCTCGGACGGCGCGCCGCGCGGCGGGAGTCCCGCGCCGTGGCTCACCGCCGCCCAGCGCCCCAGGCCGTAAAGCGCCGTCACGCCCAGCGTTCCTCCGGCAAAGCGCAGGCTCGCGCGCCGATCGCGCGCAACAACATGGGCATAGGCCCACGGCAGCACGGGGACCGCGAGCAGCGCCTGCTCGTGGCTCAGGAGGGCGCCCAGGAGCGCGAGCAGCGCGCTCCACGCGCGCCGCGCCAGCGCTTCGTGGAGCGCGAGCGCGATCAGCGTCATCGCGAGCAGCGGCTGGGCTCCCGTGGGCCACGACAGCAGCGCGCGCGTCGGCTCGGCGAGCAGGGGAAAGGCGGCGATCGCGGCCGCGCCGAGCGGATCGAAGCCGCGACGAGCGGCGCGGTAGGCGAAGACGAACAGCGCGGCGAGCAGCAGCAGGTGCGCCGCCGCGATCAGGAGAGGGGCCTGGAAGAACGCGCCGTCGAAGAGGGCGAAGTAGGCCTGCCGGCTGAGCGGGCGCCAGTACCAGAGGGACCCCATGGGCCCGAGGAGGTCCAGGGGGGACTCGAAGCGCAGGGCATGGAGATAATCGTAGTCGTCGGCCGCCGGGACCCCCAGCGGGGCTCCGCGGCATGCCCAGGCGAGAGCGGCGAGGGCGGCAGTCCCGACAAGGGCCGCGACAAAGCCTCCCCAGGAGCGGGGGGGAGGTGCCGGCGGCGGTACATCGACGGAGCGGGTGCGGCGGCTCATGTGCCGCAAGTCTATCACAGCATGTCATTTGCGGTCGAAGCGGGCCTGGATCGGCTTCATCGGTCCGCAAAGTGTTGTGAGGTATTAAGTTAGGTGGTAATCGGTGAACGTGAAAAAAAGTGCGAGGGTGGGGTTGACAGATCGCTAAGTCGGCCCTATATTTCCGTTTGTCCGCAGCAAAGCAAGGAAGGCGCCTCCAACAAGTCCGCGAAGTTCAGAAGTTGACTCCGGCTTCGGCGTTTTGCTAGTTTCTGCGTCCGCGTCTGAAGCGGCATGGGTTCTCCGTGTCGCCTTCACGACTCCCGATCTTTGAAAATTGAATAGTGCACGTTGTTCGAAGTGAGCCCAGAGGGCCCTCGTTTCCGCGTTCCGCAAGGGATGCGAGAAACGACCTTGTATACGGGTCTAAATGTCGTGCAGACGACACTAGGATCCTCTCGTTGGAAAATCACAACGGAGAGTTTGATCCTGGCTCAGAACGAACGCTGGCGGCGTGGATTAGGCATGCAAGTCGCACGTGAAAGGGGGGCTTGCTCCCTGAGTAAAGTGGCGAACGGGTGAGTA
>JBKJJJ010000155.1:0-4033 GCA_046598045.1 Candidatus Eiseniibacteriota bacterium
GATGGTCGCGGGCACGCGCGTGCTGACGCCGGGCGCGTCGCCCTCGACGCGGTGCCACACGCGGCCGGACTCGTCCTCCTCGACGTCGACGACCGCGGCGAGGCCGAGCGTGCCGAGGTCGCACTCCTGCCCCCCGCCGGTCGGGTAGAAGTACGAGGCCTCGAGCGCGAGCCACATGCCGCGCGTGTCGCGCCGCGCGTCACTGACCGTGGCCTCGAACGCGGTCGTGTACGGGTCGTCGAAATAGGGCCTGGGGGTGGAATGCCCGAAGGTCTCGCTCATCGGCGTCCTTTCAGCCCGGGGGCCGCGTGAGGTTGTACTTGTTCATCTTGCGCCACAGCGTCGTGCGCGAAATGCCGAGTTGCCGTGCGGCGTTCGTGACGTTGCCCTTCTGGCGCTTGAGCACGCGCGCGATGTGATCGCGCTCGACCTCGTCGAGCGACCAGGCATCGCGCGCGTCCTCGGCGCTCCGGCCGGCCTCGAGGAATTGTGGCGTGAAGAACGCCGGCGGCAGGTCCTCGCGCCGCACCATGCGCCCCTCGCTCAGCGTGACCGCGCGCTGGATCGCGTTCTCGAGCTCACGCACGTTGCCGGGGTAGTCGTAGCGCAAGAGCGCGGTCTTCGCGTCGGCGGTGAAGCCATCGATCGGCTTGCCCGCGCGTTGCGTGTACTTCTCGAGGAAGTAGCTCGCGAGGATCGGGATGTCGTCGCGCCGCTCGCGCAGCGGCGGCAGCTCGATGCTGACGACGTTCAGGCGATAGAACAGGTCCTCGCGGAAGCGGCCGTCCTGCATCAGCCGGTGGAGGTCGCCGTTGGTGGCGGCGAGCACGCGCACGTCGACGATGCGCACCTCGTTGTCGCCCAGGCGCCTGAGCTCGCTGTTCTCGAGGAAGCGCAGCAGCTTGACCTGGGTCGCGAGCGGCATGTCACCGATCTCATCGAGGAACAGCGTGCCGCCGTCGGCCTCCTCGATCAGCCCGCGCTTGGTCTGCCCCGCGCCGGTGAACGCACCGCGCGCGTAGCCGAACAGCTCGCTCTCGATCAGGTTCTCGGGGAGCGCCGCGCAGTTGACGGGAACGAACGCGGCGGCCTGCCGCTTGCTCTGCAGGTGAATCGCGCGGGCGATGAGCTCCTTGCCCGTGCCGCTCTCCCCGAGGATGAGGACGGTGCTCTCGGTCGGGGCGACCTTGGAGATGAGCTTGAAGATGCGCTGCATCTTCGGCGTCGTGCCGAGGATGTCCCCGTAGACAGGCGTCGATGCCTGCCACGGCGAAGGTTCGAGGGTGGCCACGGGGTCCTGCCTTTCTCTCCGGCTGTTTCAAAATGTGCCACAGAGTGACGGCCCCCGCAAGCCTGCCCGAACGGTCTACTGAGGCCCGCGCAGGCTATAGACGTCCGCGTACTGTTCCGGCTGGCCCTCGCCGTCGTATCCGCTCAGGTCGTAGACGATCGTGACCGGCGTGCCCAGCGGGACGCGGTCGAACAGGTCGGACGCGTCGGCCGGATTCATGCGGATACAGCCGTGCGAGCGCACCTTGCCGATCGAGCCCGGGTCGTTCGTGGCGTGGATCCCGTAGCCGTCGGGCGAGATGCGCATCCAGCGCCGGCCGAGCGGGTTCGCCGGGCCCGGGGGCACGACCGGCCGGCCCTTGGGCGCCCACGTCGGGTCCTTCGCCTTCTGCAGGATCTCGAAGTTGCCGCGCGGAGTCGGCGTCCACGCGCGCCCCACCGCGACCGGGTAGGACTTCACGAACGTGCGCCCCTCGACCAGCGTCAGCCGGCGCGCGGGGACGTTGATCACGATGCGCAGGCTGTCGCTCACGAGCGGCACGCCCCAGGTGTCGCCCTCGAGATCGAAGTGATCCTCGGTGGCGCGAGCGAGCGTCGGGAGCGTGATCAGGGCGGCGGCGATCGCCAGGGTGGCGATCCGATTCGAGGTGGTGTGTCTGGTCGTCGACATGGTTGAGTCCTCCTGCAGGGGGAAGACTCAAGTCGCGTGCCAGACGGCCAAGTGGCGTGGAACAGCCGATTTAGGCTGCGGCGCCCGTTGCGGGCCTCCGGCCTGTGTCCACCGGCCCACATCCGACGTTCCGAGCGCAGGGATTCGTTGGTAAGCGTGGGCGCTGCAGCGCATGATGCGGGCCACGATCGAACGTCGACGTGTTGCATCGAGGCGCGTTCGGGCAACTCACATCCGGAGGCAGAACATGATCCTCAAGGTGGCGTGGCGCGGCTTGTTGGGCGCGGCCTGCGCATTCACCCTCGCGGCAGTCGTGGCGGCACCCGCGAGCGCGCAAGTCGTCGGCAACCAGAAGATCGGGGAGAATGGACCCGCAGTCGTTTTGATCGGCCCCGACTGCGACATCACCGGCTACAAGGGCGAGCAGCGACAGTTCGTACCCCCGCTCGCGATTCCGGACGCCTCGCCCGCGGGGATCACGACACCTCTGATCTTGATTCCGGCCGACGGCGACGTCATCGACGACGTGATCATCACGATGAACGCGAGTCACACCTGGGTCGGCGACCTGATCGTCACGGTGAACTACGACGAGGACTGCGCAGGCCCCGGGGGACCGATCTCCGCCGTGCTGCTCTGCCGGCCCGACGCGAGCGGGGATCCCAGCCAGACGCCGCCGCCGTGCGGCACGTCGGCGGCCGCCCTGGGCTGCTCGTCGAACCTGGATTGCAACAACACGTACTCGTTCGGCGACGCGGCGGTTGCGAGCCTGGGTGTGGGCGCATTCTGTGGCCCCACCAGCGCGACCGTCCTGCCCGGCGGTTGCTACAAGCCGGGCGCCGGAGGCACGCCGCTCGCGATCTTTCGCGGGCTGGCCAAGGGCGGCTGCTGGACGCTGACCGTGTCCGACAACGCGGCCCTCGATACGGGTGTTCTGTGCTCGTGGGCGGTGTTCCTGCGCAATCAGCACCCGGTGCCGGCACAGTCGTCGAGCTGGGGCCAGGTCAAGAACCTGTATCGTTAGCCGGTCGTTGTGGGGCAAGTTCGAGGGGGACGGGGCCGGCGCCTCGACCCCCTTGGGCTTTCAGGCATCCGCAGGGCGCGCCCACCCGTACCTGGGTCGGGCCGGCAGCGTCTGCGCCTGGCCCATTCCCGATCCGGAGGACAACTTGAAGGCCATCCCTCGAAGCTTCCTCGTTGTCTGTGCATGGCTGGCTTTCGCGTCGCTCCCCGCGAGCGCCCATGAATACTGGCTCTCCCCCTCGACCTACCGCTGCGCGCCGGGCGACACGGCGGCGATCCGCGTGCTGGTGGGCACGGGCTTTCGCGGCGAACCCAAGCCCTACACGCCGAAGCGCGCGGTGCGCTTCACGTTCGAGGCCGGGCGCTCGATCGACCTTTCGCCGGTGGGCGTCAACGGAGAGATGGTGTGGGCGCGCATCAACCCCGTCGACGCGCTCGGCGCGGTGGTCGCGTACGAGTCGAACGACACCTACATCGAGCTGCCCGCGCCCGACTTCGACCGTTACCTCGCGCTCGAGGGCCTCACCGGTCCGATCGCCGCGCGGGCCGCACGCGGCCCAGCCGCTCGACCCGGGCGCGAACTCTATCGCCGCTCGTGCAAGACCTGGCTCGTCGGCAGCGATGTCGCGCGCGTAACCCGCGCCTACGGGCTCCCGCTCGAGATCGTCCCCGACGCCGACCCCACCGCCACCGCGCGGGTCGCGTTCCGCCTGCTGTACAAGGGCAAGCCGCTGCCGAACGCGCTCGTTCGCGCCTGGAAGCGGCCGCTCGGCTCAGGCTTCGCGCCGGTCGCCGCCGCCGCCCGCGACTCGGTCAGCGCCTTCGCCGAGACGCGCACCGACGCGGTCGGCCACGCGGCGCTCGACCTGCCCGGCACCGGCGAGTTCCTCCTGAGCTGCGTCCAGATGGTGCCCGCGAGCGACCCCCTGATGGCCGACTGGCACAGCACGTGGAGCTCGTTCACGTTCGCGCGGGCCGTCGCGCCGCGGGGCGCCCCGCGCGCCGCCCCGCGCGCCGCCCGGGGCGCCGCCCCGCGCGCCGCTCGGGGTG
>JBKJJJ010000058.1:0-16180 GCA_046598045.1 Candidatus Eiseniibacteriota bacterium
GACGATCGGCAAGAAGATCATCATGGCCGTGACAGGCCTCGTGTGGGTCGGATTCATTCTGACCCACATGTCGTCGAACCTGCTGGCATTTGCCGGCGCTGAATCGCTGAATCACTACGCCAGGCTGCTGCGCACGATCCCCGAGCTCTTGTGGCTCGCGCGTGGCATCCTGATCGTCTCGATCGTCGCCCACGTCGGCATGGCCGTGCAGGTGACGCGCGCGAGCAGGGCGGCGCGCCCGGTGGGCTACGCCTCGAGAGATCCGCAGGTCTCCACGTTCGCTGCGCGAACAATCCGCTGGGGCGGGTTGTTGATCCTGATCTTCCTTGTGTTCCACATCCTGCACATGACGCTGGGGACGGTGCACCCCGCCTTTCAGCATCTCATGCCCTATCAGAACGTCGTGAGCGGCTTCGGCATGCAACCCCTCGTCGCGGTCTTCTATATCCTGATGATGGTGGTCGTGGCTCTGCATCTCTATCACGGCTCATGGAGCGCGGTTCGCTCCCTCGGGTTCGCGCGTCCGTCGCGCGATCCACTAAAGCGGCGTATCGCTCTGGGCATCGCGTTCGCAGTCTGGCTTGGCTTTACCGCGGTGCCCGTTGGTGTGCTACTCGGAGTGCTCCGATGATGGGATTGCCTCGGGTGATGCGAGGTGCATGCGCGTCGCTCCGCTCTGCGCGACAGCATTCCATCGCCGACATTTGTCGCCCTGAGCGAAGCGAAGGGCATGCACCTTCTGTTACTGCCGGGCAACCCCGATGACCCTCGACCTGAACGCCCGCGTTCCCGCCGGACCACTGGCCGAGAAGTGGGACAAGCACAAGTTCGACATCAAGCTCGTCAATCCCGCGAACAAGCGGAAATACAAGATCATCGTCGTGGGTTCCGGTCTCGCCGGCGCGTCGGCAGCCGCGACGTTCAGCGAGCTGGGATATCAGGTCAGCTGCTACTGCTACCAGGATTCCCCGCGCCGCGCGCACTCGATTGCTGCGCAGGGCGGGATCAACGCCGCGAAGAACTACCAGAATGATGGCGACAGCGTGCAGCGCCTGTTCTACGACACCATCAAGGGTGGCGATTTCCGCGCGCGGGAAGCCAACGTGTTTCGTCTGGCGCAGATCAGCCGGAACATCATCGACCAGTGTGTCGCCCAGGGGGTACCGTTCGCCCGCGAGTACGGCGGCCTGCTTGCCAACCGGTCGTTTGGCGGTGCGCAGGTCTCGCGAACGTTCTACGCGCGCGGGCAGACCGGCCAGCAACTGTTGCTCGGCGCCTACCAGGCGCTCGAGCGCCAGGTCGGCCTCGGCAAGATCACGATGCACGCGCGCCACGAGATGGTCGACCTGATCGTGATCGATGGCCGCGCGCGCGGAATCGTGGTGCGCGACATGGTCACCGGCGCGCTCGAGACGCACTTCGGGGACGCCGTCGTGCTCGCGACGGGCGGCTACGGGAACGTGTTCTACCTCTCGACCAACGCGAAGGGTTGCAACACGAACGCGATCTGGCGCGCCTACAAGAAGGGCGCCGCGTTCGCCAACCCGTGCTACACGCAGATCCACCCGACGTGCATCCCCGTCGCCGGCGAGCACCAGTCGAAACTCACGCTCATGTCCGAGTCGTTGCGCAACGACGGCCGGGTCTGGGTGCCGGTCCGGCCCGACGATACGCGCCGGCCGAGCGAGATCCCCGACGCGGAGCGCGACTATTACCTCGAGCGCAAGTACCCGAGCTTCGGCAACCTCGCGCCGCGCGACATCGCCTCGCGCGCCGCGAAGCAGGTGTGCGACGAGGGCAAGGGCGTCGGGCCGGGCGGGCGCGGCGTGTATCTCGACTTCCGCGATGCGATCGCCCGCCTCGGCGAGGACGCGAACCGCGAGAAGTACGGCAACCTGTTCGAGATGTACGAGCGCATCACCGACGAGAATCCCTACCGGCTGCCGATGCGCATCTACCCCGCGATCCACTACACGATGGGCGGGCTGTGGGTCGACTACGACCTGATGAGCACGATCTCCGGCCTGTTCGTCGCGGGCGAGGCGAACTTCTCCGACCACGGCGCGAACCGCCTCGGCGCGTCCGCGCTCATGCAGGGCCTCGCCGACGGCTACTTCGTCCTCCCCTACACGATCGGCGACTACCTCGCGCAGGTGAAGCCCGGCGCGCCCCCGGCCGATGCGCCCGAGGCGCGCGCCGCGCTCGAGGCCGCGCGCGCGCGCACGGCGCAGCTGCTCTCGATCCAGGGCAAGCGCTCACCGGCGTCGTTCCATCGCGAGCTCGGGAAGATCATGTGGGAGTTCTGCGGCCTGGCACGCAACGAGGCCGGCCTCAAGACCGCGCTCGCGAAGATCCCCGCATTGCGCGAGGAATTCTGGCGCGACCTCAACGTGCCGGGATCGGGCGAGGCGCTCAACCAGGCGCTCGAGCACGCGGGCAGGGTCGCGGACTTCCTCGAGCTCGGCGAGCTGATCTGCCTCGACGCGCTCGAGCGCCGCGAATCGTGCGGCGGCCACTTCCGCGAGGAGTACCAGACCGGCGAGGGCGAGGCGATGCGCGACGACGTGAACTTCTGCCACGTCGCCGCGTGGGAGTACGCCGGCGAGGGCAAGCCGCCGATCCGCAACATCGAGCCCCTGACGTTCGAGAACGTGCACCTCGCCACGCGGAGCTACAAGTGATGAAGCTCACGCTCAAGGTCTGGCGTCAGCCCAACGCGCAGGCGAAGGGCTCGTTCGTCGACTATACGGTCGACGGCATCAGCCCCGACATGTCGTTCCTCGAGATGCTCGACACGCTCAACGAGCAGCTGATCGCCCGTCGGGAGGAGCCGGTCGCGTTCGACCACGATTGCCGCGAGGGCATCTGCGGCTCGTGCGGCGTGGTCGTCAACGGCCGCCCGCACGGTCCGCGGGACCGCACGACCGCCTGCCAGCTCCACATGCGCAGCTTCCAGGACGGCGACACGCTGACGATCGAGCCCTGGCGCGCCGCCGCGTTCCCGGTCGTGCGCGACCTGGTCGTCGACCGCGGCGCGTTCGACCGCATCATCGCGGCGGGCGGCTTCGTCGCGGTCCCCACCGGCGCCGCGCAGGACGCGAACAGCCTGCCCGTGCCCAAGGAGAACGCCGACCTCGCGTTCGACGCCGCTTCGTGCATCGGCTGCGGCGCTTGCGTCGCGGCGTGCCCGAACGCGGCCGCGATGCTGTTCACCGCCGCCAAGGTGTCGCAGCTCGCGCTCCTGCCGCAGGGCCAGCCCGAGCGCACAGCGCGCGCGCTCGCCATGGTCGCGCAGATGGACAAGGAGGGCTTCGGCTCGTGCACGAACCACTTCGAGTGCATGGCCGCCTGCCCCAAGGGCATCTCGGTCGACTTCATCGCGCGGCTGAACTCGGAGTTCATCGCGGCCAGCGCGGCGCAGGGCAGGCGACCGGCGAAGGCCGGGGATTCGGCAGCGGGCTGATAGGGAGGTTCCTACCATGAACGATCGCGTCACCACCTTTCGCCAGCTCCACGAATCCGGCTGCTTCGTGATCCCGAACCCGTGGGATGTCGGCAGCGCGCGCCTGCTCCAGGCGCTCGGGTTCAAGGCGCTCGCGACCACGAGCTCGGGGTTCGCCTGGACGCAGGGCCTCCGCGACAACCACGTGCCGCTCGAGGATCACCTCGCCCACCTCTCCGCGATCAGCGCCGCGGTCGACGTGCCGGTCAACGCCGACTTCGAACACGGCTTCGCGGTCGATCCCGAAGGCGTCGCCACGAACGTCGCGCGCGCCGTCACCACCGGCGTGGCCGGGCTCTCGATCGAGGACTCGACGGGGGATGAAGCGCACCCCCTGTTCGACTTCGCGCTCGCGGTCGAGCGCATCCGCGCCGCGCGCGCGGCGATCGACGCGAGCGGGACGGGCGTGCTGCTGACCGGCCGCTCCGAGGGCTTTCTCGTCGGACGCCCCGACCTCGCGGAGACGATCCGCCGGCTTCAGGCCTACGCGGAGGCGGGCGCCGAGTGCCTGTACGCGCCCGGCTTGCGCAAGCACGAGGACATTCGCGCGGTCGTCGCGGCGGCCTCCCCGAAGCCTGTCAACCTGCTCGTCGACGCCGACTTCGTGACCGTCGAGCAGGCGCGCGCGCTCGGCGTGCGCCGCATCAGCGTCGGCGGGGCGCTCGCGCGGGCCGCGTGGACCGGATTTCTCGAGGCCGCGCGCGAGATCGCCACCGACGGCACGTTCAAGGCTCTCGGCCGCGCCGTCCCGTTCGCCGAACTCGACGGCATGTTCAAGCCGTGATGCTCGCCGAGGGGTGGATCGTCCCGCGCCCGGACCCGAGGGCTTGAATGGCCGACATCCTCAAGGCCGAGCCCGAGCCGACCGACCGCCTGACGGTCGGCATCGCGCAGATTGCACCCGTCTGGCTCGATCGGGAGCGGACGATCGCGAAGGTCGTCGCGTGGATCGAACGCGCCGCCGCGCGCGAGTGCCGACTGGTCGCGTTCGGCGAGGCGCTCGTGCCGGGTTACCCGTTCTGGATCGAGCACACCGACGGCGCCCGGTTCGACTCGCCCCGGCAGAAGGAGATCTTCGCCCGCTACGCGCGGGAGGCGGTGCAGATCGAGGCCGGGCATCTCGCGCCGGTGCTCGACGCGGCGCGAAAACATCGGATCGCCGTATACCTCGGATGCATCGAGCGCCCTGCGGACCGCGGCGGGCACTCGCTCTATGCTTCCCTCGTCCATGTCGCAGCGGACGGCACGATCGGCTCGGTGCACCGCAAGCTGGTGCCCACCTACGAGGAACGCCTCGCGTGGTCGCCGGGGGACGGGCACGGCTTGCGCACGCACGCGCTCGGACCGTTCACCGTAGGCGGCCTCAACTGTTGGGAGAACTGGATGCCACTGGCCCGCGCGGCGCTCTATGCGCAGGGCGAAGACGTGCACGTCGCAGTCTGGCCCGGCAACCCGGCGAATACGCTGGACATCACACGCTTCATCGCGAAGGAGTCCCGCTCCTACGTGCTTTCCGCCTGCGGTTACCTCGCGACCGAGCTCCTCCCGTCCGACACTCCGCAACTCGAGGCGCTTCGCCAGGGAGCGCCGGCCGTCCCCCACCGCGGGGGCTCGTGCATCGCCGGGCCGGACGGGGCATGGATCGTCGAGCCCATCGTGGACGCGGAGACGCTCCTCGTCGCCACGCTCGACCATCGCCGCGTGCGCGAGGAACGCCAGAACTTCGACGCCGCCGGACACTACAGTCGCCCCGACGTGACGCGCCTCGTCGTGGACCGCACGCGACAGAGCACGGTCGAGTGGAAGGACGAGCCCTCCCAGTAATTCGCGCCGGCAGATTGGATTCTGTCCCACGCCGGGCGCACACTCCGCTTTCAAGTTGTCCCGGCAGTTTCACGCGCCCCCGTGAAATGGCCCGCCTCATGCGCAGCTACAAGCTGGATCACGTCGGCGACGCCGCCCTGCTCACCGCTTTGTCGGCGCTCGTCACGCGCGATCGCGTCACGACCGCCAGGCTGCTGGCCCACATCGCCGAGGTCGACGCCCGGCGCCTCTACCTCCCGGCGGGCTACCCGTCGATGTTCGCGTATTGCGTCGAGGGCCTGCACCTGTCCGAGGACGCGACGTTCAAGCGCATCCAGGTCGCCCGGACCGCGCGGGAGTTTCCGGCCGTGTTCGCGGCGCTGGCCGACGGCCGCCTGCATTGCACCGCGGTGCGGCTGCTCGCGCCCCACCTGTCGGCGGCGAACGCGGACGAGCTGATCGCGGCGGCCACGCACCGCACGCGGCCCGAGGTCGAACTCTGGCTCGCCCGGCGCTTCCCGCGGGCGGAGGCGCTTCGCCTCGATGACGGGGTCTCCGCGCTGCCTCGTCAACCTGCCCCGGGGCAGGTTGCGGGTCCCGGACCCGCGCCGTGTCCCGGACTCGCGCCGCGTCTCGAACCCGCGCCGTGTCCCGAACCTGCCCCGGGGCAGGTTCCCACACGCATCGCGCCGTCGGCGCCCGAGCGCTACAGCCTGCAGGTCACGATCTCGCAGGCGACGCACGACAAGTTGCGTTACGCGCAATCGTTGCTCGGGCACTCGCTTCCGTCCGGCGACGTTGCGCTGGTGCTCGATCGCGCGCTCGATTCGCTGATCGGCGATCTCGAGAAACGGAATTTCGCGGTCACCGCAAAGCCTCGCCCGCACCCGCGCCCCGCGCTGCCCGCTCGCGGCGCTCGCACCATCCCCGCGCACGTCCGCCGCGCGGTTTGGGAGCGGGACCGCGGCCAGTGCACGTTTGTCGGCAACGCCGGCCGGCCTTGCGGCGAGCGGATGCGACTCGAGTTCGACCACGCCGATCCCGTGGCGCGGGGCGGCTCGTCGATGGCGGAGAACATCCGGTTGCGCTGCCGCGCGCACAATCAGTTCGAGGCGGAGAGGGCGTTCGGAGCTGAGTTCATGCAGGGGAAACGCGCGAGCTCGGCCCTGACCGAGGACGTGATCGCCGGTCTCCGCGGCCTCGGGCTGGGCGCGAACGAAGCCCGCCGCGTGGCGATCGCCGCCACTGGCGACACGGTCGAGGCGCGGTTGCGAAACGCGCTGAGGATGCTTCGCCCGCGCGGCACGACGGTCGAGCACGGCCGCGTGACCTCGAACATTCCGCCGGCCCTGATCGCCGGATTCGGCCCCGCCGTCGCGACCGCGAGTCCTTCGACGACCGCACGGGGACCGACGCCATAGCCGCGGGCCGCCGGCTGCCGGCCTTGGGTCTCAGCTCGAATTTCGCGCGTCCAGGGCGCGCCGCACGTCGTCGAGCGTCACGCCGACCGCGCGCAGCGCCACCAGCGCGTGGTACACGAGGTCGGCGCCCTCCTCGGCCGCGCGCGCCGGGTCACTGTCCGCGAGCGCGGTCACCAGCTCGGCGCATTCCTCGCCGAGCTTCTTGAGCCGCAGGTTGCGGTCGGCCAGGAGCCGCTGCGTGTAGCTCGCGCCGGCCATCGCGGCCGCGCGCGCGTCGATCGTCCGCGCGAGCGTGGAGAGCGCATCGCCCCCGTCCTGGCCGAAACAGGTGACGTCGCCCGAGTGGCACGCCGGGCCCGCGGGCAGGACGCGCGCCAGCACGGCGTCGCCATCGCAGTCGGGAGCGAGCGACACGACGCGCTGGACGTTCCCGCTCGTCTCGCCCTTGCGCCACAGGCCGCGGGTGCGCGAGCGGTAGTGCATCTCACCGGTCGCGAGCGTGCGCTCGAGCGCCTCGCGGTCGGCGCGCGCCACCATCAACACGGCGCCGGTCACGGCGTCCTGCGCGATCACGGTCACCCACCCTTCGTTCTTCTCGAAGTCCAGGTCATCCAGGTTCAGCCGGGCGCCCGCGCTCACGAGGCCTGCCTGACCGCGATGCCCGCCCGTGCGAGCTCGCGCTTGATGTCGGTCACCGCGAGCACGCGCTCGTGCAGGACCCCCGCGAGCAGCGCGGCGTCGGCTTCGCCCTCGAGCAGGACTTCCCGCACGTGCGCCGCCGAACCGGCCCCGCCCGATGCCACGACCGGGACGTCCACCGCGCGCGCGACCTCGCGGGTCAGCGCCAGGTCGTATCCGTTTCGGCCACCGTCCCTGTCCACGCTGGTGAGCAGGATCTCGCCTGCGCCGCGACGCGCGAGTTCCCGCGCCCATGCCACGGCGTCGAGCCCGGTGTCCACGCGGCCGCCGCGCGTCATCACGGTCCAGCGCTCGCCCACCTGCCGGGCATCGATGCTGCCGACCACGCACTGGCTGCCGAAGCGCCGCGCCGCCTCCACGATCACCTCCGGGCGCTCGACCGCCGCGGTGTTCAGGCTCACCTTGTCGGCACCGGCGCGCAGGATGTCCGCCACGTCGTCCGCGCTGCGGGCGCCGCCGCCCACGGTGAGCGGAACGAACAGCCGCTCGGCGGTGCGGCGCACCACGTCGAGGAGCGTCGCCCGCTCCTCGTGGCTGGCGGAGATGTCGAGCAGCACGATCTCGTCGATTCCCTCGGTCTCGTAGCGCACTGCGAGCTCGACCGGATCGCCGACGTCGCGCAGGTCGACGAAGCGCGTTCCCTTGACCGTGCGGCCCCCGGCCACGTCGAGGCAGGCGATGATGCGGCGGCCGAGCATCAGGAGACCCCCGTCGCGTCGATCCCCGTGACGGACGTGACCACCGCGCCCTTCGTGCTGAACACCTGGTCCCCGTCCGAGAGCGCCTGCCGGAGCGCGAGGCCCAGCCCCTTGAATGCGGCCTCGACCACGTGGTGCGAGTCCGTGCCGCGCAGCACGCGGACGTGCAGCGTCGCGCGCGCCTCGGTCGCGAAGGATCGCATCCAGTGGCCATACATGCGCCCGGGGAGCTTGCCCTCGTAGTAGGCGCGCCCGCCGAAATCGAGCGCGACCTGCACGAGCGCGTCGTCCATCGGGATCACGCGCTCGCCGTAGCGCGCGCACGCGACGGGCGCGAGCTCGCGGAACGCCTGCCCGAGCGCGATCGCCGTGTCCTCGATGAGGTGATGGCGCAGGTCGCCCGTCGCCTCGAGCTCGAGCGTCACGCCGGCGTAGCGGGCGAGCGTTTCGAGCATGTGGGTCAGGAAGCGGTTGTCCGTGACGATGCGCGAATCGCCCGGGGCCTTTGCAAGGCGCAATTGAATCGTGGTCTCGCGGGTCGCGCGTCTGAGCTCGATCATGCGAAATACTCCAGGGCCAGGCGTGCGGGATCGAGCCGGCCGGCGTAGAGGGCCATTCCGAGCACCGCGGCGGATATGCCGAGGCGCTCCAGTGCGATGAGGTCATCGAACGAGGTGATGCCGCCGGCGGCCTGCACCGGATGTCGCGTGAGACTCGTGACGCGCCGCATGAGGTCGAAATCCGGCCCTGCGAGCGCGCCTTCCCTGTGTACGGCGGTGACCAGCACGCCCGCGAGCGGCAGCGGCTCGAGCGACGCGAGCACCTGCTCGAGCGGCCGCGCGATCGCCTCGGTCCAGCCGCCCACGACCACCAGGCTGTCGCGCACGTCCACGGCCACGATCAGTTGCCCGGGGAAGGCGGCCGCGACCCCGCGCAGCCAGTCCGGGTCGGAGAGCGCACGCGTGCCGAGCACGACGTGGCGCGCGCCGGCCGAGAGCCACCCGGCTACCGCCGCCTCGTCGCGCACGCCTCCGCCCACCTGGACCGCTTGGGGGCCGAGGCCGGCGGCGAGAATCCGCGCCATCGCGGCCGAGTTCTCGCCGCGGCCGGTGGCGGCGTCGAGATCCACGACGTGCAGGCGGCGAAAGCCGAGGGCCGCCCAGCGACCCGCGACCGCGACGGGGTCGGGCAGCCGGATCGCCTCGTGTGCGTAGCTCCCACCGACGAGTTGCACGCAGGCGCCGTCCCGCAGGTCGAGCGCGGGGATCGCGATCATGACCGCACCCACGGGCGCGGCTCGCGGGTCGCCGACGCGACGACGTCGGCGATCAGCGCGATCCCGGCGCGGGAACTCTTCTCGGGATGGAACTGCACGCCGAGCGTGCGCGCCACGCGCACCACCGCGGGGAAGCGGTCCCGTTCGTGCTCGCTCCAGGCAAGGACGGTGGTGGCATCCGCGGGCTCGCAGACGTAGCTGTTCGCGAAGTAGGCGATCGCGAGGTCCGGTTTCTCCGGCGCGGTCCAGGCGATGTCGTTCCAGCCCATCTGCGGCACCCGCGCCGCGCGCAGGCGCCGCACGCTTCCTGTGATCAGTCCGAGGCCCTGTCCCGCTCCCTCTTCGCTCGAGTCGAACAGGAGCTGCATCCCGAGGCAGACGGCCAGGCAGGGCAGCCCGCCTTCCAGCGCTTCGCGCATGGCTTCGCGCCCGGGCGCGAGTCGCTCGCACGCGGCTTCGAACGCGCCCACGCCGGGCAGCACGAGCAAGTCGGTCGCGAGTGCGCGCCGCGGGTCCGCCTCGACCGTCACGCGGGCCCCGCCGGCGACCAATGCCTTCGCCAGCGAGTGCAGGTTGCCGGCGCCGTAGTCGAAGATCGTGGCGTTCACGGGCGCTCCTCCTCGAGCGCCGCGAGCAGGCGCTCCATCAGCGGCCATGGTCCGACCGTGATGCGCACCGCGTCCCCGACGCGGGCCAGGCCGGGGAACGCACGCACCTGGACGCCCCGCGCCGCGAGCCCGGCCGCGCATGCGGTCGCGTCGGCCACGGGGACGAGCAGGAAGTTCGCCCGCGACGGCAGCGGCGCCAGCCCCCGCGCGCGCAACTCCACGGCCAGCCGCTCGCGGATCCGGATCGCCTCGGCCGCGAAGCCGGCCACCCAGACGGAGTCCTCGCCCAGCGCGGCGAGGGCGGCCCGCTCGGCGACACCGCCGACTCTGTAAGGCCCGCGAACCGCCGCGAGTCTTGCCACGATCGCGCGCGGACCAATGCCATACCCGACGCGCAGGCCGGCCAGGGCGAACGCCTTGCTGAACGTGCGCGTCACCAGCAGGCGCGGGTGCCGCGGCGGCGCGGACGCAAGCCCCGCGCTCTCGAACTCGGCGTAGGCCTGGTCGAGGATCACGATCCCGTCCGTCCGCTCGAGCACCTCGGCCAGCGCGGCGTCCGCGACCAGCTCCCCGGTGGGATTGTTCGGCGAGCACAGGTAGATCAGCGCCGGCGCGCCCTCGAGCAGCGCGTCGATGTCCGGGGCGCCGCCCGCGAGCGCGCGCACGGGATGGGCGCGCAGCCGGTTGTGGCGCGCGAACTCGGGGAGCATCGAGAACGTGGGGTCGGACCACGCCACGAGGTCCCCCGGTGCGGCCAGCGCGCGGAACGCGAAGTCGAGCACGTCGTCCGATCCGCAACCGGTCACGATCTCCTCCGGCGCCGCGCCGGTATACCCGGCGAGCGCGTCGCGCAAGGCATCGGACTCGGCGCTGGGATAACGCGGCAGGCCACGCGCCGCGCCCGCGAGCGCGGCCGCCGCACCCGGCGGGACGCCGAACAGGTTCATGTTGTCGTCGAGCGCGATCATCGCAGGAACCACGACCGCGCGATGGACACCGCCCGCCGCTGCCGCCTCGGCGTGCCCCGGCAGGCCCTCGATCCGGGCGAATACGCTGACGTCGCCGGATAGCGCCGCCGCGGCTTCGGGCGTCACGCGCTGCCACGTCGTCCAGCGCACGAAGTCGTGCGTCGACAGCCCGGAAGCGAGCCGCGCGAAGCCCGCGGTCGGCAGCACGTGATTGGAGCCGGTGAGATAGTCCCCGAACGCCACCGAGGTCTCCGTGCCCAGGCACACGGTTCCGGCGTTGCGTACGCGTGCGAAAGCCACCTCCGGATCGCGCACCGCGAGCTGCAGGTGTTCCGGGGCGAAGCGCTCGGCAAAGGCGAGCGCTTCGTCGAGCGTCGCCACCTCGAGCACCCCGCCCGCAGCCGCGAGCGACGCGCGCACGATCGATGCGCGCCCGGCCCGTGGAACCAGGCGCGCGAGTTCGTCGACGACGCGCGCGGCCAGGTCCGGCCCCACGACGAGCGCAATCGCGACCGCCTCGGGATCGTGCTCCGCCTGCGCGATCAGCTCGAGCGCGACGCGCGACCCGTCGGCCGTGTCATCGGCGATCACGAGCAGTTCGCTCGGCCCCGCCGGGGCGTCGATTGCGGCGGCGCCGTCGCCCGCGACCAGGCGCTTGGCGGCCGCGACATAGGCGTTTCCAGGGCCGACGATCTTCGCCACACGCGGCACGCTTTCCGTGCCATAGGCAAGCGCGGCGATTGCGCCCGCGCCGCCGAGCGCGAACACGCGGTCCACTCCCGCGATCGCCGCCGCGGCGAGCACGAGATCGTCCGGCGCGCCGCCCGGCCCCGGTGGCGAGCACAGCACGATCTCGCGCACGCCGGCGACCCGCGCCGGCACCGCGCCCATGAGCACGCTGCTCGGATAGAGCGCCCGCCCACCGGGCGCATACACGCCGACGCGGTCGAACGGATCCGGGCGCCGGCCGACCACGACGCCCGGCTCGGTCTCAGCCTCGCTCGCGACCGGCGCGGACGCGCGGTGCGCCGCCTCGAGATTGCGTGCGGCGCGCTCGAGCACCGCGCGCAGCGCGGGGTCGAGGCGAGCGAGCGCGGCATCCACGCGGCCGCGCGGCACCTCCAGCGCGTCCAGGGAGGCGCCATCGAACTCGCGAGCGAGCGCGCGCAGCGCGGCGTCGCCCTCGCGACGCACGCGCGCGACGATTTCCATCGCGGTCGTGCGCACGCGCGCGTCTTCTGCCTGAGCGCGGTCGCACAGAGCACCCAGGTCGGCGGGAGCGAGGGCCGCGAGCCGGCCGCGGTAGCGGAGCGCGAGCGTGTCCACACCCCCGTCCAATGGCCGTGACGTGCCGCTCATGGCATGAGCCTTTCGATCCGGGTCACGAGGATCCCCTCGGCCCCGAGCGCCTTGAGCTCGGCCGTGGTGCGATAGATCGCGGCGGCGTCGACCACCGCGTGCACCGCCACCATGAGCCCTCCATTCAGGATCTCGACCACCGTCGGGCCATTGAGCCCGGGAAGCACGTCCTTCACCTGCGCGAGCGCGGATCGGGGCACGTTCGCCATCAGGTAGCGACGTCCGCGCGCACGCAGCACCGAGCCGAGCGCCGAGGCCAGGTCCGCGAGCGGGCGACTACGCCCTTCCTCGGCCGCGCGCACCGCGTCGGCGGGGGCGATCAGCCGCGCGCTCGAGTCCATCACGGTGCACAGCTCGCGCAGCCCGTTGACGCGCAGGGTCGATCCGGTCGAGACGAGATCCATGACCACCCGCGCGGTGCCCAGGTGCGGCGCAACCTCGGCCGCGCCGGAGACCGGAACGATCTCGACCGCCACGCCGCGCTCGGCGAAGAAGTCGCGCGCGATGCGCGGGAACGGCGTCGCGACGCGCTCCCCGGGCGTCAACGCCTCGAGCGTGGTGAGCGCGCGATCCTCGACCACCGCGACGACCAGGCGGCACGCCCCGAAGCCGAGGTCGAGGACGGTTTCGAGCTCGCGGCCCGACTCGAGGACGAGGTCCCAACCCGTGACCCCGACGTCGGCGACACCGTCGGCCACGAACTCGGGGATGTCGCGCGCGCGCACGAACAGCGCCTGGAACTCGTCGCCGAGCGAGGCGGTGAGCGCGCGCTCGCCGGACGAGCGAACCTCGAGCCCGGCATCGTTGAACAATTCTCGGGCGTCCTCGGAGAGACGGCCCTTGTTGGGAAGCGCGATGCGCAGCATGGAAGACTCCCGTGGGAAAAAGAAAACGGCCCGTTCGTGGAGCGAACGAGCCGTCGGGACAGCGTCTGGATTTCGGAGCTACAAGAGACTCGTCTCCGCCCAAGCGCATGCGCCGCGACCCGTGGGGCCGTGCACGTGATGCGCATGATGATGGCGAAGGACGAAGTTCATGACTGCTCGAGAGTAGGAGCCGGGCCGACCCGAGTCAAGGGCGATCTCGATTCATGGGTCCCTCCTCCCACTCCTCGATCGTCCGCGGCCAGTCGTCCTTCAGCAGACGGGACAGCGCCCGGTCCGCGAGCAGGCGGCCCTCGGTCTGGCAGCGCGGACAGTAGTTGACCTCGTTCTCCGCATACGCGATGCGCTGGACCGGCGTCCCGCATGTCGGGCAGGGCTTGCCATACCGGCCATGCACCGCCATGCCCGGCCGAAATGCGGTCACGCGCTCCGGGAAGGCCGCCCCGGTCTCGGCGCGCAAACGGTCGGTCCACTCGCGCAACACCGCCTGCACGGCCTTGTGCAGCCGGGCGACCTCCGCGGGCGAGAGCTGCCGGGTCAGCCGCAGCGGCGAGAGCCCGGCGCGGTGCAGGATCTCGTCCGAATACGAGTTCCCGATCCCCGAAAACAGCCGCGGGCTCGAGAGCGCGCGCTTGAGCGTGTGATTCTCGAGTGCGAGCCGTGTAGCAAACTCGACGGGCGTGGCGGCTAGCGGCTCGAGCCCGCCCGGATCGAGCGCCGCGAGGTCGGCCTCGCCGGCAAGGTAATGAACCGCCGCGCGCTTCTTCGTTCCCGCCTCGGTCAACGTCAGCGTTCCTGAGGAACACCGGAGCACCGCCTGCAGCGTCTTCCCCGGGGATCGCGGAGTCATGTCGGGGTCGGCCCAGTGCAGCCGCCCCGCGATCATGAGATGGACGACCAGCCAGCGTTCGCCGGAGAGCGCGAGCACGATGCGCTTGCCCATTCTTGAAACCGACAGCACGCTTCGGCCCGTCGAATCGGCAAGCGGAGGTTCCGCGGTACGCAGGAGATTGGGCCCGCGCACGAGCACCGATTCGACCCGCGCTCCCACCAGCCTGCGTTCCAGGTGCTCGACGTAGACCGTCACGTCCGGCAATTCAGGCATGACGGAAACCTATCATGTCGCGCTGCCGTAGAGCCCCCGTCGCTGGCCCCGGGCACCCTTCTCCCAAGGCGCCCCACGCCCCGCACCCCGAACGCCCATTCGATCCCGGCACCACCGGAGGTTCCCCATGGAAGTCCCCGTTTTCGCCCGGCGGCCGGGTTCCCGCCGGCGCCTCCTGTACGGCGCCATCGCGCTCGCCGTGGTGGCGATCGTGGTCGTCGGCCTGCTGGTCGCGAAGAACGGCCAGGCCAACAACGCCAAGTCCAAAAAGGGCAAGAAGGACGACGGGCCCACCGCCGCCCCGGTCGAGCTGACGACCGTCGGTCGGGGGGCGATCTCGACGTTCCTCGAGACCACGACCGTGCTCGAGGCGGCGAACACCGCCGTCCTGGTCGCCCGCCGACAGGGGCAGGTCAGGGCGCTGCTGGTCGAGGAGGGGCAGAACGTCTCGACCGGCCAGGCGCTGGCCCGACTCGACGACGCCGAGGCGCGCATCGCGCTCGGCCGCGCGCAGGCCATGTTCGACCAGGCGAAGCGCGACGCCGAGCGCGGCACCGCGCTCGAGACGCGCGGCCTCAGCTCGGCGGCCTCGATGGACGACCTCAAGCTCAAGCTCGAGAACGCGAAGCAGAGTCTCGCGCAGGCGCAGTACGACCTCGCCCAGACGCGCATCGTCGCGCCGTTCAGCGGCAAGGTGGTGACGCGCATGATCCAGCTCGGCGAGACCGTCACGCCGGGCAAGGAGTGCTTCCGCGTCGACGACTTCACGCCGCTGCTCGCGAAGGTCTACTTCCCCGAGCGCGACCAGGCGCAGGTCCACATCGGCCAGGCCGCGACGATCGAGGTCACGGCGCTCCCGGGCACAGTCTATCCGGCGAAGGTCACGCTCGTGAACCCGACGGTCGACCAGACGAACGGCACGTTCAAGGTCACGCTCGAGGTCAACGACACGAAGGGCGTACTCCGGCCCGGCAGCTTCGCGCGCGTGCGCCTGACCAGCGGCTCGTTCGCCGACGCGATCGTGCTGCCGAAGAAGGCCGTGGTCACCGAGGACGGGGACTCGTTCGTGTTCATCGCGGCCGGCGACTCCGTCAATCGCGTCGCCGTCAAGATGGGCGCGGTCTCGGGCGACACCGCGCAGATCCTCGCCGGCCTGGCCCCGGGGCAGAAGGTGGTCTCGGTCGGACAGGGCGGCCTCAAGCAGGGCTCGCGCATCAAGGCCGTCGCCTTCTAGGCGCAGGAGACCCCCATGCGCATTGCCGACGGATCCCTCAAGCGGCCGGTCACGGTCGCGATGGCGACGCTCGCGGTCGTCCTGTTCGGCGCGGTCGCGCTGTCGCGCCTCGGCGTCGAGCTGCTGCCGAACATCTCGTATCCGTCGCTCACCGTGCGCACGGACCTGCCGGACGCCGCCCCAGGCGACGTGGAGCAGTTCGCCACCAAGCCGATCGAGGAGGGCGTCGGCGTCGTCGCCGGCCTCGTCCACATGCACTCGGTGTCGCGCCCCGGGCAGAGCGAGGTCACGCTCGAGTTCGCCTCGAACACGCGCATGGACCTGGCGTCGCTCGCGGTGCGCGAGAAGCTCGACCTCGTGACCCTGCCGCGCGAGGCGAAGCGCTCCGCGATCCTGCGCTTCGACCCCTCGCTCGACCCCATCCTGCGCACGCGCCTGGCGGGTGGGCACAACCTGCAGCGCCTGCGCCGCATCGCCGACCGCACGGTCAAGTCCGACCTCGAGGGCGTCGCCGGCGTGGCCGCGGTGCGCATCGCCGGCGGCGAGGAAGAGGAGATCCAGGTCGACGTCGATGCCGGCCAGCTCTCAGCCGTCGGGCTCACGCTCGCCGACGTCACGCAGCG
>JBKJJJ010000198.1:0-5109 GCA_046598045.1 Candidatus Eiseniibacteriota bacterium
GATGGTTCGTTGAGCACGATCCCGCGGCCCTTGACGAACACGAGCGTGTTCGCGGTGCCCAGGTCGATCGCGACATCGGTGGAGAGGAATCCCATCAGGTTGTGCAGAAACGTCATCGGCCTCATGGCTTCTCCGTCCTGGGCGCCGGTCCTTGCGCTAGCGTTTCGGTCTTGCCGGATGGGGTGGGTGCGGAACAGCGGTCGGGCTCAGGGGTCGGCCCGCCACCGACCCCGGGATAAAAGCCCCGGTACACCCCTCGTGGGGGCAATCTAGCATGCCGTCCGGGGGGCCGCAACCTTGGGCGCGGCAGCATTTTCGGCTGGCCGTCGGCAGCACTTTCACGGTACGGTCAACGGGCTCGGTCGCTCTTCGTCCCCGCCCCAACCCGGTATGCCATGTCCGATCGCGGCGTCCTGCGCCGGTCCGAGAGCCCAGCCCTCCTTTCCCCGCTCGCGCCGCTCGCGGCGTGCGTGGCGATCGCACTCGTCCTGACCCTGGGCGTGGACTTCGTCCGCGCGCAGGGCGAGCCGCTTTCGCCCGCCGATTCGTTGCGCCTGGCCGACTCGCTCCGCGTCGGCGATTCCACGCGCGTCGCCGACTCGACCGCGTACGCCGACTCGGTCGCTTTGGCCGACGCCGAGGCGGAAGCCGATGGCGCGTTCGGCAACAAGCGCTCGATCCTCGATCGGACGCGGCGGGGCAGTCCGGTGGTCTACAACAGCGGGTACACGGTCAACCGCTCGAATCGCAACTGGAACCAGGGCATCGACATCTTCACCCAGCGCGGAAACCTCGAGTTCGCGAACGTGACCAACGCCAGCGTCGGACGCGAGGCCCGCGTGGGCCGCGTCAATCGCAACAGCCAGACCCAGAACGAGATTGCCTATCGCGTCTCGCATTCGTTGCGCGTGGGCGGACGCCTCGGAATCCAGCGCGTGAGCGACAAAGCGAGCTCCCGGAACTTCATCTCGACCCGCTCCGGCGTCGATGATCTCTCGGGGCAGGTGCGCTTCAATCGCAATTTCGGGGCCTATCCGGTGCGCTCGGTGGCGTCCTACGGCTACCTCAAGAACTCCCAGACCCAGCAGCAGAGCAAGGGCACGTCGTTCGACATGTACGCCAGCACATCCCGCACGTGGGACAACGGGACGAACGTGAACTTCGACATCACGCAGCAGAGTTCCCGGCTGCGCTCGACGGTGAGCGATGATCCGACGTTCGAGCAGGACGACCGCAACCGGAACACGAATGTCCACCTGGCCTCGACCATGAAGATCAACCATCTCCTCAGCGCCGACGCGCGTCTCTCCGCCCAGCGCTCGGTGCTCAGGCGGCCGGCCCGGGTCGCGCCGGACCTGACCATGCCCGATTCGCTGGTCACCCTGCCGGAGCAGATCAACACGTTGGCGGACGACGGCGCGCTCAACCTGCATCTCCTACTGCCCCAGGCGACGACGTTCAACATCGGCGGAAACATAAGGCGCAACCGCCAGGTCTTCACGGCCCAGGCGGACCGCTCGTCGCTGGTCGACAGCAAGGGCATCAGCGCGGACTTCCGGCGCGCCCAGTTCGGGATCGACACTTCGGTCCGCTACGACGAGTCGGTGACCGACAACGATTACACGCGGCGCGACCCCGGATACGTCGAGTCGAACCTGTCGCGCAAGCTCGACGGCGACATGTCGCGGCGGCTTTCCGCCCAAACCATGGCGCGGCTCTCGCTCGGCGTGTACCTGAGCCGCCGCAGTTACGTCGACTTCCGCTCCTTGCAGCCGACCGCCGTCGCGCCGTCGAACCAGGACCAGTTGCGCGTCAAGGGCAGCCTGAACCTGCTTTACAAAGCGAGCAATTCGTTCGACACCGGCGTGACGTTCGGCATCGAGCAGAGCGACCTGGTCAACATCAAGAGCACGTCCTCCATCAACAACGCGCGCCTGCGGACCTACTCTGTAGCCTGGAACTGGAGCGCACGTCCGGGCACGATCTGGACGGTCACGCAAAACAACAGCGCGACCGCGGCGCAGCAATTCTTCACGTTTTCCGCCGATCGCGACCAGCTCTCGTTCATCTACAACATCAACACCAACCTCCAGACCCAGCTCTCGCAGAAGCTGCGCCTGGACCTCAATCACATCATCCGGTTGCAGTCGCGCGGTTCGTTCCGCCAGCTCAGCGACGTGCGTCGCTTCGGCAAATCGAGCGAGTTCAACACCTTCGACCTGCTGTTGCGCGAGCAGTACCAGCCCAGCTCGATCCTCTCGCTCGAAATCTCGCAGCGCCTCGCGGTCAACCCGAACTTCCAGTTCTCGGATGGCCGCAGCACGAAGATCAACGAGACCCGCCGCGACGAACTGACGTTCCTCGCCCGCATGACCTACCCCATGAGCAAGCGTGCCGGGCTCAACGGGGATGTGCGCCGGGTGCTCGCCACGGACCGCCAGCGCGCCTTCGGGGCGGCCCCGGTGACCACCTCCACCAGCAGCGATTACTGGCTCGCCACGCTCAGTTTTCGCATGGAGTTCCTGCCATGACACCACGCGCGCTGCGGCGTCTCGCGTCGCCGATCGCCGCCTGCCTGTTGGCGTTCGGCCTCGTAGGTTGCGGCCTGTTCAAGACTCAGACACCCGAATCGCCGATCGGAAACCCGGACATTCCGCCGAACTTCACGCTACCCGAGAGCACGTTCGCGACCATGCAGCGCGCGCTCTACCGGCGCCGCTCGAGCGACTTCATCGTGTGCCTCGCGGACACGTCGATCGATGACCGCGAGTTTCATGCCACATTCGATCCGGCGGACATCACGTTGTTCGAGCAGTCGGGCCGCACCGCGCCGAACGACTGGACCTCGAAGAACGAGCAGACGTTCCTGCCGCAGTTCCTGACCTACGACACGAACGCCAACTACGACCTGCGCCTGAGGGTCGACACGGACCGGGGCGGGATCTACAGCGAGGTCGGCCCGCCCGAGAAGAAGCACTACAACATGCACTACCGGGTCTGGGCCGGAGGCACGCCGGTGGCGGCGGGCACGGCGGACTTCGTGTTCGAGCGTGTGGGGCAGGCCGGGGACTACAAAATCACGTTCTGGGAGGACCACCGCGACACCGCCGACGTCCGCACCTGGGGCACCGCGCGGCTCAACGGGCGCTGAAGCCCGGAACTTTTCCGAAGGGCCGGGGGTAAGTCGTTACGTACCATCGAGGTCGTTGCAAATCGCACGCTGCGGCCCGGTTGACATCCGCCGCGGCCTGCCGATAAGATCATTGGCGGCTGAACCCCTGTGCCCCGCCCTCGCACAGTTGTCCGTTGTAGCTATCCTCTCGACCCTTGCGGGGTGACGATTTGATGCGCCTGACCAGCTCGCAGCGTTTCTCGGCCCTCGCCCTGACGTTCGCAGTGACGTTCGTTCTCTCCGGCTGTGGCGGCAATCCGTTCAAGCCGCCGCCGGATGGCGGCAATAACGGCCTGCCGAAGGATACGCCGCTCAACGATTCGCCGCAGAACACCATGACGCGTTTCCAGCGGACCTACGAGTACCAGGTCCAGCCCGAGTACGTGAAGCTGCTCACCAGCGACTTCCGTTACACGTTCTCGGCCAACACCGACCCGAGGCTCGTGGACCAGTACGGCCCGAACTGGGGCATTGACGACGAGGCCCAATCGGCCGACCACTTGTTCAATGGCTTCACGTCGTCCACCACGGGCAATTACATCCCCGGCGCGACCAACATCACGATGGCCTTGAACTCGGTCCAGTACTTCGACGACCCGGCGCACCCCGATTCCTCCGCCTACTACAAGTGGGTGACGGTCGCACGCGTCGTGATGGCGATCGAGGTCCCGGGCACGCCGGATCCGCAGATCTTCAACATCGATGACCGGCACGAATTCTACCTCGTGCGAGGCGACGCGGCCCTGCTCGATGCCGGCCAGTCGGCGACCGCGGATCGCTGGTACATCCGCCGCTGGGACGACCTCTCGAGGAGCCTTGCGGGTGCCATGCGCATTGCCTCGGCGAACAACCAGGTGTCCAACTCGTCGATGTCGCACCCGACGACGTGGGGCGCCATGAAGGGCACCTACATCAAGTAGGACCGCCCGCACTTTCGGACAACGACCCGGGCCCCGGCGATTCTGCCGGGGCTTCGGTGTATCCCCCGCCCTCGCCGCGCCCTCTTGGGCACGACCGGGAAGGACGTCCCCGGCGCGAGCGCCACTTGGGGGGAGCGCAAGGCCTATGCCCTGCGGTAGACTCGTTCGCATGAACCGAAACCTGAGATTCCCCGCCCGGCTCCTCTTGAGTTTGCTCGCCTCCAGCCTGCTTGCGGGCTGCGGGGGCGGCTCGAAGAAAACCACGCAGCCCGTGATCTCGCCGGACCCGCTTCCAGCCGGCACGGTGCTCAATGACAGCCCGGGGAACACGGCGCTGCGATTCAAGGCGACCTTTGAGTACCAAAGCCATCAGAGCTATGCGGCCCTGATCGCCGCCGACTTTCACTTCGGATTCTCCGCCGAAACCGACCCATCCTTGGTCGCGCAATATGGAGACACCTGGGGGGCGCAGGACGAAAGCCTGGCCGTCGCGCATCTCTTCAATGGGTTCACATCGACGTCGTCAGGGACCTACATCCCGGGCGCTTCCGACGTGACGGTGGCCCTCAATGCGATGAGTGAGTTCGGCGATTCCACGCATGTCGACTCGATGAGCGTCTACCGAGTCATCCGCGTGGGCAATATGATCGGAGCAATCACCATCCCGGATGGATCGGGGGGCATCCTCTACACGCCGGGCGGCGAGCAACGGCTCTTCCTCGTTCGCGGTGATGCCGCCGTGCTTCGCCCCGGGCAGCCAGCGGCCACGACTCGCTGGTACATTCGGCGCTGGGAGGATCACGCGACCGTGTTCCCCGCAGCGCGGATCGGACCGGTGACGAACCCTGCCCGAGGCACCACCTGGGGAGCGGTGAAGAACCAGTACCGCTCGTAATTCCACCCGCGCCCCGGGCGGCCCCTACGCCGTCCGGGGCGCGCTCTTGCCGCCCCCGCCGCCCCCCTGCTAGACTGCGCCCGCTCCAGCCCACCCGACGTTCGCGCAATCCCGGAGGAAGG
>JBKJJJ010000067.1:0-31059 GCA_046598045.1 Candidatus Eiseniibacteriota bacterium
GTTTCCCAGAGAAATGGTCGCCACGGTGCAAACCGACAGAATCCGGCTTACGGCCGGCTCCGTCCCGTCGTCTTCCGCGCGCCCCGCGCGTCGCGTCCGAGGTTCCCGATGAGCACCGCCCCCGAGGCCACGATCGCGACGCTCAAGACGGAGCTGCTCGAGGAGCTCCGCCGGCGTTCGCCCAAGGTCGACCTCGCGCAGGCGGCGGACGCGTTCGAGTACTCGCGTGCCGCGCACGGCGACCAGCTCCGCAAGTCGGGCGTGCCGTATGTCTCCCATCCGGTCGCGGCCGTGCACATCCTGGTCGACCTGCTCGACTCCCATCTCGACAGCGCGATCGCCTGTGCCGCGCTGCTGCACGACACGGTCGAGGACACCTCGGTCACGCTCGCGGACGTGCGCGCGCGCTACGGTGACGAGGTCGCGCAGCTGGTCGACGGCGTGACCAAGATCTCCGGCTTCACGTTCGACTCGGCGCGCAGCGAACAGGCGGAGAACTTTCGCAAGATGCTGCTGTCGATGGCACGCGACCTGCGCGTGATCTTCATCAAGCTTGCCGACCGCCTGCACAACATGCGCACGCTCGAGTTCCTCGCGCCCGAGAAGGCGCAGCGCATCGCGCGCGAGACGCGCGACATCTACGCGCCGCTCGCGCACCGCCTCGGCATCGCGCGCATCAAGCGCGAACTCGAGGACCTCGCGCTCAAGACCCTCGACCCGCCCGCCTACCGCGAACTGTCCGAGCACGTCGCGCTCCGGCGCGAGCACCGCGAGGCCACGCTCAAGCGCGTCGAGGAGCCGTTGCTCGACCGCCTCGCCGCGGAGGAGATCCGCGCGGACGTCTCGAGCCGGCCGAAGCATTTCTACTCGATCTATCTCAAGATGAAGTCCGGCGGGCGCTCGTTCGACCAGATCTTCGACCTGATGGGCCTCAGGATCGTGACCGACAGCAAGGGCGACTGCTACCGGGCGCTCGGCGTCGTCCACGACCTGTGGGACCCGGTCCAGGCCCGCTTCAAGGACTACATCGCGACGCCCAAGAGCAACCTCTACCAGTCGCTGCACACGACCGTGGTCGTGCCGGGCGGCGAGATGGTCGAGATCCAGATCCGCACGCGCGAGATGCATCGCACCGCCGAGAGCGGCGTGGCGGCCCACTACGTGTACAAGGGCGGTGCGCTCGACCTCGACCTCGACGCGAAGCTCGGCGGGTTCGTCGGCCAGACCGCGGACTGGCAGGCGACGGCGAGCGACGAGGAGTACATGGAGTTCCTGCAGACCGCGCTCTACCAGGACGAGGTGTTCGTCTACACGCCGCGGCGCGAGCTCAAGCGCCTGCCGAAGGGCGCGACACCGCTCGACTTCGCGTTCCTGATCCACAGCGAGGTCGGTTTCCACTGCGTCGGCGCGCGCGTCAACGGCGCGCTCGTGCCGCTGCGGCACATGCTGTCGAACGGCGACACGGTCGAGGTCATCACCTCCCCTTCGGCGCGCCCGCACACCGACTGGCTCAAGATCGTGCGCACGCCGTCGGCGCGCAGCAAGATCCGGCACTGGCTGCGCGGTCAGTACCGCGAGGACGCGATCACGCTCGGCAAGGAGATGCTCGACCGCGAGCTCAAGAAGCTGCGCCTCGCCGAACGCATCGACGAGGCGACGCTCACGGACGCCGCACAGGGCGCGGGGCTGCCCGACGTCGAGAGCCTGTACGCGAAGCTCGGGCAAGGCACGCTGTCGCTCACCTCGTTCCTGCGCCGGCTCGTGCCGGAAGCGGGCAAGGAGGGGCCGCTCGAGCGCTTCCGCAATGCCTCGGCCGAGGTGTTGCGGAACCTCACGCGCCAGAAGGGTCATGGCGTGCGCCTGCACGGGCTCGACAACGTGTTGCTCCACTTCGCGCGCTGCTGCCAGCCGGTGCCCGGCGACCCGGTGATCGGCATCGTCACCCAGGGACGGGGGGTGTCCGTTCACCAGGCGGATTGCCCGAACACGTTCCCGGATCGCGTGCCGACCGAGCGCCGCGTCGAAGTCGAGTGGAACACGAGCCCCGACGAGGTGTTCCCGGTGCGCCTGATCGTGTATGGCTCCGATCGCCCCGGCATGCTGGCCGACATCACGAAGGCGATCGCCGCGCTCAAGGTCAACATCCGTTCGGCCGGGATGGCGAGCGAGGACCGCACGGCGCGCGGCGTTTTCCTGGTCGAGGTGCCGAACCTGCGCAAGCTGCAGGAGACGCTGGGCGCGATCCAGCGCGTCAAGGGCGTCTCGCGCGTCGAGCGCCAGCTCCAGTCCGGCGGGAAGGGCCGCGGCGCGGGCCCGCCCCACGGGGGCGAATGAGGGCGCACGTCCAACGCGTCGCCCGCGCTTCGGTCGAGGTTGACGGGCGCGTGGTGGGGGCGATCGAGCGCGGCCTGCTCGTGCTCGTCGGCGTGACTGCGAGCGACGGCCCCGCGGACGCGTCGCGGCTCGCCGAGAAGGTCGTGCGCCTGCGCTGCTTCAACGACCCGCAGGGCGCCATGAACCTCGCGCTCGGCGACGTCTCGGGCGCGGTGCTCGCGGTCAGCCAGTTCACGCTCTACGGCGACACGGCGAAGGGCCACCGGCCCTCGTTCGTCTCGGCCGCGCCACCCGAACAGGCCGAGCGCCTGTACCGCGCGTTCGTCGACGCGGTCGCGGCGCTCGGCGTCCCGGTCCAGGAGGGCGTCTTCCGCGCGCACATGATGGTCTCGCTGGTCAACGACGGCCCGGTCACGCTGCTGCTCGAGACGGGAGCGCGCCCCGCGTGAACGCGCCGCTCGTGCTCGCCTCGCGCTCGCCGCGGCGGATCGCGCTGATGAGCGCGGCCGGCTATGCGTTCACCGCCGAGGCAGCCGACCTCGACGAGGACGAGGTCCACCCCGAGGTCAAGTCGCCCTCGCGCCGCGCGACGCTGATCGCGCTCGCCAAGGCACGTGCGATCGCGGCGCGCCACCCGGGCGCGCTGGTGATCGGGGCCGACACGATGGTCGTGCTCGGGGAGGAGCTGCTCGGCAAGCCGCGGGATGCGGAGCACGCGCTGTGGATGCTGTCGCGGCTCTCGGGCACCAGCCACGAGGTGGTGACCGGCCTCGCGCTGGTCGGCGAAGGCGGCCGCGAGGCGACGGGATTCGCCGCCACGCGCGTGACCTTCGCACCCTGGCCGGCCGACGCGCTCGTGGCCTACGCCCGCACCCCCGGGGTGCTCGACCAGGCCGGTGCGTATGGGATCCAGGACGCGGCGGGGGCGTACGTCGAGCGGCTGGACGGCTGCTTCTACAATGTGGTCGGGCTGCCCATGGCCCGACTGGCGCGACTCATGCGCCTCGCCGAGCTTCAACCCGGCCCCGCCGTGCGGTCTCGGCACAGCACCTGATCCGGAGCCGGCGCGCGTGGATTCGTCCACCATCTCGGATTTACGGTTCCGACGATCTCGTTGCCGGAGCGTGACTTGGCCCGTTCCGGAGCGGCTGGATCCTCGTCCGCGGGGGGTTGACGGACGGGCACGCATCGTGCTAAGGTCCGGCGTTTGCAAGTCGTTCCCGCAAGCGGTTTTGCTCCACGGAGGATGCATGAAGACGCATGCCGTCAAGGCGGATGAGATCCGCCATGACTGGTTCGTGTTCGACGCTGAGGACAAGGTCCTCGGACGAGTCGCCAGCCAGGTCGCCCAGATTCTCAAGGGGAAGCACAAGCCGATTTACTCGCCTCATCTCGACACCGGCGATCACGTCGTCGTGGTCAACGTCGAGAAGATCCGGGTCACCGGCAAGAAGTCCGAAAAGAAGAAGTACTTCTCGCACTCGATGTACCCGGGCGGCGTGACGTGGACGTCGTTCCGTGAGATGAGTGACGCGAAGCCCGATCGGGTGCTCTACCTGGCGGTCCGGGGCATGCTGCCCAAGAACAGCCTGGGTCGGGCGATGATCAAGAAGCTCAAGATCTACGCCGGCCCGCAGCACCCGCACGCCGCGCAGTCGCCGAAGTCCCTGACGCTCCCGTACTGATCCGTACCGAGCGCGTGTTCCGTCCCGCGAGCCGCGGCTTGACGCCGGGGCTCCGTATCCGGAGGTCATCTCGTTGACGAAAGTTGCGAACACCGCGCCTGCCTCGACCGGCCGGCGCAAGGAGGCCACCGCGCGCGTGCGGCTGCTCCCGGGGAGCGGCCAGATGTTCGTGAATGGCCGTCCGGTCGCTGCCTATTTCATGCGCCCCGCGCTGGTCAAGCACGCTGAGGGCCCGCTCGTCCTCACGCACACCGCCGCCCGCTTCGACGTCTACGCCACCGCGAACGGCGGCGGCCTCACCGGCCAGGCCGGCGCGGTCCGCCTCGGGATCGCGCGTGCGCTGGTCAAGCTGGACGAGACGATGCGCGGACCGCTGGGCAAGGAAGGCTTCCTCACCCGCGACTCGCGGATGAAGGAGCGCAAGAAGTACGGGCAGGCCGGCGCCCGCAAGCGCTTCCAGTTCTCGAAGCGCTAAACTTGGCATCCCCCCGGGGCGCTTCGCCCCGGGCATCCCACACGCCCGCAACCCTTCGGTCCGCTCCTGCGGCCGACGCGGGCGGAGGCTGAACCGAAGGAGAGTGTCATGTCCGAAGTCACCATGAAGGACCTGTTGGAGGCCGGCGTCCATTTCGGCCACCAGACCCGCCGTTGGAACCCCAAGATGAAGAAGTTCATCTTCATCGAGCGCAACGGCATCTACATCATCGACCTCCAGAAGACGCTCAAGTGCCTGAACGAGGCGCGCGACGCGATCGTGCGCGGCGTGCAGGGCGGCGGTCACGTCCTGTTCGTGGGCACCAAGCGCCAGGCCAAGACCGTGATGTCCGAGGAGTCGAAGCGCTGCGGCCAGTTCTACGTGGTCGAGCGCTGGCTCGGCGGCATGCTCACGAACTTCAAGACCGTGAAGATGAGCATCAAGCGTCTCAAGGAGCTCGACAAGATGTCCGACGAGGGCGTGTTCGACCGCCTCTCGAAGAAGGAAGTCTCGCGCCTCTCGCGGGAGCGTACCAAGCTCGAGCACGCGCTGTCCGGGATCAAGGACATGAACGCGCTGCCGAAGCTCCTGTTCGTGATCGACACCAAGAAGGAGAAGATCGCGGTCGCCGAGGCCAACCGCCTGGGCATCCCGATCGTCGGCATCGTCGACACCAACTGCGACCCGGACGTGATCCAGTATCCGATCCCGGGCAACGACGACGCGATCCGGGCGATCCGCCTGTTCTCGCGCATGGTTTCCGACGCGGTGGTCGAGGGGCAGCGGGTCGCGGCGGCGAAGGCCGAGCGCCCGGCCGAGGCCGAGGCCGAGGTGGTTGCGGTCGCACCCGGCGAGACCGTGTCCTACGGGGGCGAGCCCGAGGGCGGGACCCGGGCCCAGGCCTGATTCCGCTCCGCCGTCCCGACGACCCCATGACAGGCGCGGCCCGGGGCCGCCCTCACGAGCAAAGGCAAGGAGAACATGTTGGCTGAGATCTCTTCCAAACAGGTGATGGAGCTGCGCCAGCGCACCGGCGTCGGCATGATGGAGTGCAAGAAGGCGCTCGCCGAGTCGAACGGGGACCTCGATCTCGCGATCGAGGCGCTGCGCAAGCGCGGCGCGGCGAAGGCGGCCTCCAAGGCCGACCGGGCCGCCTCCGAGGGCCTGGTGGAGTCCTACATCCACCCGGGCGGCCGGGTCGGCGTCCTGCTCGAGATCAACTGCGAGACCGACTTCGTCGCGCGCACGGACGACTTCAAGAACCTGCTCAAGGGCATCGCGATGCACATCGCCGCGATGGGCCCGATCGCGGTCCGGCGCGAGGAGATCGCGACCGATCTCGTGGCCAGCGAACGCGCGATCTTCATCGAGCAGGTGCGCGCCGAGGGCAAGCCCGAGGCGATCGTCGAGAAGATCGTCGACGGCAAGATGAACAAGTGGTTCTCGGAGGTCGCGCTGCTGGACCAGCCCTACGTCAAGGACGACAGCAAGACGGTCGGCGGGTTGATCGAGGAGGCGGTCGCGAAGATGGGCGAGAACATCCAGGTTCGCCGCTTCTCCAAGTTCCGCCTCGGGCAGGACTGAGGTAGAGGGTAAGGCGCGCGGGGCATGCGCCCCGCGCGTACCTGATCGTGCCCGACCGGCGCCACCCGGCGCGAAGGGGTCCCCCGTGCCGTGTTTCAAGCGCATCCTCCTCAAGCTTTCCGGCGAGATCCTGGCGGGGCCGAAAGGCTACGGGATCGACGAGGACGTCCTCAACACGCTCGCCGAGGAAATCGCGAGCGTGCGCCGCGCCGGCGTCGAGGTCGGCGTCGTGCTGGGCGGTGGCAACATCTTCCGCGGCCTCGCCGCCGCCTCCCGCGGCATGGACCGCGTGGCCGCCGACTACATGGGCATGCTCGCCACCGTGATCAACTCGCTCGCGCTGCAACACGCGCTCGAGAAGCAGCAGTTGTTCACGCGCGTCCTCTCCGCCATCGACATGCAGAAGGTCGCCGAGCCGTTCATTCGCCGCCGCGCCGTGCGCCACCTCGAAAAGGGGCGCGTCGTGATCTTCGGCGCGGGCACCGGCAATCCGTACTTCACGACCGACACGGCAGCGGCGCTGCGCGCGATCGAGGTCGGCGCCGAGGTGATCCTCAAGGGCACGCGCGTGGACGGCGTGTACGACAAGGATCCCGAGCGCCACGCGGACGCGAACCGTTACCGCGCGATCACTTATCTCGACGTGCTGAATCAGGGACTCAAGGTGATGGACTCGACCGCGGTCTCGCTCTGCATGGACAACAAGTTGCCGATCGTGGTGTTCGACATCGGGACGCCGGGCAACCTGATGCGGGTGGTGGAGGGGGAGCCGGTCGGAACGCTCGTGGGGGAACTCGCTCATGCCTAGCGCACAGTTGCTCGCGGATACCGAAGAACGGATGAAGAAGTCCCTCGAGAACACGCGCAAGGAGCTGTCCTCGATCCGGACCGGGCGCGCCACCACGTCGCTGCTCGACACGGTGCACGTGAACTACTACGGCAACCCGACGCCGCTCGCGCAGGTCGCCGCCGTGAGCGCTCCGGAGCCGCGCCTGCTGGTCGTCCAGCCGTGGGAGAAGAACATGGTGTCCGAGATCTCGAAGGCCATCCAGAAGGCCGACCTCGGGCTCAATCCCACCGACGACGGCAACGTCGTGCGCGTCCCGATCCCGTCGCTCACCGAGGAGCGGCGGAAGGACATGGTCAAGCTCATCGGCAAGCTGGTCGAGGAGGGCCGCGTCCATGTCCGCCAGGTGCGCCGCGAGGCGAACGACGAGCTCAAGCATCGCCTCAAGGACGGCGAGATTCCGAAGGACGACGAGAAGCGCGCCGAGCAGGACATCCAGAAGCTGACGGACAGGTACATCGCGCTGATCGACGAGATGCTCGCCAAGAAGACCGCGGAGTTGATGGAGGTCTAGGCCCAGGCCCAGGCCGCCCGCGCCGATGACCGTCCGCACGCCCACGCCCGAGGCCCTGCGCGAGAAGGGCCCGATCCCGCGCCATGTCGCGATCATCATGGATGGCAACGGGCGCTGGGCCCGGCGGCGCGGCGTGCCCCGGATCCTCGGTCACCGCGCCGGGCGCGAGGCCGTGCGCGACACCGTGCGCGGCGCGGTCGCACTCGGCATCGAAGTCCTCACCCTCTATACGTTCTCCACCGAAAACTGGGAGCGCCCGAAGACCGAGGTCAAGGGGCTGATGGCGTTCCTCAAGCGCGTGCTGCGCGAGGAGGTGAAGGACCTCGACGCGCAGAACGTGCGCCTGCGCGTGATCGGCCGCGCGCGGGACCTCGCGCCCGACGTGCGCGACGTGGTCGACCAGGCGGTCACGCGGCTCGCCGGCAACGACGGCCTGCTGCTCGTGCTCGCGCTCTCCTACAGCGGGCGCACGGAGATCCTCGACGCGGTGCGCCAGCTCGTGGCCGAGGCGGGCTCGCGTCCGGTGGCGCCGATCAAGGTGGACGAGCGCCTGTTCGAGTCCCACCTGCAGACCGCGGGCCTGCCGGACCCGGATCTCCTCATCCGCACGAGCGGGGAGCGCCGGATCTCGAACTTCCTGCTGTGGCAACTGGCCTACACCGAACTCGTGTTCGACGACGCGCTTTGGCCGGACTTCCGGCGCAAGAACCTGTTCCGCGCGGTGTCCGACTTCCAGGGGCGCGAGCGCCGCTTCGGCAAGCTCGACTGAGGGGCGGGGGACCCGTGCGCGTCGATCCCAAGCTCCCGCTCCGGGTGCTCTCGGCGGTGCTGTTCGTACCGCTGCTGGTCTTCCTCGCGTTCCAGGGCGGCCTGTGGTTTGCCGCGCTGGTCACGCTCGAGGTCGTGCTCGGGCTGCTCGAGTTCTATCGCATGATGATGGCCCGCGGCATGCGCCCGAGCCCCCGGCTGGGAATCGTGCTCGGCCTCGCGCTCTGCGGGCTCTCGTTCGCGGGGACCTCGAGCCAGACCAACCTGCTGTTCACGGCCGGCCTCCTGATCGTGTTCTGCGCCGAGCTGCTGCGTTCCGAGGGCGAGCGCGGCATGGAGCCGATGGCGGTCACGCTGTTCGGCGTGCTCTACGTGGGCTGGCTGTCGGTTCACCTCGTGTTCCTGCGCGAGCTACCGCACCATCTCGGTCAGCCCTACGCCGAGGGCGCGCGCTACGTGCTGCTCGCATTCTTCCTGACCTGGGTGTGCGACACCGCGGCCTACGCTTTCGGGATGTGGCTCGGGCGCAACCGCCTGTTCGCGGCCGTGAGCCCGAAGAAGTCGGTGGAGGGCTCGATCGGCGGACTGTTCGCGACGCTCGCCGCCGCGCACATCGCCCGGCTCTGGTTCGCGCCCTTCCTGACCGTGATGCACGCGACCGTGCTCGGCCTGGCGGTGGGGGTGTTCGCGCAGGTCGGAGACCTCGCCGAGTCCCTGCTCAAGCGCATGTCCGGCAACAAGGACGCCGGCGACCTGATCCCGGGGCACGGCGGCGTGCTCGACCGGTTCGACAGCCTCTACTTCACCGCGCCACTGGTCTACTATTATCTCAAGATGGCGATCTTCCATGCCTACTAGCTCCCGTCCGGGCGGCCCGTTCCATGTCGACGCCGGCTCCCCGGGCGGACGCGCGTTCGCGCTCGCGCCCGGGCCGTGGCCGCGCCGCATCTCGATCCTCGGCGCGACCGGGACCGTGGGCGCGGCCGCGCTCGCCGTCGTGCGCGCGCAGCCGGGGCGCTTCGTCGTCGACACGCTCGCAGCCGGGACGCGCATGCGCGAGCTGGCGGCGCTCGTGCGCGAGTTCGCGCCGACGCACGTGGTCGTGCGCGGCGACGCCGAGCGCGCGGCGCTGCTCGCGCTGAGCGATCTCGCGGCGGGCGCGGTGAGCGTCGGGGCGCACGGCCTCGCGGACGCGGCAGCGCGCCCGGTCGACGTGCTGCTCCACGCTGTGAGCGGGGCGGCCGGATTGCCGGCGACGCTCGGGGCGATCGAGGCGGGACGCACGATCGCGCTCGCGAACAAGGAGAGCCTCGTCCTCGCCGGCGACCTGGTCGACGCGCGCGCGCGCATGACCGGCGCAGCGATCGTGCCGGTCGACAGCGAGCACGCGGGGCTGTTCCAGTGCCTCGCAGGCGCGGGCGCGGCGGCCGCGTTCCGCCGCCTGATCCTGACCGCCTCGGGCGGACCATTGCGCACGCGCGCGGACTGGGCCGACGCGACGCCCGAGGAGGTGCTGGCGCACCCGATCTGGGCGATGGGCCCGCGCATCACGGTCGACTCCGCGCTGCTGCTCAACAAGGGCCTCGAGGTGATCGAGGCGCGCGCGCTGTTCGGCGTGCCCTTGGAGGCGATCGACGTCGTGGTTCACCCGCAGGCGATCGTCCACGCCATGGTCGAGATGGCGGACCACTCGACGCTCGCGCAGCTCTCGGTGCCCGACATGAAGCTGCCCGTGCAGCTCGCGCTGGCGTGGCCGGACCGCCTGCCCGCGCCGATCCCCGCGCTCGACTTCGCGCGCGTGGGCAGGCTCGACTTCGAGCCGCTGCTGCCGGGGCGATTCCCGTCGTTCGACCTCGCGCGGCTCGCCGCCGAGCGCGGCGGGACGGCCCCGGCCGTGCTCAACGGCGCCGACGAAGTGCTGGTCGGGGCGTTCCTGGGCGGCCGGATCCGCCTGGGTGACGTGCCCGTGTTGCTCGCGGAGTGCCTCGACGCGGTGCCGCACGGTCCCGCCGACACGCTCGCGCGCATCGAGGCCGCCGACCAGGCCGCGCGCGCGTCCGCCGAGGAGGCGCTGGCGCGCGCCGGCGCGCGGGCCGGGCGATGATCCTCGCCTACGTCGGCGGCTACGACCCGGCGTACCCGCGCAATGCCGTGCTGCGCGCCGGGCTCCATCGGCTGGGGGTCACGATGCACCCGCTGTTCTTGCCGCGGCGCGCCGGCGTGGTGGCGCGCGGCGTGGCTCTCCTCGCCGCGGTCGCGCGCCTCGATCCGTCCCCCGACGTCGTGCTGGTCGCCGAGTTCTGCCACAAGGACGTGCCGGCAGCTTGGCTCGCGGCCCGCCGCGCGCGCGCCGTGCTCGCGGCCGACCCCTTGATCTCGCGCGTCGACACGATGGTCGGCGAGTGGGGCCTGTACCGTCCCGGCTCGCTCGACGCGTGGGGCTGCGCGAAGTGGGACAACGTCGCGTTCCGCTGGCCCGCGGTCGTGGTCGCCGACACCGAGGTGCACGCGCGGCGCTTCGCGGGCGCCGCCGACCGGCCGCCGTTCCCCGTGGTCTACGTCGGCGCGGGCGACGAGTTCTTCGATCTGCCGGATGTCGAGCCGCCATCGGGCGGACCGTTCACGGTGCTCTACGCCGGGGGCTTCCTGCCGCTCCACGGCATGGCGACGATCGTGGGCGCCGCGGAGTTCCTCGCGCGCGCGGGCCGGGACGACATCGTGTTCGAACTCGTGGGCGACGGGATCCAGCACGCGCATGTGAAGGCGCGCGTGGCGGAGCTCGGCCTCACCAACGTGCGCTTTGCCGGGCGCCGCCCGATCGACGAGCTGCCCGAGCGCATGTTCCGCGCGCATGTCGTGCTGGGCGTGTTCGGCGAGGCGGGGGAAGCGGGGCGCGTCATCCCGAACAAGGTGTCGCAAGGCCTCGCTGCCGGCCGCTGCGTGGTGACGGGGGACACCGAGGCTGTGCGCGAGCTGCTCTCCCCCGGGGCGACCGCCGTGCTCGTGGCGCCGGGCGACGCTCCCGCGCTCGCCGACGCCCTGCGCGCGCTCGCCGACGACCATGCGCTGCGTGAGCGCATCGCCGGCGCCGGGCGCGCGCTCGCGCGCCGCGCGCTCACGCCCGAGGCCGTGGCGCGCCAGCTCCTGGTTGCGCTCGGGGCGCGCAAGATCGCGCAGTCGCAGCCGGCGGCGCGGGTGTTGCGCCCGCACGCCCCGGCGCTCGGCGTGCCCGACGTGCCGATCGCGCCGGCCGGGGCCTGACCGACCGGTGGCGGACGGCCTGCGCGTCCTGCACGTCGATACCGCCCCGGACTGGCGCGGCGGCCAGGCGCAGGTGGCGGCGCTGATGGACGGGCTCGGTGCGCGCGGGCACACCCAGTGGCTCGCCGCGCCCGACGGGCCGCTCGCGTCCCATGCGCGGGCGTGCGGGATCGAGGTCCACCGCTTTGCCCCGCGCGGCGACGTCGACCTCGGGGCGGCGCTCGCGCTGGCCGGAATCGCGCGCCGGCTCGCACCCCGGGTCGTGCACCTGCACAGCGCGCGCGCGCATGCCACCGGGTGGTGGGCCGCCCGGCGGGTGCGGGCCGCGTGCGTGGTCTCCCGGCGCGTGGACTTCGCGGTCGCGAAGAATCCGCTGTCGGCGCTCAAGTATCGCCTGCCCGTGGACGCGTACGTGTGCGTTTCCCGGGGCATCGCCGACGTGCTCCTGGCCGCCGGCATCCCGGCGGACCGGGTGCGCGTGATCCCCAGCGGCATCGCGGTCGACACGGTCGCGGCCGCCGTGGCGAAGGCCCGCACGGAGGGACGGGGCGTGCGCTTGCGCGCCGCGCTCGGCGTGCCCGAACGCGCGCCGCTCATCGGCGTGATCGCGGCCCTCGCGCCGCACAAGGACCACGCGACGTTCCTCGCCGCCACGCGCGGCGTGCTCGCCGCCCGCCCGGACGCGTGGTTCGTGCTCGCGGGCGACGGTCCCTTGCGCGCCGAGATTCGCGCGCGGGTGGCGGCGCTCGGGGGCGGCGCGCATGTGCTGCTGCCGGGATTCGTCGAGGACGTGCCGGCGCTGCTCGCCGCGCTCGACGGGTTCGCGCTGTCGTCGTACCTGGAGGGCCTCGGGACGAGCGTGCTCGATGCCCAGGCGGCCGGCGTGCCGGTGGTCGCGACCCGCGTGGGAGGGATCCCCGAGATGATCGAATCCAGCGTGAACGGCCTGCTGGTCCCCCCGCGGAATCCGCAGGCGCTTGCCGCCGCGCTGCTCGAGGGGCTGACGAACCCCGGCGCGGCCCGCGCGCGCGCGGACGCGGCGCGATTCACTGTGCGCGCGTTCGACATCGGGCGCACGGTGGAGAGTACGGAAGCACTCTATTACGAACTCCTTCGGAGTCGCGCGTGACCGATGGCGCCTCGAGGAACGGGGCCGCGCGCGCCACCGACGCCGCGCTCCTGCTGTTCGCGTTCGCGCTGCCGCTGTCGATTGCCGCAACCGAAATCGCGCTCGGGCTGGCGATCGCGGCTTGGCTGTGCACCCGCCCGTGGGATCGGCCGCATGCCCCCGGCGTGCGCGCGCTCGGGGTGGCCACGCTCGCGCTCGTGGCCGCGTGGTTGCTCGCGAGCGCGATCTCGCCGCTCCCGCTCGCGAGTTTCCTGCAGGCGAGGAAGATCTATTCCATCGTGATCGTCTTCCTGCTCGCCGACCGGGCGCGCGACCTGGAGCTGGCGAATCGCTTCGTGACCACGACGTTCGCTTCCGGGCTCCTGAGCGCGGCGCTGGGCTTCCTCCAGTTCGGCATCCGGCACGCGCGCGGGGAGTCGGACCAGCCGCTCAAGGGCGTCTTCTCGACGGCCATGACCACCGGGAACGTGCTCACCACGCTCGCCGTGGTGGCGCTCGCGGTGGTGCTGTTCGCGCGTCCGGGCGTGCGCAACCGCTGGTTCGACCGCACGGCGCTGGGCGTCTTCTTCGTGTCGCTCGCGCTCACGTTCCGCCGCGGCTCCTACCTCGGCTGGGTCGCGGGATCGATCGCGCTGGTCGGGCTCAAGCGCGCGCGCTGGCTGGTGATCGTCCCGCTGGTGGCCGCGCTCGCGCTCGCGCTCGGTCCGCAAGAGGCCCGGCGGCGTGCGTCCTCGATCGCGCATCCCGTCGACTACACGAGCACGGGACGGGTCTCGCTCTGGAAGTCGGGCCTGGCCGCGTTTCGCGACCGTCCGGTCACGGGGTGGGGCCTGCAGGACGGGCGCGCGCTGATCGAGCGCTACCGCCGCCCGGATGCGAAATTTCCCGCGGGGCACTTCCACAACAACTGGGTGCAGATCGCAGTCACGACCGGGACGGTCGGCCTGCTCGCCTACGGCGCGTGGATGGCGCTGGCCGGCTGGTGGGCGTGGCGGGCGTTTCGCCGCACGCGCGCGGCCTTCGCCGCGGCCGGGCTCGCGGCGTGGCTGGGTTTCCAGGTGTACGGCCTGTTCGACTGGAGCTTCGGCGACGCCGAGGTGGCAAACCAGTTGTTCGTCTGGCTCGGCATGGCGCTGGCCGCGGGGGCGGGGGCCGCGTTGACCCCTCAAGGGCCCTCTGCTACCTTGAAATTCAACGCGCACCCGCCTGCGCACGCATCCTGACCCCGGAGGATCCTGCCCGTGTTCGTCGACGTGATCCTGCCCGGAGTTCTGCTGCTCGGCATCCTCGTTTTCCTCCACGAATCGGGCCACTTCATCGTCGCCAAGCTGCTCAAGGTGCCGGTGTACCGTTTCTCGCTCGGCTTCGGTCCCGCCCTGCTCAAGTTCCGCCGCGGGGAGACGACGTACCAGATCTCGGTGTTGCCGCTCGGCGGCTACGTCTCGATGGCCGAGGAGCGCAAGAACGCCGAGGGCCACGACGAGCTGATTGACCGCTTCAACGAGCAGCCGTGGTGGAAGCGCGTGGTGATCGCGCTCGCCGGGCCCGGGGCGAACTTCATCACGGGATTCCTCGCGCTCATCGTGACCTCGCTGGTCGGGGTCTCGGTTCCCGACTATGACGCGCTGATCGGCCCCGTGCCGACCACGGCGCCGGCCGCCCGGTACGGGCTGGTCGAGGGCGCCCGGGTGACCGCCGTCGAGGGCCAGTCGGTGACGTCGTTCCAGGACATGCTGGCGCGCGCCGGCCGAGTCCCGCTCACGCAGCCGCTCCAACTGTCGATCACGGCGCCGGGCGGATCCGCGGCCGAGGTCTCCCTGCCCGCGGCCGAGCGCATTCGCGTGTTCAACGACCTGGTGCCGCCCGAGGCCGACGCCGTGATCGGGAGCGTGGTCATCGGGACGCCGGCCTACCTCTCGGGCCTGCAGGTCGGGGACCGGGTGGTCGCGATCAACGGCAAGCCGGTCGTCCGCTGGCGCGAGCTGACCGAGGTCGTGAGCAAGAGCCCGGGTAAGTCACTGGACTTCCTGGTGGCGCGCGCCGGCAAGGAGTTCCATGTCGCGATCACGCCGCAGGGTCCGCCCACTCCCGACGCGTGGGAGGGCGGCCGCATCGGCGTCGAGGCCCCGCGCGCGCGGACCTACCTCGCGCGCTCGACCCTCAAGGAGGCGCTGACCACGGCGTTCCCGCTCTCGATGGCGATCTCCAAGCAGACGTTCGCGGGCCTATTCGCCGTCATTACCCGGCCCGTGCAGTCGGCCTCCTCGCTGGGCGGTCCGCAGATGATCATGCAGATCGCGGGCGCGAACGCGAAGCGCGGCGCCGGGGACTTCATCTACATCCTGGCGGTGATCAGCTTCGCGATCATGGCGTTCAATCTGCTGCCCTTGCCCGTGCTCGACGGCGGCCACGTGTTCCTCGCGGCGCTCGAGGCGGTCCGTCGGCGCCCGCCCTCGGAGTGGTTCACCATGGTCTACCAGCGCATCGGGCTGGTGCTGATCGGCAGCTTCTTCGTGTTCGTCCTCTACAACGACCTGTCCCGCTCGCTCCAGCACCGGGCCGCCGTGAAGCGGAACAACCACGCGCCCCAGGGTGAAGTCTCTCCGGCGCGCTAGCTCGGTGATGCGCCGCGCAGGGATTGTGCTCGCCGCGCTCGGGCTCGTTCTGCTGCCCGCCCGCGCGCTCGCGCTCGACGACCAGCTCCTGGGCGCGCTCAAGCGCGTGCAGGCAGTGCATATCGACGGCAACAGGGCGATCAAGGACAGCGCCATCCGCAAGGTCATCAAGACCGGCGCGGGCTCGTTCCTCGGGCTGCGCAGCCTGCCGCTGTACCGACCCGACTTCCTGCGGTCCGACGCGCTGACGATCCAGAACCTGTACGCCCGCCGGGGCTTTCTCTCCGCGGCGGTCGCCGCGCAGGCGGACTCCGGGGACCAGCCGAACCGGGTGATCGTGACCTACCACATCACCGAGGGGCTCCGGGTGCGCGTGCGCACGGTGACGTTCGACTCCTCGGGGGCGGTGCCGCCCGCGGTCGTGCGGGCAGCGATCCACTTGAGGCCCGGCCAGCCCTACGACCCGGTGCAGGTCGTGCTCGACCGCACGTCGATCGCCGAGCGCTACGCCGATCGTGGCTATTTCCCGACGATCACGACGCACATCGACGGCGACTCGGTGAGCGTGGCGATCCACTTCGGCATTGTCGCCGGGCCCGGGTATCGCGTGCGCGAGGTCTCGGTCGTCGGCGTGCGTGAGGTCGACACCCTGGTCGTAAAGCGCGAGCTGCTGCTCCGGCGCGGCGACCTGTTCCGGCGCGACCGGCTGATCAAGAGCAGCGAGCGCCTGTACGACACCGGCCTGTTCAATTCGGTCGCGATCGAACCGGTGCGCGCCGACACGCTGCTCGGCGTGGTCGATCTCACTGCCCGCGTGCGTGAGCGCAAGCCGCGCTGGATCGAGGGCGGTGTCGGCGCCGGTTCCACGGAGCGTCCGAGCCTCTCGGCGGAGTGGGGGAACCGCAACCTGTGGGGCAAAGGCCGCGCGCTGACCGCGGACGCGACCTACGGCTACAATCGCCCGCAGATCTATCGCACCCGCGCAGCCCTGGCCTATACGGAGCCCTGGATGCTCGGCCGGCGCGTGCGCGGCCGGGTGGTGCCGTCGTTCGAGCGCGGCTTCGAGGACTTCGGCGGCGTGACCTACGTCCAGGAGGCGTGGGGCCTCTCCTTCGGCCTCGCCCGGGACTTCACGTTCTCGCACTCGCGGCTTTCGCTCACGCTCGACAACACGTGGACGAAGCCGGCACAGCGGCCGGAGGAGCGCGACTCGCTGGGCAGGGCGCTGCCGGATACGGCGCTTGCTCCGCCCTACGCGCGCCGCTGGACCGCCGCCTACGACCAGGACCTGCGCGACGATCACCTGGACGCCCGGCAGGGTGCGCTGACGCACGCCGCGGCCCAGCTGGCCGGCTCGACGTCGAACGGCCAGGGGCGCTACCTCAGGCTCGACGGTTCGGAGGCCTACCTGTTCCCCGTCCGCGCCTCGGGCTCGATCGGCGCGCGCCTGCGCAGTGTATGGATCGGCGGGCTCGGCGCGGGGCCGGCCGGCGACGCCGGCACGATCGCGCGCGTGCCCCTGCTCGATCGCCTGCGGATCGGCGGCAGCTCGAGCGTGCGCGGCTACCACGAGAACGGGATCGACGACGGGGCGAACGGCGGGCGCTTCCTGCTCAACGCAAACCTCGAATACCGGTTTCCCCTGCGCGGCATCCTCTCGGGCGCTCTCTTCCTCGACGGTGGCAACGTGTGGCGCCGCATGAGCGAGGTCAAGTTTCGCCGAATCTTCCAGGCGACAGGACGGGACGGCACCTACGGCACCGCGGACATGCGCTGGTCGATCGGGCTCGGACTGCGCGCCCGGACGCCCATCGGCCCGTTGCGCTTCGACTACGGCCGGCGCCTGCGCACCGACGAGTCGGACCTGCTCGCGTTGCATCGCCCCGACCGGGGCGGCTGGCACTTCGGCATCGGGCAGCTGTTCTAGGAGAATGACGCCACCGTGACGCTCCCCGATCCCGATCCCAAGACGCCGGCGGAGGCCGCCGCGCTGCGCCGCGCGCCCTGGTGGTGGCGCGCCCTCGCGCGCATGGGCGTGATCTCGGTGTGGGGCGCGGGGCTGCTCGTGTCCGTGGCCGCGCTCGCGCTGGTGGGGGTGTTGTGGCTCTCCCGCCAGCCCGCCGGACACCTGCTCACATTCGCGCTCACGAACCGCGCGCTCGCGCACTCGACGAACCTGCGCCTGTCGGCGCGGCGTTCGCTCCTGATCGCGCACGGAGCGTACCTCGTCGAGCCCGTGGTCGAGCTCGTCGACTCCGCCGGCGTGCGGCGGCCGTTCCTTGTCGCCGCACGGGCACGCCTGGTCTCGACCTGGTGGGGCCTGCTGATGAGGAACCCCGAGGCGGTCCGCGTCGAACTCGTGGACCCGGTGATCACGATCACGCGCCGGCCCGGCGGCGGGTACATCCTCCCCGCATTCCGGCCGGGCCCGAAGACCGAACGCGCGCCGAATCCGCTGACCATCGACCTCGGCCTCGAGAATGCGCTCGTGCGCGTGGTCGGTGCCGGGGCGCCGCCCGACACGATCGCGCGCGCGCTCGACCTCACCGGCCGGGCGCACGGCGCGGGCGGGACCTGGGACTTCGCGCTCGGGCGGCTGGCCTCTGTCCTGCCGGGCGCCGGCCTCGCGATCACGAAGGGCGACGGCCGCCTGCGGCTATCCGATGGGCAACTCGCGCTCGATCACCTGCGCGTGCGGACGGATGCGGGCTGGATCGAGGCGGACGGCAGCGGCGCGATCAGCCCGACGCTCGACCTCGAAGGGCGCGTGAGCGTCGGCGAGTGGACGTGGCACGACCTGGCCTCGATCTTTCGGCAGAAGGCGCTCGACCTGCCCGGCGGCTTCTCCGGCAAGAGCCGCGTTCATGTCACGCGCACGAGCGTGGCGATTCTCGGCGCCGACGCCGACGTGCTGTGGCGGGACGAGCCCGCCGTCGCGCGCTTCGACGGAGTCTTCGAGGGCGGGCGGGTGGCGGTCACGAACGCGCACGTGGCCTGGCGCAAGAGCGCGTTCGCCGGGGCGTTCAGCGCGGAGCCGGCGGCCCGACGCTGGCGGCTCGTCGGCGCGCTCGAGAACCTCCAACTCGCCGAGCTGCCGCGCCTGTGGCCGATGCCGGCACAGGGCCCCGCGCGGATCAGCGCCGACGTGGACCTGACCGGCACGCCGCGCGGTCTCGAAGCGCGTGTCGCGCGCGGCCGGGGCGCGTGGCAGGATCTGCCATTCGACTCGCTTGGCGGCACGTGGGCGATGGCGGGCACCCGGCAGACGATCGATGTCCACGCGCGCGCCGCCGGCGGGAGCCTCGCCGCACGCGGCACGATCGAGCCGAACCGTCTCGCGGCGGTGGTGCACGCGCTCGGTGTCGAGGCCGCGCGCGTTCCCGCTGCGTGGTGGCGCGGGCTGGGCCTGGGCGCCTCGCCGGAGGGACGGCTCGTGGCGCTCGACGCGACGCTCGACGGGCCGCCCTCCCGGCCGACCGCGCGGGGCACCGCGCTGGTTTCGGGCGTGAGCCACCAGGGGCTCGAGGTCTCGCGCGCAGCGCTGACGTTCGACGGGCCGCTCGGGGCCGACTACGCGGTCGCGATCACGGCGCGCGTCGGGGACTCGCGCATCGGCTTCGCGTCGGCGGACTCGGCGGAAGCCGAGGTCGCGGTGACGCCCCGGCGCATCGACCTGCCGCGCTTCCACGCCGTGCGGGCGGAGTCGACGGTCACGCTGAGCGGGAGCGCGACCCGCTCGCCGGGCGGATGGGAGGCGCGCGTTGATCACCTGGCGTGGGACGCCGGCGAGCGCATCCACCTCGATAACGACGGGCCGATCGAGTTCCTGCTCGCGCCCGGCGGCGCGATCGACGTTCACCGCGCGCGCGTCGTCTCGTCCGCGGGGGCGCTGTCGGCGAAGGGGCGCTGGGGTGGGGCCAGGGGAACCAACGACCTCGCGCTCGACCTCGAGACGCTCGACCTCGAGTCCTTGCTCGGGCCGCTCGCCGCACGCTACGAGGTGCGCGGCGTGCTCACGGGGCACGCCCGGTTCGAGGGGGCGGCGCGCCACGCGACCTGGACCGTGGACCTCGACGGCAGGGACCTCCAGTACCGCGCGTACTCCGCGCGCCGCGTGGTCGCGCGCGGGCGTTTCGCGGACGAGTCCTGGAGCGTCGAAAAGCTCGCGGTCGACACCGGCCGGGGGCGCCTCGCGTTCACCGGCGAGCTGGCGTGGGCGGAACCGCCCCCGTGGTCGGGCACGCCCGCGGAGTGGAAGCAGGCACTGACGCGCGCGCCGCGCTGGTCGGGCGCGCTCACGACCGACAGCCTCGCGCTCGCCCAGGTCTCCGAGTTCTATCCGCAGGCCGGAGGCTGGCGCGGGGCCCTGAGCACGACGCTGACGCTCTCGGGCCGCCCGGCCGCGCCGATCGTGACCGCCAAGGGTCGGCTCGCGAAGCCCGGGTGGGGGCAGGGGTCGCTCGACGACTTCGACCTCGACCTCGGGTATGAGAGCGAGCTGCTGACCATCCGGCGCTTCGCCATGGTCGGTGCCGACTCGCTCGGCCCGACGGTGACGGGCACGCTCCCGATCCGGTTGGGCTGGGGCGTGCCGGCCGACGAACGGCTGCCCGATCGCCCGATGGAGATCACCGCCCACGCCCGGGGACTCGACCTGGGCCTGGTCCCGCTGGTGCTTCCCCAGATCGCAGCGGCCAACGGGAAGATGGACGTCGACGCGCGCCTGACCGGCACGCCGCGGGCACCCTACGCGGCCGGCACCGTCACCGTGCGCGACGGCATCGTGCGCCCCGCGAATCGCGAGGAGGTGATGACCGGGGTTGCGGGCACGATCAAGCTCGACGGTTCGGAACTCAGGATCGTGAACTTCGAGGCGCGCCAGGGCAAGCGGGGACTTCTCGTCGCCGCGCCCGGCGGCATCGCACACCTCAAGAACCTGCGCATTGCCGACTACCAGTTCGCGCTCGAGGCCCACAACGTGACGGCGTTCGCCAGCGGCGAGTACGTGATCGAACTCGATGGCACGTTCCAGGTGAGGAACGGCGAGGATCTCGGCGGGCCGCTGCCGCTGCCCCACATCACCGGAAACGCCTCGGTCATCGAAGGGGTCTTCCTCGCGAACTTCGCCGACCCGGATCGCCAGGCCGCGTGGCAGGGGCCGGCGGTGCTCCCGCCGTGGACCTACGACGTGCAGGTCGAGGCCCGCAACAACGTGTGGTGGCGACCGCCCGACGCGAACGTCGAGGGCAAGCTCACGGACTTCGAGGTCATCCAGACGCTCGATCGCTTCCTCATGCTGGGAGGCGTCGACGCGATCCGGGGGCGCTACTACTTCCTGGGGAACCAGTTCGACGTCGCCTCCGGGCAGCTCTTCTTCGACGCCACCGAGCCCATGAACCCCACGATCAACGCCGCGCTCACGGCCGAGAAGCGCCTGCCGAAGGAGCAGGGCGGCGCGCGCGAGGTGATCACCGTGACGGTCACCGGCCGGGCGCAGCGGCCGACGGTGTCGATGTCCTCGGACCCGGGCAATCTCTCCCAGACCGAGATCGCATCCCTGCTCACGTTCGGGCAGTTCCAGTCCGGGGCCGGGGCGGCGATCGGCCAGGTGGGCGTGGGCTACCTGGCGCGGCAATTGGCACGGCAGGTTCCGGAACTGGAACAGTACCTGGGCGTCGTCGAATTGGGGACCACACAAGACCAGAACAACGTGACCACGACCGGCGGTTTTGCGTCGAAGGCCTACTACACGGTCGGGGTCAGCCGATACTTCACCCGCGACCTGCTGTTGCGATACTCTCAGGTGGTGGGGGACCTGACGGATGCCCAAAGCGTCGACTTCCAGGACCTGGACGCGGAGTACCGGATCAGCCGGTTGCTCTACCTCAACGGCCAGGTGAAGCGGCGCCGGGGCTTCTTGGTCACCGCGCAGGAGCAGTCGGTGTACTACAACCTGGAAGTGCGCGCGCGGTATGAATACTGACAGCGGCCGGGAGCCACGGGGGAACGACATCATGAAGTCGCTGGCTCGAGCAAGCCGCTGGATCGCCGTGGGCGCGGTTGCGCTCGTGGCGGGCGCCCTCCTCGCCGGCGCCGCCTCGGCGCAGGCGTTCGGCAAGAACAAGGTCCAGTACCGCACGTTCGACTGGCGCGTCGTCTCCTCGCCCCACTTCGACGTCTATTTCTACCAGGGCGGCGATTCGCTCGCGTTGCGCGTGCTCGACCTCGCCGAGAAGGCGAACCTCAAGCTCACCAAGGACATGGGGCACATCCTGTCGAACAAGGTGCCCATCATCCTTTACCTCTCGCACAACGACTTCCAGCAAACCAACGTCACCACCGAGATGCTCGACGGCAGCACCGGTGGCTTCACCGAGCTGCTCAAGAACCGCGTCGTGCTGCCGTTCGCCGGCTCCTACGAGGACCTGCGCCACGTCGTCGTGCACGAGCTGACGCACGCGTTCATGTTCGACATGCTGTACTCCGGCGGGCTGCCGTCGTTCATCACGCGCCAGAACGTGGTTTACGTGCCGCTCTGGTTCGCCGAGGGCCTCGCGGAGTGGAACTCGCTCGGCTGGGAACCGAACGCCGACATGTTCATGCGCGAGGGCACGATCTCGGGCTACCTGCCGCCGCTCCAGTACGGCGGCAACTATCTCGTCTACAAGGAGGGGCAGGCCGCCATGAAGTTCATGGCCGAGCGGTACGGCCCCGACCGCACGCGCGACCTGCTGCAGAAGCTCAAGTTCCACCGCAATTTCGACCGCGCGTTCGAGCTCTCGCTCGGGACCTCGGTTGAGAAGTTCGACGAGGAATTCCACTCCTGGCTGAAGAAGACCTACTGGCCCACGGTGCGCACCAAGAGCGGGCCCGAGCAGTTCGCGCGCCGCCTGACCGACCACCGGAAGGACCGCTCGAACATCAACATTGCGGCGGCCGTCTCGCCGCTCGGCGACCGCGTCGCGTACATCTCCGACCGGCGGATGTACACCGACATCTACATCCTGTCGACGCTCGACGGCAAGGTGCTCAAGCGCGTGATCCGCGGCGATGCGAACGCGTCGTTCGAGAGCGTGCCGTCGTTCCGCTCGAGCCTGTCGTGGTCGTACGACGGCAAGCGCCTCGCGTTCGTCGCCCAGAGCAAGGCCCATGACGTCGTGTACGTCGTGGACGCCCAGAGGGAAGGCAGGATCCTGCGCCGCATCGGGCAGAACTTCGATGCCGCCGCGTACCCGGCGTTCGCGCCGAACGACGACCGCATCGTCTTCTCGGCGGTGAAGAACGGCCGCACCGACCTCTACCTGGTCGATGAAAAAGGGGCGATCACGCGCCTGACCGATGATACCTGGGACGAGAAGGAGCCCTCGTGGTCGCCCGACGGCTCGAAGCTCCTGTTCTCCTCGGACCGCGCGCACTCGGTTGCGCTCACGGCGCTGCGCGATCCCAAGGGCTTCGGCAGCTACGCCGTCTACGAGATGGACATCGCGACGCACGCGATCACGCCCATGCTCGACACCGGAGGGGACGACAGCAACCCGGTCTACTCGCCCGACGGCAAGGCGATCGCGTTCGTCTCGGACCGGGACGGGGCGACCAACGCCTACCTCTACGACGTGGCGAACCACAGCTACCTCCAGCTCACCGACCTGATCGGCGGCGTGTTCTCGCTCTCGTGGTCGCGTGAGAACGACCGCGTGGTGTTCTCCGCGTTCAATACCGGCGGCTGGGACATCTTCGTGGCCAAGGAGCCGCTCTCGCTCTCGGTCGTGCGCGCGAATCTCGCGAAGCGCAGCCCGCGGTCGCTGATGACGTCGGCGGAGGCGCTGGAGCCGGTCGCGCTCGAGAGCGTCTCGCAGGTCGATTCCACGCGCGGGGCGCTCGCTCCTGCGTGGCCCGACACGGCGGTCTCGCAACTGCCGCCGGCCTTCGCGCTCGGCAAGGCGCCGGGCGACTCGGCCGAGTGGAAGAATCCCGGCGCGGGGGGCTACGGAGGCGGTTACGGCGGCTTCGGGGGGCAGCGCGGCCCGGTCGGCGGGGCCAGCATGCCGGGGTATTACGCGCGCTACCAGGCGTACCGCGACAGCATGGCCACGGCCGACAGCCTGCGCACGCTGCGCGCGGGGATCGACGTGCGCTCGGCGAACGCCGCGTTCCTGCTGCCCGACAGCCTGCTGGGCCAGGAGCCGAAGCCGTATCGCCGCAAGTTCTCGACCGAGTTCGCGAGCGGGCAGCTCGGGTTCAACTCGGCGTTCGGGCTCGCGGGAAGCACGGTCATCTCGGTCAGCGACTTCCTCGGGAACGACCGCTTCCTGATCAGCACCGACATCTTCGCCGGTTCGCTCGACCAGACCAACATCCTCGCCTATTACTTCTACCTGCCGAAGCGCTGGGACTACGGCTTCGGCGTGTTCCACTACAAGAACTATTACTACTCGCGGGTTACGAGCCTCGGCGAGTCGTTCGCCAGCGAACAGCGCTACGCGGACCGCAACGTGGGCTTCACGGGGCTCCTGTCCTACCCGCTCAACCGCTTCAAGCGTGTGGACATCGACCTCAACAACGTGATCGTCGACCGCTCGTTCTATGCCGCCGACCCGAACGGCTTCCTCTTCCGGACCGGCAGCCAGGTCCGCGTGGTGACCGCGCCCTCGGTGTCGTTCGTCAATGATACGGGGCTCTACAGCTATTACGGGCCGGTCAGCGGCACGCGCTATTACGTGTACGGCTCGTCCGCGCTGCCGATCTTCAACAAGAGCCTGAGCTACCTGACGCTCGCCGCCGACTACCGCAAGTACTTCGACCTCGGCGCCGATTACCAGTTCGCGTTCCGTACCTCGGCGCTGCGCTCGACCGGGCGCGACGCCCAGGTCTTCGAGGTCGGCGGCTACTCCACGATCCGCGGCGTGAAGGACTTTTCCGTCCGCGGCACGAGCGCGGCCTTCACGAACCTCGAGTTCCGCTTCCCGTTCATCAACGCGTTCGGCGTGGTCGGCCCGGTGCCGCTCGGCTTCCTGAACCTGCGCGGTGCGGCGTTCCTGGACCTGGGCGCGGTGTGGTCCAAGGACCGCGACTTCAACATCTCCAAGGTCGACGCGAACGGAACGCGCTCGTTCGACAACGTGTACTCCTCGCTCGGCGTCGGGGCGCGCTCCTCGCTCGGCTACGTCCTGCTCAAGCTCGACGTGGCATGGCCCTACTATCTCGACCGCTGGGGCAAGCCGCGGTACCACTTCTCGCTTTCGCCGCAGTTCTAGCCCACGACCGCCTCTTGCTCGTCGGGCGAGCATGGAACGGCTGGCGACATGCCAGGGTCCGCCTCGTGAGATGGCGACCAGTCCTGACTGCGGTCCTGATGTGTCTCCTCGGATCGATGGCTGCCCGCGTGCAAGGCCGCGGCAACTCGTTCGGGCCGGTCGCGTCTGTTGCCGCTGATTCGCTCGGGGAGTCCACGGAGGAGCAGGACCCTCCTGAGTTGACCACCGACGAGATCAGCATGATGGCCGAGGCGCAACAATCAGATTGCAATGTGAACGGGATCGAGGACTCCCTGGACGTTGCGTGGGGATTCGACGACGACCGCGATCACGATGGCGTCCTCGACATCTGTGATCGGGACGCCGGGCCTGATTCACTCCACGAGCTCGAGCCCGGATGGCGCAACGCGATTGGGCTGCCGGACTCGGGCTTCTTTCAGGTTCGGCTCCGACGGAACGGCACGGTCCACGGGGCTCGAATGCGCTACGTTCTGAGGAAGGGCGCAAACGTGACGCTCTCGGTGCGCAATCTCCCGGTGACGAGCAGCGACTTGAATACCGGCGCGGTGCGGGAGATTCCCGCCGGCGTGGTCGACACCGTGTTCGTGCGCCGCGAGCACCAGGTTGGCGCCCACGAGCTGTACTGGAACCGCGAATACCGGGGCCGACACGCGGGGAGCATGTTCTATGAGTTCACCCTGCGGATTGGCGACAAGGTATATCGGCGGCGACTGGGCTGGATCTAGCCAAGTCGGGTGATCGACCGCAGCACGCCGCCAAGTCCTCCGTGTGGCGCACAACGCTCCTGAGCGCAATCCGCCGTGACAATTCCGCCCCACTCCGGCACATTGTCGCCGTAGCCCGCGCAAGGCGCGGCGTTTCCCGCTCGCTCCCCGCCCACGCCCAAGGACAGGCCACAGAGGATGATGACGAAAGACACCACCGACCTGAACGACGCCCAGCGCGATGCCGTGACCCATGGCGACGGGGCGCTGCTGGTCGTGGCCGGCGCCGGCTCGGGCAAGACGCGGGTGCTGACGCGGCGCATCGCGCACCTGGTCGGCGAGCGCGGGGTACCGCCGTCCGCGATCCTTGCGTTCACGTTCACCAACAAGGCCGCGCGCGAGATGAAGGTGCGCATCGAGACGCTGGTCGGGCCCGAGGCGGCGCGCGAGCTCTGGGTGGGCACGTTTCACGCGACCTGCGCACGGTTTCTGCGGCGCGAGGCGTCGCGGGCGGGGCTCCCGCCGGCGTTCACGATCTTCGATCGCGAAGACCAACTTGCGCTCCTCAAGCAGGCGATCCGCGAGGCGGACGTGCCGACGGAGGACATCAAGCCCGGCGTGATCCTCTCGCGCATCTCGGGCGCGAAGAACGCGTTCATCGATCCCGAGGGCTTCCTGCGGAGCGCGGACTCGGACGTGAGCCGGCGCATCGGCCGGGTGTACGAGGCCTACGAGCAGGGCCTCGTGCGTGCGGGCGCGGTCGACTTCGACGACCTGATCGTGCGCGCGGCGCGGCTGCTCGAGGTCGACCCCGAGGTGCGCGCGCGCTACGCCGGGCGCTTTCGCCACGTGCTGATCGACGAGTACCAGGACACGAACCACGCCCAGTTCCGACTTGTGACCGCCTTCGCGTCGCAGCACAAGAACGTGACCGCGGTGGGCGACGACGACCAGAGCATCTACGGCTGGCGCGGCGCCGACCTCTCGAACGTGCTCGACTTCGAGCGGCACTTTCCGGGGGCTGCCGTGATCCGGCTCGAGCAGAACTACCGCTCGACGGGCAACATCCTCGCCGCGGCGTCGGCGGTGATCGCGAAGAACCGCGCGCGCAAGGGCAAGACGCTGTGGACGACGGAGGGGCCGGGCCTGCCGCTCAGGCTCATCCTCTCGGGCGACGAGCAGGCCGAGGGCGAGCGTCTCGCGAAGGAGGCGCTCAGGCAGGGCGAGCAGGGTCGCTCGCTGCGCGACGTGGCCATCCTGTTCCGCACGAATGCCCAGTCGCGCGCGCTCGAGATCGCATTCCGGCGCGTGGGCGTGCCGTACGACCTCGTCGGGGGCGTCTCGTTCTATGACCGCAAGGAGGTCAAGGACGTGCTGTCCTACCTGCGCGCGGCGCTCAATCCGCGCGACGTCGTGTCCTTCCTGCGGATCCTCAATACGCCGCGCCGCGGCCTGGGCGACAAGGTGCGCGAGCGCATCGAGCAGGCGGCGCGGGGCGGGCAGGTGCCAGCCGGGGCGCTCGGGGCGCTGGCCGACGCGGGGCTGCTCGCCGGGGCGGCCACGCTCAAGGCGCGCGCGCTGCTCGACCTGCTCGAGGAGGTCAAGGCGCGCGTGCACGAGCCCGCCGACCTGCTGGTCGAGGAGGTCCTGCGGCGCACCGAGTACCTCGACTACCTCGACGAGGCGCACCCGCAGGACTCGCCCGAACGCCGGGAGAACGTCGGTGAACTGGTCGTCGCTGCGCGCCAGTTCGCCGAGGACGGGCGGGGGGACGACGGCTCGGGATCGACCGCGGGGTTCCTCTCCGAGGCGGCGCTCGTGGCCGACGTCGACCGCTGGGCGGCGAGCGACGACCGCGTCGTCCTGATGACCATGCACAACGCGAAGGGCCTCGAGTTCCCGGTCGTGATGATCGCGGGCCTCGAGGAGGGGCTCCTGCCGCACGGCTCGGCGTTCACCGAGGACCACGAGCTCGAAGAAGAACGCCGGCTGTTCTACGTGGCCTTGACGCGCGCCGAGGAGGAAGTCATCCTGAGCGCCGCGTCGTTTCGTCGGCGCTACGACCGCACGGGCGCGGCGGAGCTCTCGCGCTTCGCGCGCGAGATCCCGGGCGAATTGCTGAACGTCGAGAGCCCGCTCGTGGCGCGCCCGTCGATCGCCTCGGGCGCCTCGAACAGTTGGGGCAGTTCCGGCGGCTCGCGCGTGGCCGCGTCGCCCTCGTTCCCGGGCACGGCGAACCCGCGCGATCCGGCGGTCGGCAAGCGTGTCCACCATGACAAGTTCGGGCGCGGTCGGGTCGTCTCCGCCGAAGGGCAGGGGACCGACAAGCGCTACGTGATCGAGTTCCAGGACGGCGAGTCGCGCAAGGTCCTGGGACGCTTCCTGACGGGGCTCGATGATGGCGATGAACCCGCGTGACGTCGAACACATCGCGCTCCTGGCGCGCATCGCGCTGACGGACGAGGAGCGGGACAAGATGGGCAAGGATCTCTCCGCCGTGCTCGACTACGTGCGCACGCTGGACGAGCTCGGCCTCGAGGACGAGGCGCCGCTCCTCCACGTGCACGAGCAGTTCGCGCCGCCGCGCCCGGACGTGGCACATCCCCTGGCGTGCCTCCCGCGCGCCGAGGTGCTCGCGCAGGCCCCGGAGTCCGACGGCGTGCACTTCCTCGTGCCGCCCGTGGTGGACACCCGATGACGGATGATCGCCCGCTCTGGACGTGGTCCGCCGGCGCCCTCGCCGACGCCGTCGACGCGCAGCAGCTCCAGGCAGCGGACGTGGTGCGCGCACACGAGGCGCAGGCCGACGCCTGGGAGCCGCACGTCCACGCGTTCCTCACGCGGGTGCCGGGGGGCATCGCCCGGGGCGAGGGTGACGGGCTCGCGCCCGGACAGCGCCCGCTCCTCAGCGGCGTGCCGGTGGCGGTCAAGGACAACCTCGCGACCCACGGCGTGCGCACCACGTGCGGCTCGAAGATCCTCGAGCACTACGTGCCGCCCTACGACGCGACCGTGGTGTCGCGGCTCAAGGCGCACGGCGCGGTGATCGTCGGCAAGACCAACCTCGACGAGTTCGCGATGGGCTCCTCGACCGAGAACTCGGGCTACGGGGCCTCGCGCAATCCCTACGACATCTCGCGCGTGCCGGGCGGCTCGTCCGGCGGTTCGGCGGTCGCGGTCGCGACCGGAGCGGCGGCGGTCGGCCTGGGATCGGAGACCGGCGGCTCCGTCCGCCAGCCGGCCGCGTTCACGAATCTGCTCGGTCTCAAGCCCACGTACGGCCGGCTCTCGCGCTACGGGTTGGTCGCGTTCGGCAGCTCGATGGACCAGGTCGGCGTGTTCTCGCGCTCGGCGTCCGACGGCGCGCGCGTGCTCGCGGCGCTGTCGGGCCATGACCCGCTCGACGCCACCTCGCTGCCCGGGCCGGCGCTCGACTTCGACGCGCTCGATCTCGGCCCGGACGCCGCGCGCGGCCTCGTCGTCGGCGTGCCGCGCGCGCTGCTCGGCGATGGGCTCGACGACGACGTGGCCGAGGGGCAGCGCATCGTCGAGGCCGCGCTCCAGGCCGCGGGTGCGAGCGTGCGCGAAGTGCATCTCCTGCCGCCCTCGTCGTGGGTCGCGACCTACTACCTGCTCGCGACCGCCGAGGCGTCGAGCAACCTGGCGCGCTTCGACGGCATTCGCTACGGGCTGCGCAAGAACGCAAAGAGCGTGCTCGATCTCTACCGCGAGACCCGCGAGGCCGGCTTCGGCGCCGAGGTCAAGCGGCGGATCCTGCTCGGCACCTACGCGCTCTCGGCCGGTTACTACGACGCCTACTACGGCAAGGCGCAGAAGGCGCGGCGGCGCATCCAGCAGGACCTCGCGGCGGCGCTCGAGGGCTGCGATGCGCTGCTGTTCCCGACCACGCCCACGCCGGCCTTCAAGCTCGGGGAGAAGGCCGACGATCCGCTCGCCATGTACCTGAGCGACATCTTCACGATCGGCGCGAACCTCGCGGGCCTGCCGGCGCTGTCCGTGCCCGCCGGTTTCACCGGCGGGGGTCTGCCGGTCGGCGTCCAGTTCACGGCGCGCGCCTCGCGCGAGGACCTGCTGTATCGCCTCGCGGCCGCGCTCGAGCACCAGTTGACCGATCCGAAGGAGCGCCGGTGGCCTACGAAACCGTCCTAGGACTCGAAGTCCACATCCAGCTCGCGACCCGGAGCAAGCTGTTCTGCGCCTGCCCGAACGAGTTCGCCGGGGAGCCGAACACCCGCGTCTGCCCGGTCTGCCTCGGGCTGCCCGGCGCGCTCCCCACGCTCAACGCGGGCGCGGCGACCATGGTCGCGCGGCTCGGGCTCGCGCTCGGGGCCAGCGTGCACGCGCGCTCGATCTTCGCGCGCAAGAACTACTTCTACCCGGACATGCCGAAGAACTACCAGATCTCGCAGTACGACCTCCCGCTCGTCACCGGCGGTTTCCTCGACATCGGCACCGCGGCCGCGCCCCACCCGGTGCCGATCACGCGCGTCCATCTCGAGGAGGACACCGGCAAGTCGTCACACCCGGAGAAGGACGGCGACCGCGAGGAGACGCGGCTCGACTTCAACCGCTGCGGCGTCCCGCTCGCCGAGATGGTGTCGGAGCCCGCGCTGCGCTCGGCCGACGAGGCGTTCGCCTACCTCGTGGCGCTGCGCCGGCTGGTGCGCTGGCTCGGCATCTCCGACGGCGACATGGAGAAGGGCAGCCTGCGTTGCGACGCGAACGTCTCGCTGCGCCCGATCGGACAGATGGAGTTCGGCACGCGCAGCGAGATCAAGAACCTGAACTCGATCATGGGCGTGAAGAACGCGATCAACGCCGAGGTCCTGCGCCAGGCGAAGGTGCTCGACGAGGGTGGCACGATCACGCAGGCAACGCTGCTGTGGGACCAGGACAAGGAGCGCCTGCAGGTGATGCGCAGCAAGGAGGAGGCGCACGACTACCGGTACTTCCCCGAGCCCGACCTGCCGCCGCTCGACTTCACGCTGGAGGCGCTCGAGGACGAGCGCCGCGCGCTGCCCGAGCTGCCGCTCGCGCGCGCGCGCCGGTTCGAGTCGGCGCTCGGGTTGCCGGCGTACGACGCCGACCTGCTGACCGACAGCCGGGAGATCGCGGATTACTTCGAGGACACGGTCCACAACGGAGCGCCCGCGAAGGCAGCCGCGAACTGGATCGGCAACGATGTGCTGCGGACGCTCAAGGAGTCAGGCCAGACGCTCGCCGAGTTCGCGCGCGCGCTCCCGGCGGGGCGCTTCGCGGAACTGCTCACGCTCGCAGCAGGGGGTACGTTGTCCTCGAAGCTGGCGCGCGACGTGTTCGCGGTGCTGCTGCGCGAAGAGGGCTCGCCCGCCGAGCTTGCGAAAAAGCACGGGCTGGTCCAGGAGTCGGACACGGAAGCTCTGCTCGCCGTCGCCGAGGCCGTGCTGGACGCGAACCCGTCGGTCACCGCCGACTTCCTGGGCGGCAAGGACAAGGCGCTGACCTTCCTCGTCGGGCAGCTCATGAAGGAGACGAAGGGCCGCGCCAATCCCGGTCTGGCACAACAGGTTCTGCGCGAGGCCCTGGGGCGCCGGGCGACCGCGGGCTGAACCTCCGTGGACGAGGTCGGCGGGGTTGACGCCAGGATGGATTTCGACGAGGACCTCTCGCGCTGCGGCGACCAGCTCGCCGCTGAGGCCGATCCTGGGCCGGGGCGGAGCGTGCTCGTCGTCGTTCCCGATCGCACGCGGCCCACTCCCCTCGAGAACCGCCGGCAGCGTGCGGTCGAGCGGAGTGGGCCGCGTGCGATCGGGAACGACGACGAGCACGCTCCGCCCCGGCCCAGGATCGGCCTCAGCGGCGAGCTGG
>JBKJJJ010000027.1:0-2819 GCA_046598045.1 Candidatus Eiseniibacteriota bacterium
CTTGACCTTCCCCCAGCTGGTCGACACGGCCGGCGTTGCGCAGTACGCGGTCGGCGCGGGCCCGATGCGGGTGGCGTGGGAGTTGGTCTGCGTGCAGTTGCCCGGGAACAGGTCGCAGCCCTTGCCCGTGCCCGAGTAGCTGGTCGAGAAGGTGCTCACGCTGTTGAAGGTGTCCCCCGAGCGAGTCCCGTTGGACTCGAGCAGGAAGGTGTAGGTGCAGTTGGGGAACAGCTCGCCGCTGCCGCTGCAGCTCTGCTGGAACGTGTCCGCGGTGATCGAGCCGGTGCAGGTGAACGTCGTGTCCTGCTCGAAATTCGTGCCCGCGCAAAGCGTGTCGAGCGAGGTCGAAGTGCTCTGGAACGCCCCGATGCAAGTGTAGAAAGTGTCGACCACGGACCAGATGCCGGCCCATTCGGGCGGGACCGTGATCGAGCCGCCCAGGAGGGTTGGTGCGTGATGACGGGAGGCGAACGGATTGGCGGCCGCGCTTCCGGCCGAAAGCATCAGGACGAAGAGACCGAGGGCAAGGCGCTTCATGGTCTGGCTCCGGAAGTTCTGGGTGGAAGAGGCGAGGACCATCGAAGACCCCTTACGCACGAGGCTCGGGGGAGGCGTGGCGCGGAGGGGGGCGACAGGTATGCTACGCCTGCGGCGTGGCCGGCGATAGGGGTTCGATGAGATCGACGAATCTGCTAGTCCGCGGATCCCCCGGCGCGCTGGGCGAAGCGCTCGAGCAGCCTCCGCTCCACCGCCGGCAGCGTGTGGATCTCCTCCCAGACCGCGATCTTCGGCCGGTAGGTGTAGCCCGGCGCGGAACGCTTCTTGATCCGCGCCCGCACGGGCGCCCACGCACGCTCCGCAGCTGCAGCATTCCCCGCCTCGATCTCGATGCCGCCCTCGACGATCACGGCCAGGTCGCTCCAGGGCCCCCACGCGATCGCCTGCCGCACGTGTGCGCGGGCGGTGGCCGCATCGCCCCGGGCGAGAGCTGCCCAGCCGCGGAGCGCCTCGGAGGCCGGATTCTGCTCATCGATCAGCCGCGCCTCGTCGAGCTGCCGGATCGCATCCTCTGTCCGTCCCGCCAGGAGGAGGTCACGCGCGAACTCGTTGCGCAGTTCGGCCACGCCGGTCCGCTCCCGCACCGCGACGTCGTAGACCTTGAACGCCTCGTCCGCCTGTCCCGCGAGCGCAAGGGCGGCGGCGCGGCCGCGCATGCCGTCCGGGTTATCCGACTGGTAGGCGAGCACCGAATCGAGCGCGACGAGAGCGACGGCGGGCTCGCCGAGCTTCCAGGCGTACTGGCCGAGCAGGACATCGACCTGGTAGCGGTCGCCTGCGCGCACCGCCGCCCTCGATGCCGCCAACTCCGCGCGCGCGGCAGCGAGGTCGCCCGAGCGGTGCCAGCGCGCGCCGGCAAGAGCGAGCCGCGCCGGTCCGCTCTCCGGGTGAACCGCCACCGCGCGCGTCGCCACGGACTCGGCCTGCGCGACCCTCCCGCCGAGCACCAACGCGTTGGCGTAGGCGACCAGCGACGTCTCCTCGTCCGGCGCGGCCGCCAGCGCCTTGACGTAGAGCGGCAGCGCCTTCACCACCTCGCCGCGCTGCACGCGGTCGTCGCCCCCGGCCGCGTACGCCACCGGGTAGGAGCCCGTGACGTCCGTGCGCTCAAGGATGGCGCGAACGCCCCGCTCCAGGTCCGGGTCCATCGCCTCAAGGCGCTCGCGCACGACCTCCCGCGGGTCGTAGGCGTCGCGGCGTGGCGAGACCAGCGCGTTCGCGCCCTCGGCGAAGTACTCGTAGACGCTGCCGCCCGCGTAGCGCGACAGGAAGCTGTCGTGCGTCACGTCGTCGCGCTCCTTGGCGCGGCGGTAGAGGTCCTGGATTGCGCGCACGTCGGCGGCGGGCAGGATGGCGTGTACCTGGTGGGTGAGCTCGTGGGTGACGGTGTTGTAGCGGTCGAACACCGTGCGCTCCACGTCCTCGAGCCCGGTCACGGTGTGGAAGCCGCCCGCCCCGCGAACGTCGTCCCACAGGCGCGAGTCGTAGGAGATGCGCTGGTCGCGCAGCGTCTCCAGATCCGGGCATTCGCCGAGCAGCATGTAGAGCGGCTTGATGTAGAACGTGGCGCCGGACTCGACCAGCACCGGGACGAACGCCTTCCACGGCTCGATCGAGAGCGCGACCCGCTTCTGGTGCCGCGCCGTGAGCGACTTCCAGTTGGCGATGAAGCGCTCGATGCCCGGCACCTCGGGCGTCGCAAGCGCGGTGAAACGCCGCTCGTAGTCGGGGCGTTGGACGTCGACCTCGAAGCGCTGCGACTCGAGCGCCTTGGCGAGCACTGCATGCGCGCGGCCGTACTCGGGGCAGGTGGCGAGCGCGGCGAAACAGCCGTCGCGCGCCTGGGCAAACCGGCCTTCCTCGAAATCGAGCGAAGCCAGCCGCACGCGCGCGTCGACCCAACCGGGGTGAGCCGCGACCATGCGGCTGTATGCCTCGCGGGCGGCCACGCGGCGGCCGGCGGCAAGCGCGCCGTCGGCGGCCGCCAGCGCGCGGCGGCCGGCGAACGCGCGTGGATACGCGGCTGCGAGCTGCGTGTAGTTCCTCCGCGCGTAGCCGTTGCCGAGCGTGTAATGGGACGACTCGTGATAGGGGTTGAGGCGCACGGCCCATTCGGCGGCCGAGATCGCCTCGCCCGTGCGGCCGAGCCGGATCAGCGTGCCGGAAAGCGCGTCGAGCGCCTCCGGCGTCGCGTGCGCGTCGAGCGCGCGCTTGAGCTCGGCCAGCGACGTGTCCCACGCGCGCTGCTTCTGGAGGATGAG
>JBKJJJ010000159.1:0-2536 GCA_046598045.1 Candidatus Eiseniibacteriota bacterium
GTTGACCTGATACTCGATGTACTGGCCCTGGCCCAGTCCCCCCGTGTTGTCGACCAGCAGCAGCTTGCGCGCGTCGCCGGGGAAGTAGAGCACGTTGTCGATCTTGATGCGGCCATAGCCGATGTTGTTATCGGGGGCGTGCAACGTGCCGACGCTGTCGTCGGCGGCGTTGATCGCCATCGCCTTGAGCAGGGCCGCCGAGGGCGAGAACGCGTTCGCCGCCACCGGCGCGCCGGTCGGGTACCAGCCGTCGGACAGGTATTGCCGCATCAAGACGATCGCGCCCGTGCCGGTGGGGCACGCCATCGACGTGCCGGAGAGTCCGGCGTAGGTCGCGGGACCCGCCTGCGCAGAGATGACGTTCGACGCGGGAGCACAGAACAACGGCTTGCGTCGCCCGTCCGCCGTGGGGCCGCGGCTGGTCACGGTGTAGAGCGTGTTTCGTTGCGTGCCGGAACCGTTGTTGACTCCACCCATGCCCGCGAGGTTCTTCGCCGACGCGGGGCTGCCGACCGTGCCGGCCGTGCTCGAGTTGCCGTTGGAGAAGCCGATGTACATGTCCGGGTGCGCCCAGACGAACTGGTCGATTTGCATCGCGTTCAGGTCGTACGCACCGTTGACCGCCGAGCCCCACGAGTTGGACGAGATGCGCGCCGCGCCGCCCAAGTTGCCCGTGTAGGGCGGCAGGAACAGGTCGTTCAGGTCGTCGAACGGCACGACCGAGTTCGCGAGCGCCACGCCCGAGAGGTCCATGAAGTAGATCTTCGCGTCCTTCGCCATGCCGTCATTGAGCGAGGCGCCGGCGTTGACGCTGTCATTGCCGACCATCGAGCACCCGGTGTGCGAGCCGTGGTAGCTGTTCGCGCCACCATGGTCGCCGAAGTCGACCGACGGGCTGGTCGAGCCGCGCTTGTAGGCGATGATCTTGCGGTGGGTCGGGTAGTCGCCGAAATCGGTGATCGGCAGAGCGGGGTCCTTGAACATGTTGTGCGTGACGTCGATGCCCGAGTCCGAGGTCATCACGACCTGGCCGAGCCCGCGCAGTCCCATGTTCCAGACCCGGTAGTTGTTCGGCGGGAGCGGGTTGTTGGTCTGCACGATCCAGGCCGCGTTGACGTTGCTCATGGTCTTGATCGCGACCGGCTCGACCCACGCCACCTCCGACAGGCCCGCGACGTCGGCGAGGCCGGACGCGGGCGCGCGGAAGCGCAGGATCTTGTTCACGCCATTGTCGTTCACCGCCTCGACCGTGGCGCCGACCTTGGCGAGCGCGGCCGCGATCTGGCGCGCGTCGGCGTCGGGGAACAGGAGCGCGAAGTACTGGCCGGTGACCGGCACGCTCGCGTCGGTCAGCATCGGGCTCAGCTTGTACGCGGGCTGGAAGTCGCCGATCCAGAGCGCGCGGCCCTGCGCCTCGTAGGCCGTGCGGGCGGAGGGCGTCATGCGCACGAGGTAGGCCTGGTCGGGCACGTAGGCGACGACCACGCCGCCCGCGCGCGCGAGCGCGGCGCGCCCGTCCTCGGAGGGCGGGGCCGCGAACTGGACGAGGTAGGGCCGCGGCGCGTCCGCGGCCGCCGGGTCGGCCGGCACGACGCGCGCGGTCGTGCTTGCGAGCGGCAGCGCGGGCGCGCCGTCGGTCGTCGGGGCGAAGTCGAAGCCCGCGGCCAGCCGGATGCGCGGCGCTACGCCGGCGGCTGTGGTGGCGCCCGCGGTCTTGTCCGCGGCGCCGAGCAGGCCGCGCCGCGACTCCAGCAGGTAGGGCGACGCGGCGACGCGGTTCGTGAAGCGCGGCAGCGCGGTGAACGAGTGCACAGGCGACACGCGCAGGCGGCCCGTGGTCTTGCTCACGGTCGCGACCGTCCACCAGATCTGGGTCGGCGCCGCGATCGTCAGGCCGAGTGCATCGAGCGCGACCAGGCCGGTCGATGCGTCCGCGCGGTGGAACGCCGCGCCCTCGGGCAGGCTCGTCCAGCGCGCGGCGTCGAACGGCTCCGCCGCCGCGACGATCCACGCCTCGGACACGTCCGTGGGGAGCTCGCACGCGAAGCGCGCCTCGCCGGCGTTCAGTCGCTCGCCATCGATCGGAGCGATCGCCTGCGCCCGCCCGGCCGACTCGGAATCCTCGTAGCGGATCGATGCCTCGACGCTCGCGACGCTGAACATGGGCTGGAGGAGGAAGGCGGCGAGGACGGTCCATACGATCGGCCGGAACCGGCGAGGGAGTGAACGAGTGCGCATGCGTCCTCCGTCAGGAAAAGGGTGGGTGAGCAATCGATCAGAATGGTTCGTAATGCCGGGCGCGCTGGAGGGGAGCCAATCTGCGCCCGTGACCCCATTAGCATACTCCGTGCGCCGAAGGTTGGGTATGAGGCCTCGGGAGCCGTGGCATCGCCGGCGGGGAGCGCGTAAGTTGTTTACTCCCAATTCGGGTTCCCGGGGCCGGGAAGCTCCCAACCCGGGAGTTCAGCGGACCCGTCGAAAGGCCGAAAACCAGAGGACCATGCGCCCTTTGCCGAAACGCCGTCCTGCGGGGCCC
>JBKJJJ010000085.1:0-43392 GCA_046598045.1 Candidatus Eiseniibacteriota bacterium
CGGGCCGCCGTCGCTCGCGGTGCTGTACTTCGAGAACCTGGCGAGCGACCAGGAGAGCGAGTACTTCTGCGGCGGCATCACCGAGGACATCCTGACCGACCTGTCGAAGCTCCGCGGGCTGCGCGTCGCCTCGCGCAACGCGGTCGCGCGTTATCGCGGCGCGCCGGTGGACATCGCGAAGGTCGGCGCGGAGTTGGGCGTGAGCGCCGTCCTCGAGGGCAGCGTGCGGCGCGCCGGGGATCGCGTGCGCATCAGCGCGCAGCTGATCAACGTCGCCGACGGGTTCCACCTGTGGGCCGAGCGCTACGACCGCACGCTCGAGGACGTGTTCGCCGTGCAGGAGGAGATCGCCTCGTCGATCGCGGCCGCGCTCAGCGTCGCGTTGACGCCGAGCGAGTCGGCGAACCTCGGCAAGGATCGGCCGAACGACGTGCGCGCGTATGACCTCTACCTCAAGGGGCGCGAGCGCTACAACCAGTACAAGGCCGAGTCGTTCAAGGAGGCGCTCGCCCTGTTCCAGCAGGCGATCGCGCTCGACCCCGACTACGCGCTCGCCTGGGCGGGCATGGGCGACACCTACGGCCAGATGATCCAGTGGGGCGGCGCGGATGTCGCCGAACTCTCCCGCCTCGGGCTCGAGGCGGCGCGCCGGGCGAGCGCGCTCAACCCGCGTCTCCCCGAGGCCTACAAGGCGGAAGGCCTGGTACTCCGGTTCTCCGGCGACAAGGAGGGCGGGCGCGCGGCGCTGCTCAAGGCGATCGAGGTCAACGCGCGCTTCTCGCCCGCGCTCATCAATGTCGGCGTCGACGATTTCGAGCGCGGAAACCTCGCGGGCGCGGAGCGTTACATGCGGCGCGCGCTCGAGGTCGACCCGCAGGAGGCCTTCGCCACGATGTGGTTGGCCCTCCTCTGCGTTTTCACCGGCCGCTGGGACGAGGGGATGGCGCTGGCGCTGCGGGTGGTCAAGTTGTCGGACAACGCGATTTATCTCGTGGCATCCGCCACGATCCGCGCCTTGATCCACTTCCTGCGCGGAGAGCTCGATCCGGCCGAACAGGCGCTGCGCCAGGTCTCTGCGGACGAAAGCATCGGGGCAAACCTGCGGGCTTATGCCGCGAACATCGCGGCACGCCGCGGCCAAAAAGGCGAAGCCCGGCGCATGCTCGACGAGGTCGCGACGTCGAAGGGCCTCGGCTTCGGCCCCATCCTCGCGGCGGCGGGGACGGCCGTTCGCCTCGGGGACCTCGAGTTCGCGATGCGCATCCTCCTGCGGCCCCTCACGCGCGATCTCGCGGCCACGGCGGCCCGGCTCGACCCGGACTTGCACCCTCTGCTCGACCTCGAACCCCTCGCCCCGCGGCGGCGCGACGCCACTCTGATTTGGCCGCTCGAGGCGCCGATGATCGACGCCGCGCGCTTTCGCCTGTTCCGCGAGGTCCGAATCGAATCCGGCATACCCGAGAGATCGGACCTCCGCTAGAGTGCCGCGATGAGCCTCGATCCCGGCACCAGACTCGGTCCCTACGAAATCGGCGCGCCGCTCGGCGCGGGCGGCATGGGCGAGGTCTATCGCGCGCGCGACACGCGCCTCGGCAGGGACGTCGCGATCAAGGCGCTGCCCGCCGAGTTCGCGCGCGACCCCGAGCGCCTCGCGCGCTTCGAGCGCGAGGCCAAGCTGCTGGCCTCGCTCTCGCACCCGAACATCGCGGGTATTTTCGGGCTCGAGCTGGTCGACGACCACCGCTACCTCGTGCTCGAGTACATCGAGGGCGAGACGCTCGCCGCCCGGCTCGCGTACGGTCCGCTCGCCGTGCCCGAGGCGGTCGAGATCTGCGCCGCGATCGCGGCCGCGCTCGAGAGCGCGCACGAGGGCGGCGTGGTGCATCGCGACCTCAAGCCCGGCAACGTCATGCTCACGCCCCAGGGCGCGGTCAAGGTGCTCGATTTCGGGCTCGCCAAGGGCGGCGGCGGCGCGACGCCCGGCTCGTCGCCCGACGGCGCGCTGTCGGCGTCGCCGACCATGACCTACGGCTACATGGGCACGGAGGCCGGCATGGTGCTCGGCACCGCGGCCTACATGTCGCCCGAGCAGGCGCGCGGCCGCGCGGTCGACAAGCGGACGGACATCTGGTCGTTCGGGTGCGTGCTGTTCGAATGCCTGACCGGCAAGCTGGCGTTCGCGGGCGAGACCGTGTCGGACCTGATCGCGCACATCCTGACCGGCGAGCCCGACTGGGCCGCGCTGCCCGCCGCCACGCCGCCGCGCGTGCGCGAGCTGCTGCGCCGCTGCCTCGAGAAGGACGCGCGCCGTCGCCTGCGCGACATGGGCGACGCGAGGATCGAGCTCGAGGAGGTGCTCTCGCCGCGCGGCAGCGCGTCGAGCGCGGCGTATTCGACCGCCATCGCGGGCGCGGTGGACGCGGCGACGGCCGCCGCTGCGGCGCCTCGCAAGTCGAGCGGCGTCGGGCGGCAGCTTGCGGCCGCGGTCGCGGGAGCAGTGATCGCGGTGGTCGCGGGCAAGCTGATCTCGCCGCTCCTTCCGGGAAGGCATGCCGCCGCGCGGGCGCCGATCCGGTTCGAGGTCCCCGAGACCGCAGGCATGCGCATGCCCGGGGACGGCGCGTTGCAGGCGATCTCGCCGGACGGCACGCGGATCGTGTTCGTGGCGGGCGACAGCCTGAAGAGCAGGCTCTGGGTGCGCACGCTCGAGACCCTGGCGGCGCGGCCGCTCGAGGGCACCGAGGATGGCATCCAGCCGTTCTGGTCGCCCGACGGCAGGAGCATCGGCTTCTTCACGGGGACCAAGCTCAAGCGCGTTCCGGCTGCGGGGGGCGAGGTCGACGAGCTGTGTGACGTCAAGCGCGCGCGTGGCGGAGCGTGGAGCCGGAACGACCAGATCGTGTTCGCCCCGTCCTCGGACGGGCCACTCTCGGTGATCGCGGCCGCCGGCGGAGAGCCGCGCCAGGTCACGGTGATCGACAGCGCGCGCGGGGAGACCGGACATCGCGCGCCCGACTTCCTGCCGGACGGGAAACACTTCCTCTACAGCTCGCTGCCGCCGCGCGAGGGCAAGTACCGCATCATGATCGGCTCGCTCGATGGGGCGAAGCCCGAGTCCCTGACCGCCACGACCTCCGGTGTGCGCTATGCCGAGCCAGGCTATCTGCTCTCCCTGGCGAGCAGCCAGCTCACTGCCGCGCGCTTCGACGCCTCGTCCCGCCGGATGAAGGGCCCGCCCGTCGTGCTACGCGACCTGATGGTGCCATCGAACATCGCGGGCTCCTCCGGGTTCTCGGTGTCGGGGAACGGACGGGTGTCCTATCCGACGTTCCTGGTCACGCGCTCGAAGCTAGCCTGGTTCAACCCGGCGGGCGGCGCGCTGACGGCGACGCCGCTCGAGGCCGCGGAGTACACCGGAGGCGTGGCGCTCTCGCCGGACGATCGCCGGGTCGCGATCGGCCGCGCGGAGGGGATCGCCCTCCCCGAGGTGTGGGTCGGCGATCTCGAGCGCGGGACGATCTCCCGGTTCTCGCAGGAGACGGGAATCAACGAAGAGCCGCACTGGTCGCCCGACGGCACGCTCATCGCGTACCAGGCGAGCACCGCAGGCCCGCAGTGGTTCATCGTGCGGGCGCTGAGCGGGAACCCGCAGCCGCGCAGCTACCTCGCGTCGGATCCGGCGTTCAAGTTGCTGACCGACTGGTCGCCCGACGGCACGATGCTCGTGTTCGACCGGCAGGCGGCGGCGACGCGCTGGGACCTCTGGCTCCAGCCGCTCGAGGCCGGCGCTCCCGCGCGCCCGTACTTGCAAACCCCGTTCAACGAGCAGGGTGGGAAGATCTCGCCCGACGGCAAGTGGATCGTCTATGTCTCGGACGAATCGGGGCGCCCGGAGATCTACGTGCAATCGTTTCCGACACCCGGATCGAAGTACCAGGTTACGACCGGCGGCGGCGCCCAGTCGGCTTGGACCGCAGATGGCAGGAGCCTGACGTTCGGGGTCGAGGGGGAGCCGTTGGTGCTCAAGATCGCGGACATCATCCCGGGCCCGGAGTTTCGGCTCGGGCCGATGCGATCCGTAGGGCGGTTCCCGCCCAATCTCCGCGGGGGCGACCTCACCCACCACGGGATGCGTGCCTTGCTGCTGCTTCCCGAGGGCAAGGCGCCGACGTCCTCGCTCACCGTCGTGCTCGACTGGCCGGCGGCGCTGCGCGCGCGCTTGTAAAGCCCCGGGTCCGAAGCCTTCTTCGCAGGCGTGCGTATGTTTTGTACGAAACGTACGTTTGGTATGCAGGCCTGCGCGCAGATGCCCGCCCCCGGGCCTGACATTTTCGGCTAAATTCCTCGCATGCCCCTCGTGCCCACGCCGCGCCCATGCCCATGATCGGCAAAACGCTCTCGCACTATCGCATTGTCGAAGCGCTCGCCGCGGGCGGCATGGGCGAGGTCTATCGCGCGCACGATACACACCTCGGCCGCGACGTCGCGGTCAAGGTGCTGTTGCCCGGCGCCCTCGCCGACACGACGACGCGCGAGCGCTTTCGCCAGGAGGCGCACGTGCTGTCGCGCCTGTCGCACCCGGGCGTGGCCACGATCTTCGACTTCGACACGCAGGACGGGCTCGACTTCCTCGTGATGGAGTACGTGCCCGGCGGCACGCTCGCGTCGAAGCTCGCCGACGGTCCGCTGCCGCTCGACGAGGTGCTGCGTGTCGGCGCCGAGATCGGCGAGGCGCTCGCCGATGCGCACCGGGGCGGGTTCGTGCACCGGGACCTGAAGCCGGGCAACGTCGTCCTCACCGCTTCGGGCACGCCCAAGATCCTCGACTTCGGCATCGCCGGCCTGCTCCACGAGACGCACGAGCGCACGCAGCTCACGCAGCCCGGCGTCGTGCTCGGCTCGCTGCCGTACATGGCGCCCGAGCAGTTGCGCGGCGAGCCCGAGGACCTGCGCGCCGACCTCTACGCGTTCGGCGTCGTGCTCTACGAGATGACGGCCGGGCAGCGCCCGTTCGACAAGCCGCGGCCCGAGGCGCTGATGTTCGACGTGCTCCACGCGGCGCCGCCGTCGCTGCGTTCATTACGTCCGGACGCGCCGGTCGAGCTCGATCGCCTGGTTGCGTCGTGCCTGAGCAAGGAGATCGCGCAGCGGCCCGCCTCGGCGGGAGACGTGAGCGCGGCGCTCCGGCGCATGCGCGAGGGCTTGCGCGCCGGCCTCGTGGTCGACGCCGGCAAGGACGTGATCCGCTCGCTCGCGGTGATCCCGCTCGAGAACGTGTCGCGCGACCCGGCACAGGAGTACTTCGCCGATGGCATGACCGAGGCGCTGATCTCGGACCTCGCGCGGCTCAAGGCGCTGCGCGTGATCTCGCGCACCTCGGCGATGAAGTACAAGGGATCGCCGAAATCCCTGCCCGAGATCGCGCGCGAGCTCAACGTCGACGCGATCCTCGAGGGCTCGGCGCTGCTCGTCGGAAAGCGTGTACGGATCAGCGTGCAGCTCGTGTCCGCGCGCGCGGACGAGACGCTGTGGGCCGATCGCTACGACGGCGATCTCGAGGACGTGCTCGACCTGCAGAGCCGCGTCGCGGAGACCGTCGCGAAGGAGATCGCGATCCACGTCACGCCGCGCGAGGCGACGCAACTCGCGAAGCGCCAGCCGGTCAATCCCGAGGCGCACCTCGAATACCTCAAGGGCCGGCACAATCTCGACGCCACGTCCCCGCAGGCGATCGACCTGAGCCTTCGGCACTTTCAGCGCGCGATCGACCTGGATCCGACGTTCGCGCCGGCGTGGGCGGGGCTCGGCCACTCCCACTGGGTGCGCGCCAGCCGCGGGATGGCGGCCCCGGCCGAAGCCACCGCGCTCGCCCGCGCGGCCGCGCTGCGGGCGCTCGAGCTCGACCCGGGGGAGGCTGAGGCCTACGCGCTGCTCGGCATGCTCGACTCACGGTTCCAGAGCATCGCGCAGGGGATCCAATCGCTCGAGCGCGCGATCGAACTGAATCCCGGCCTGGTCGACGCGTACGTCTGGCTCGGCCGCCTGCAGTATTGCTCCGGGCGACACGCACAGGCGCAGGCGACGATGCTCAAGGCATTGAGCCTCGATCCGATGTCGATGATCCACCACACAAGCGTCGGCGACGCCTACTACTACGCGCGCGACTACGAGCGCTCGGTCGTCTACTACCGGAGGGCGGTCGAGCTCGACCCGCGGTTCGACGGCGCGCACACCGATCTCGCACGCTCGCTCGAGGCGCTGGGCCGTTTCGACGAGGCGCGCACGGAGTACGAAGCTGGCCGTCGCCTCGCCGGCGGTGTCGCCGGGCCGTCGTTCGGTCTCGCGCACCTCGAGGCGAGCCTGGGAAACGTGGCCGGCGCGCGCCGGATCCTCGACGACCTGGTGCTCGCGCGCTCCACGCGGGTGGTCTCGGCGTGGGGGATCGCCGCATTGCACGCGAGCCTGGGCGACATCGACGAGGCGTTCCTCTGGTTGGACGTCGCGGTCGAGGAGGGCGCGACCGGATTGATGTTCCTGCTCGTCCACCCCCGCCTCGACCCGATCCGGCCGGACCCGCGCTACCTCCAGCTGCTCGAGCGGGTCGGCTTCGACGTCGTCTGAGGCGCAGGTATGAGCTTCCTCGCGTCGTGGAAACAGCGCGTGCGCGAACTCCGCGTGGAGATCCACGCGCTCTATCTCGCCTGCCGCGACCCGCGCGTGCCGTGGTACGCGAAGGCGTTCGCGGCGTGCGTCGTCGGCTACGCGCTCAGCCCGATCGACCTGATCCCCGACTTCATCCCCGTGTTGGGTTACCTCGACGACCTCGTGCTCGTCCCGCTGGGCATCGTGCTCGCTCGCCGGATGATTCCGAAGGAGGTCCTGGCGGAGTGCCGGGAGCGGGCGCGCGCCGCCGTGGCGGAGGGGGTGCCGGTCAATCGCACGGCGGCGGCGATCATCATCGGGATCTGGGTGCTGGGGGCGGCAGCGACGGGGTGGCTTGTGATGCGGTATCTCGCGAGGCGCAACGCGGTCTGACCCGGATCGGCAGGTCCACTCCGACATTGTCCCCGCCCTATTGTATCGTCGCCCTCCCCGACCCGGAGGAATTGCCCTTGCGCGCTGGCCCTGATGGACTTCGCTTCTCGCCTTCCGACCTCAACTTCTTCGCCGATTGCGAGCACCTCGCGTGGCTCGAGGGCCAGGCCGCGCGCGGCCTGCGCGTGCCCGACGCCGCCGAGCGCGACCCGATGTCCGACCTGCTCGCCCGGCGCGGGCTGGAGCACGAGAAGGTGTACCTCGCGGCGTGCGCGCTCCCGGTCACGCGCATTCCGTATGACCCGGGCAATCCGGCGCCCGCAGTTCGGGCGACGCGCAAAGCGATGGAGCGCGGCGACCCGGTGATCTACCAGGGCGTGCTCGAGCACGGGCGATGGCTCGGGATCGCGGACTTCCTCGAGCGCGTCGAGACGCCGTCCGATCTCGGCGCGTGGAGCTACGAGGCGGCCGACACGAAGCTCGGGCGCACGACCAAGGCGTACTACCTGCTCCAGCTCTCGCTCTACAGCGAGCTGATCGCGCGGGTGCAGGGCACGCCGCCGGTCCGCATGCACGCGATCCTCGCCGGGCAGGTGCGCGACAGCTACGTGTGCCGCGACTTCGGCGCGTACTTCCGCGCGCTGCGCGAGCGCTTCGTTGCCACGGTCGAGGCCGGCTCCGAGCCCTCGTACCCGCTGCCGGTCGAGCATTGCGCGATGTGCCGCTGGGCCACGACCTGCGAGCGCCGCCGCGAGGCCGACGATCACCTCTGCCGCGTCGCGAACATCCGGCGCACGCAGATGGCGCGGCTCGCCAAGGCCGGCGTAAGCACGCTGGCGCAGCTCGCCGGGCTGCCCGAGAGCGAGCGCGTGCCGCGCATCCCCGCGCCCACGCTCGACACGCTGCGCGCGCAGGCCCGCCTCCAGGCGGCGCAGAACGCGACCGGCGAGGCGAGCTACGAGCTGCTCGCGCCGCTCCCCGCGCGCGGATTCGCGCTGCTGCCTGAGCCGTCACCGGGCGACGTGTTCTTCGACATGGAGGGCGATCCGTACTTCGAGGGCGGCGGGCTCGAGTACCTGTTCGGCGCGGCGTTCGCGGACGGCACGCCGTACCGCGCGTGGTGGGGGCACAGCCACGCCGAGGAGCGCCAGGCGTTCGAGGCGTTCATCGACTTCGTGGTCGCGCGCCGCGCCGCCGACCCTGCGATGCACGTTTATCACTACGCGCCCTACGAGCCGAGCGCGCTCAAACGCCTCGCTGGCCGCTACGGCACGCGCGAGGCCGAGCTCGACGACCTGCTGCGGGGCGAGGTGCTGGTCGACCTCTACCGCGTCGTGCGGCAGGGGCTGCGCGCGTCGTATCCGAGCTACTCGATCAAGGACATCGAGCACTTCTACATGGGCCCGCGCGAGGCCGCGGTCAAGAACGCAGGCGCCTCGATCGTCGAGTACGAGCTCTGGCTCGAGACGCACGAAGCCGGGAAGCTCGAGGCGATCGAGCGCTACAACGAGGAGGACTGCGTCTCCACGCGGCTCCTGCGCGACTGGGTGATGGCGCGCAAGGCGGAGGCCTTTGCGAAGTTCGGGGAGGCGCCGCCTCCTCCTCCTCCAGATGCGCCGAAGGAGCGCAGCGAGGACTCGCTGCGGCTCGAGGCCGAACGCTCGGCGCTGGTGGCAAATCTGCTCGACGGCCTTGGGCCCGACCCTTTGGCGCTCGAAGGCGCGGACCGCGCGCGCTGGCTGATGGCGCAGCTCATCGACTATCACCAACGCGAGGCGCGGCCCGTGTGGTGGTCGTTCTTCGATCGCATGCAGATGACCGACGAGGCCCTGCTCGATGACGGCGAGTCGATCGGCGGGCTCGTGCCCGAGCCTGCCGAGCCGCCCGTCAAGGTCGCGAGGTCGCTCCACCACACGCTGCGGTTCCCGGCGCAGGAGTTCAAGCTCTCGCCCGGCGCCGACGTTCTCGATCCCGCGACCGGAAAGTCTGCGGGCAGCCTGGTCGAGATCGACCCACGCACCGGCCGCGCCGTGCTCAAGCGCGGACCGACCCTCGCCGGGGTGCCGCTGCCGCGCGCGCTCATCCCGGGCGCGCCCTACAACACTGCCATGCAACGCGCGGCCTTGCGGAGACTCGGGGGCTCCATCGCAAGTCACGGCGTGGATGGCGAGGGTGCCTATCGCGCCCTGCGCGACCTGTTGACGGGAGCGCCCCCACGCATTGCGGGCCACCCACCAGGCTCGGCGTTGCAGGGCGCGCACCTCGATCTCGAACAGGCGTGGAGGATCGTCTCGGCCCTCGACCGGGGCGCACTCTTCGTCCAGGGCCCGCCGGGCGCCGGCAAGACGTGGCTGGGCGCGCGCCTGATCGTGCGCCTGATGCGCGCGGGCGGGACGGTCGGTGTGACCGCGCTCTCGCATCGCGCGATCCACAACCTGCTGCACGAGGTCGAGGCGGTCGCGCACGCCGAAGGGTTTGCGTTTCACGGCCTCAAGAAAAGCTCGGGTGAGGGCGAGTCTCAGTTCGTCTCGGAGTTGGCGATGCCCATGATCACGAACGTCGCGGACAACCCCACGAGCATGCCCCGGGGCATGTTGCTGCTCGCGGGAACCGCGTGGCTGTTTTCACGTCCCGAGCTCGACGCCTCCCTGGACGTGCTGTTCATCGACGAGGCGGGGCAGGTGTCGCTCGCGGATGCGCTCGCGGTCGGAACGGCCGCCACGAACCTCGTGCTGCTCGGCGACCCGCAGCAGCTTCCGCAGGTTTCGCAGGCCGTCCACCCGCCCGGCGCCGGCGCGTCCGTGCTGGAGCACGTGCTCGGCTCCGATGACACGATTCCGCCCGAGCGCGGCCTGTTCCTCGACCAGACGTGGCGCATGCATCCGGGGGTGTGCGCGTTCATCTCCGAGCTGGCGTACGACGGGCGACTCGCGTCTGCGCCCGGGCGCGATCGGCAGGAGGTGGCCTCGCCCACCGGGCTCTCGGGAGCGGGGCTGCGCTACCTGCCGGTGGCGCACTCCGGCAATTCGCAGCGCTCGACCGAGGAGGCGGACGTGATCGCGCGCGAGATCGCGCTGCTGCTCGCGGGCGGCACGTTCACGGATGCGAACGGCGTCGTGGCGCCGCTGACGCTGCGCGACATCCTGGTCGTCGCGCCCTACAACGCGCAAGTCCAGACGCTGCTGGCGGTGTTGCCCGACGGCGCCCAGGTCGGGACCGTCGACAAGTTCCAGGGGCGCGAGGCCGCGATCGTGTTCTTCTCGATGGCCACCTCCTCCGGCGACGACCTCCCGCGGGACCTCGCATTCCTGTTCTCGCGCAATCGCCTGAACGTCGCGATCTCTCGCGCGCGCGCGTTGGCGGTACTCGTGGCTTCGCCGGGGCTGATGCGGGTGCCGTGTCGGAACGCGGACGAGATGCGGATGGTGAATGGGGTGGCGCGATTCGCGGAGGTGAGCGCCGGGTTCGCATGAATCCTCATCTTATGATCGTCATCTAAGGAGCAATCGGGCCGGATCACGGGCGGAGTCATCGCGGTCTCCGACCATGATTGGTAAGAAATTCATCCGATGGGGCACCTTCGCGCGGCAGGACGTACTTCCTGCCTGCCGGCCCGGGACACGTCCGGTGTCAAGAACGCCGCACAGGCGCTGAAAGTTGTCCTTTCCCTCCGTACCTGTCAGACTCAATTGATCGGCATCCCGCCAACTCTTGGAGGATTCGTGCGCCACGATTCGCTCGCCCGGCTCTTCGTCCTTTGCTCCGTGCTGCTCTCCTTCAGCGGCCAGGCGACAGCGGCCGCGCGTCCCGACTTCGATCAGCGCAATTCCATCGCGGTCGACGCGAATGCCGCAAACGCGGCGAAGGCTCGCCTCGAGGCTCCAGGGCTCCGGCGCATCGCGGCAGTGGGCGAGATGGAGGATCGCTTCGGCGTCCCAACGTTCCTGTGGGCCGCACCCGCGGAGCCGCTCGCCGCGCAAAGCGTCACGGGCGGCGCGCCGGCAAAGCCGACCGCGGACCAGGCCGCCCGCGCGCACCTCGCGCGCCTCGCCCCGTTCTACGGGCTCGGCGCCGCCGATCTCGCGGGCGCAAAGCTCCGCAGCGTGCACGACACCGGGCGGGGCCCGATCATCGCGACCTACAAGCAGACGGTCGACGGCGTCGAGGTCTTCGGCGAGGAGGTCAAGCTCCTCATGGACCGGAACCTCGAGCTCAAGGCCGCATCCGGCTTCATCGCGAGCGCCACGCCCGGCAAGATTCGCGCGGCCGCGTCGGCGCGCGCGTTCCGCTTCTCCTCCATGCAGGCGACCGCGAACGCGCTCGAAGACTTCACGGGCACGGCCGCGGCCGGCGCGGCGATGTCCCATGGCAACGCGATGCCGGGCGGGTTCGAGCGCTTTGACGTCGCGGACGTGAACGCGGGCATCCCCGCGGGCCTCGCGCCGGGCGAGCCGGTCCGCGTGAAGAAGGTGTGGTTCCACACGCCGGCGGATCTCGAGCCCGCGTACTCGGTCGAGATCCTCGCCGAGACCGCAGCGGACCAGTACGTGATCTCCGCGCGCGACGGCCGCGTGCTGTACCGCCACAGCCTCATGGCCGACGCCAGCTTCACCTACCGCGTGTGGAACGATGCCGCCGCGCCGAACATGCCGCCCGATGGTCCGCAGGGAAGCTCGCCGACCCCGTATCCGTTCGCGACGCCGACCGCGTATGACCCGGGCTTCACGCTGCCGACACTGATCACGCTCCAGAACGGGCCGATCGCGACCAACGACCCGTGGCTGGCGTCCGGCGCGACCGTGACCAATGGCAACAACGTCGACGCCTACGCCGACCTCGCCTCGCCCGATGGGTTCTCGGGCAGCGACCTGCGCGCGAGCACCACGAGCCCGGGCACGTTCGATCGCGCCTACGACCCGACCCTCGCCCCCGGCGTGAGCGCCGCGCAGCGCATGGCGTCGGTCACGCAGCTGTTCTACACCGTGAACTTCCTGCACGACTGGTACTACGCCGCCGGCTTCGATGAGGCGGCGGGCAATGCGCAGGTCAGCAACTACGGGCGCGGCGGCATCGAGGGCGACGGGTTCAAGGCCGAGGCGCAGGACTACGGCGGGACGAACAACGCGAACATGACGACGCCCGCGGACGGCGGCCGGCCGCGCATGCAGATGTACGTGTTCCAGGCGGCGCCGACGGCGTTGGTGGTCGTCAACAGCCCGCCCGCGATCGCCGGTACCAAGACCGCGGCGCGCTCGGCGATCGGCCCGAACAACTTCTCGGTGACCGCACCGGTCGAGCTCTACAACGACGGCGTGGCCCCGACGAGCGACGGTTGCGGCGCGAGCGTGGGCTCGCTCGCCGGCAAGATCGCGCTCATCGACCGCGGCTCGTGCACCTACGACACGATGATCCTGAACGCGCAGAACGCGGGCGCGCTCGCGGTGATCGTGGTCAACAACGTGGCCGGCCCGCCAGTGACGATCTCGGGTGCGACGAGCCCGACCATCGGCGCGGTCATGATCTCGCAGTCCGATGGCGCCGACATCAAGGCGCAGCTCGGCGGCGGCGTGAACGTCACCGTGTCGAGCACGCCGAATCTCCAGCGCGACGGCTCGATCGACAACCAGATCGTGGCGCACGAGTACGGGCACTACGTCAACAACCGGCTGATCGGCAACGGCTCGGGCCTGGGCGGCTTGCAGGCCGGCGGCATGGGCGAGGGGTGGGGCGACTTCCAGGGACAGCTCCTGACGGTGCGCGCCGAGGACGCGCTGGTGTCGCCGTTCGACTTCTCGGGGACGTACAGCACGGGTGGGTACGCGCTCTCCCCGTCGGTGGCGCCCTCGACCACGTACTACTTCGGCGTGCGGCGCTATCCCTATTCGACGGATTTCGCGAAGAATGCGCTCACGTTCCGGCACATCCAGGATGGCGAGCCGCTCCCGGTCGGGCCCCCGGCGAAGGTAAAGTCGAGCCCCAACTCCGAGGTCCACAACGCGGGCGAGGTGTGGGCGACCATGCTGTGGGAGTGCTACGCCGCGCTGCTGCGCGACACGGGGCGGCTCTCGTTCGTCCAGTCCCAGACGCGCATGCGCGACTACCTCGTCGCCGCCTACAAGATGACGCCGCTCGACCCGACCTTCACCGAGGCGCGCGATGCGCTGCTGTCGGTCGTGCTCGCGTCCGATCCGCTCGACCACGCGGCGTTCTGCGCGGCGTTCGCGCGGCGCGGGGCCGGCGTCGGCGCGATCTCGCCGCCGCGGACCTCGACCACGAACATCGGCGTGGTCGAAAGCTACGTCTGCGGCGGCGCGCTCGACTTCGTCAGCGCGACGATCACAGACGACGTGCGCTCCTGCGACAACGACGGCATCCTCGACAACGGCGAGTCCGGCACGCTCATGATCACGCTGCGGAATTCCGGAAGTACCGCACTCTCGGCCACGACGGCCACGGTCACGAGCCCGAATCCGTCGGTCAACTTCCCGTACGGGCACACGGTCGCGATGTCGAACTCGTCGCCCTACGGCACGAGCACCGGGTCGCTCGTGATCGGCATGTTCGGGGCGGTCGGTGTCGAGCCGCTCGACCTGCAGATCGCGTACACCGATCCCGCGCTGATCGCGACGCCGGTCAACGGCGTGCTGGTCGCGAACGGCAATGCCGACCTCACGCCTTCGACCACCGAGACCGTCGACCAGCCGAGCGCGGGCTGGTCGTACACGGGCAACCCGCACGTCGCGGCGAACGGGTGGGCCCGGGCCACGCTGGGCTCGAACTTCGTGTTCTCAGCGCCCGACCCGGGAGGCCTGTCCGACGAGTACCTGATCACGCCGCCGCTCAATGTCGCGGCGTCGGGGGCGTTCACGTTCTCGTTCAAGCAGGCGTACTCCTACGAGACCAGCGGCGGCATCTTCTGGGACGGCGGCGTGATCGAGATCACCGACAACGCGGGCGCGAGCTGGACCGACATCGGCGCGTCGGCGAGCCCGACCTATGGCGGCACGCTCTACGTCGGCGCCGGCAACCCGCTCTCGGGACGGTCCGCGTACGTGGGGCAGAGCACGGGCTTCCCGGCGCTCGCCACGGTGAACGTCAACCTCGGCACCACGTACGCGGGCAAGACCGTGCGCGTGAGATTCCGCATCGGCGCGGACGAGGCGTCGGGCGGGGCCGGCTGGCAGGTGGACGACCTCGTGGTCAACAACATCACGAACCAGCCGTTCAACGCCCTGATCGGCGATCCGACGGTCTGCGCGCCGGTCGCGGTGGGCGACGTATTGCCCACCGAGTGGTCGCTGGCGCTCGCGGGGAGCAACCCCTCGCGCGGCATGCCGACGCTGCGCTTCGCACTTCCGTCCGCGGGACACGTGACGATCGCGCTCTACGACGTCGCGGGCCGCAAGGTCACGACCCTGGCCGAGGGCGAGTTCGCCGCCGGGTATCACACGACCGCGTGGAACACCGAGTCGGGCGACATCCGCCCGCGCGCCGGGGTGTACTTCGCGCGCATGGTCGCGAACCGGCGCGAGTTCGTGCAGCGGGTGGTGTTGCTGCAGTAGAGCCGTGGCGGGGGCGTGAGGCGCGATGCCTTACGCCCCCGGCTCGAGCAAGTACTCCAGGTCCGCCCGCGTCAGCGTGCGCGCGAACCCGTCCTCGCCGAGGATCTCCTTCGCCATCGCGGCCTTCTTCTGCTGCAGCTCCCAGATCTTCTCCTCGATCGTCCCCCGCGTGAGCAGGCGGAACGCCGTCACCTTCTGCGTCTGCCCGATCCGGTGCGTGCGGTCGATCGCCTGCGCCTCGACGGCTGGGTTCCACCACGGGTCGAACAGGATCACGTGGCTCGCCGCGGTCAGGTTGAGCCCGGTGCCGCCCGCCTTGAGCGAGACCAGGAAGACCGACGGCGTCTGGTCCTCGGTGAACTCCCGCACGACGCGCTCGCGATCCTTCTCGCGCGTCTTGCCGGTGAGCAGGTGGGAGGGAATGCCGCGCTCCTTCATCCCGGCCTCGATCAGCGCGAGGCATTGCACGAACTGCGAGAACAAGAGCACCTTGTGCCCCTCCGCGAGCAGCGGCTCGAGCACCTCCCACAAGGCCTCGAACTTGCCCGACGGCGTGCGCGCGGGCGCGCCGACGAGCGCCGGGTGGCAGCAGATCTGGCGCAGGCGCGTGAGCACCGAGAGGATCTCGATCTGGTGGCGATCGAGCCCCTCGCCGCCGGCGATCAGCTTCGCGAGCATCGCGCGGCCGCGCTCGAGCTGGTCGAGGTAGAGCTTGTGCTGCGCGGGCAGCAGCTCGCAGTCGAGCCGCTCCTCGGTGCGCTCGGGGAGCTCGGGCGCGACCTCCTGCTTCATGCGCCGCAGCAGCACCGGGCGCAGCTTGGCGGCGAGCAGCCGGCGCAGGTGGGGCGGCGCGTCCGCCTTGTCGAAGCGCGTGACGAAGCTGCGCCGCGTGCCGAGGAACTCGGGGCTCGTGAACGCGAGGATGCTCCACAGGTCGAGCGCGCGATTCTCGAGCGGCGTGCCGGTTAGCGCCAGGCGGTGCCGGCTGTGGAGCGCGCGCGCCGCCTTGCTCACCGCGGCGTCGGGGTTCTTGATGTTCTGCGCCTCATCCAGAATCACCGCGCCGAACTCGATCTCGCGCAGCGTCTCGAGGTCGCGCCGCAAGAGCGCGTAGTTCGTCACGATGAGCCCGCCCTTGCGCCCACGGTCGAGTGCGTCGCGCCGCTCCACGGCGGTGCCGGTCAGGCGCACGACCGGCAGCCCGGGCGCGAAGCGCTCCGCCTCGCGCACCCAGTTGTGCACCACCGAGGCGGGGCAGACGACGAGCGTCGGGCCGAACCTCGGCGCGCCGGCGCGCAGCGAGAGCAGCCACGCCAGTGCCTGGATCGTCTTGCCGAGGCCCATGTCGTCGGCCAGCACCGCGCCGATCCCGAGCGTCGAGGCGAATGACAGGAAATCCAGCCCGTGCTGCTGATAGGGGCGCAGCGTCCCGACGAACCCGGTCGGCAAGGGCGCGGCAGGCAAACCGGTGAACTCGCGGACTTGCGTGCGCACGCGCTCGACGGCGGCGACGGTCTCGGGGTCGAGCCCGAACTCCGAGAGTGCGGCGAGCGATTCCGGGCGCGCCTGGGCGAGTTGCCACAGGCTCAAGCGTTGCTCGCCGGCGCCGACCTCGATGCCGACATCGGCGAACAGCAGGGCCGCGCGCTCGACCTCCTCGCCCTCGTCGCGCCGCACCCAGCCCGAGGAGACGCGCACGAACGGTCCGGTCGCGCGGCGCAAGAGCTCCATGTCCTCGGGCGTGAGCACGAGCTCGCCGCTCTCCCACTCGGCCGAGAACGCGAACCAGTCGACGCCCGAGGAGCGCGCGCGCAGCGTCGCCCGCACCCGGCTGCCCTCGATCAGCAGGCGCTTCGCCTCCGCGTCGCAGTACCAGCGTGCGCCCAGGGGGCGTTCGCGCCACAGCGCCTCGAGCGCGTCGAGCCGCGCGGCGCTGATGTGGATCCACCATCCCGCGCTCGGGCCCTCGCCGGCGCCGGTGCGCTCGAGCCACTCGATCGCGGGCGCGAGCGGCCGCGGATCGAGCAGCGTGAGCTTCGCGGGATCCGCGGGGAGGGCGGCGCGGCTCGGGGGCGACCAGCCGGTTCCGGGGACGAACTCGTGCAGGCCCTCCGCGGTCGCGAGCGAGGGCGCGTCGGGATCGAGCGTGCCCCGGGGGGCCGCGAGCAGGCGGATCTGGAGCCAGTCGCTCTTGCCGAGCGCGAGCGCGAACACCGGCTGCGCGCCGATCTCGCGCACGAAGGGCGCAAGCGATTCGCGCAGCGTCGGGAAGCGGGTCGTGAGCTCGCTCACCAGGCGCGAGTGCCGCGCCGGGTCGAGCGTCAGCCCGCTCGCCTCCAGCAACCCGGTGACGACGTCGTCGGGCGGGCGCGAGGAGATCGCGTGCACCTCGCCCGCGCACACGAGGAGGCTCGGGTGGCGGCGCGTGCCGTCGCTCGTGCCCGGGACGAGGATCGCCTCGGTGAGCGGGTGCGCGCGCTCGTCCGGCCAGCGCGCCTCGAGCGAGAGCGCGACCCGGCCACCCTGCTCGAGCGCCGACGGGACGATGCGCACCGGCAGCGCGCCGAAGCGCACCGGCTGCCCCGGCGCGATGCCCGCGCGCGCGGCCACTGCCGGATCGAGCTCGTCCGACCAGGTCACACCGCCCGTGCCGCTGCCGAGCTCGATCAGTCGGCGCGCGGTGGTCGTGGTCGCGACGTTGCCCGCCGCGTAGGTGCCGCCCCAGCGGTTGACGAGGTTCGAGAGGTAGACCTCGAGCAGCTCCATGCTCTCCTCGGAGAGCAGCCCGGGCCGGCGCGCGGCCTCCCTCTGGAGCTGCTCCAACTGCGCCACGGTGCGCGGCGTGTCGGCCGCGCGGGTCGTGGTCACGCGCGCCTCGATCCGGAGCGCCCACAACCCGTCGGTCGCCTGCCCGAGGCCGAGCACGAAACGCAACTGCCGCTCGGCCGACGCGGTCGGAGGCGCCGCCCACGCGACGAGCCGGCCCGCGAGCCGGTCCTGTTCCTGCTCGAGGAAGCGCTTGCGCAGGTCCTCGCGCTCCGCGAACGGGCGCAGCGCGGGCGGGATCCAGCCGCCCGTGTGCGCGGGCAGCGCCTGCGCGAGCCGCCAGCACAGGAGATCGGGATCGCTCTCCTCGAGGATCGCGTCGAACGGTGGCAGGTGGGTCGCGAGCTCGAGTTCGGGGCGCTCGCGCAGCATGAGGCGCAGCGACGCGACGCGCTGCCACGAGTGCGCGGCCGCCCGCAGGTCCTCGAGCGCGCGCGCGGGGCGCACGGGGTGGGTCGCCGATGGCGCGCGCGGGCGGGCCGCCTCGGCGAACGGATCGGGCTCGCGCGCCGCGTGCGAGGTCCGGAACGCCGCGTCCCGCCCCGGCAGGAGGCGCGCGAGCCGCGGGTCGTTGGTGCGGCCCGCCGCCTGGAGGGCGACCAGCGCGACCGAGGCCAGCGCGTACAGGTGCTTGCAGGCAACCGCGACCGGGCAGGTGCAGCGGTCCGTCCAGTCGTGGCCCTTCCAGTCCCAGCGCGCGTCGTAAGTCCGCGTTCCGTGCACCGGGGCGCGAAGCGAGCCGGCGCCCGCCTGAAGCGAACCGACGTGGCCGTTCGCGGCGTAGCTCCGGCCGCGCTCGCGCATCGAGACCGGGTAGTCGGCGAGGGCGTCGATCAGGCGCTGGATCTGGGCGGGGGCGAGGGCGGCGGCATCAGACGAAAGGATCCGGTCGGGCATCAGGAGATTGTCATCCACCGGCGGGGGCGTGGCAAGGAATCCGCGGCCCTTGGTCGCTACTCGGCGGCGGTTCCACCCCGGATCACGGTCACCATGTGGCCCGCGATCAGGCGCCGCGCCGACTCGTCGTCATGGGCGTCGAGGAGCACGAAATCGCTCTTGCCCACGTCCGGGAGCAGCAGGAGCTGCCGCCCGTTCCACAGGAGGTGCGCGAGCTCGATCTTCCCCGCGTGGCGCACCGCGTAGATCTCGTCCGCCAGGACCGGGCCGGGCTCGCGCGTGAACACCACGACGTCGCCGGGATGAAGCAGGCTGGCGAGGCGCGGGATCGACTCCGGGGTGACACGGTAGGCAAACGGCCGGACGAGCGTGCGCGTCAACTGCGCGGCGGAGTCGAGGCGAACGGTCTCGAACGCGCCCGGCTCGGTCGTTTCGGCCCCTGGCATCGAGGCCGAGGCCGAGTCCGGGTCTTCTCCGGGGCTCAGGATCGGCACGCGGACTGCGAGCGGGCGCGCGAATCCCGCGAGCATCGACGGCTCGGGGGCCGAGCCGGTCTCCCGGGTCTCGTCGCGGGAGTCGTGGCCATCGGCTTGCTCGTGTGCGATCCAGCGGGCGCTGCTGTCCGCCTGCATTCCGCCGAGCAAACTCCGGCCGACCCAGCCCGCGAGCCGGGCGCTCGATTCCTCGAAGCGGGAGAAACCCGGGTGGGTGAAGCGCGGGTCGTGCATCAGGGTCGGGTCGTTCATCAGGCGGGCGAGTTCGCGGCGCGCCGCCGCGGCGCGGGTGGGCTCCTTGCGGCGGCCGGTCAGGGCCCACAGCCGGAAGACGCCCTTCTCGTCGCCCAATTGCTCGGCCAGGCGCACGGCGAGCGACTCGTGCGGCGTCTTGGTCCCGGACTCGAGCTGCGAGATGTAGGACGCCGACGAGGAGGGAAGCCCGACGCGCGCGGCAAGATCCCGAATGGTCCAGCCCCGGGCCAGCCGAAGACCCCGCAGGTACTCGCCGAGGGAGCTTCCGGGAGGGGAGGAGGGGCGTCCGCGCCCGCGGTTGCCGTCATCGAGTCGCATACGGTCGGGAGCATACCACAGGTCCGAATCTTTGTTCTTGACGGATGGTCACAAGATTGGATAGATTGCGGTTGTCCCCACAGATCCTCGCCTTGGACCGCCCCGTCGGCGGTGATTCCGTTTGCGCCAGCTGTGACCAATGACTGGTAACAATAAAGGAGATTCCCATGGAGTTGCTCGTTCGCAACAACCGCGGCCAAGCCTCGAGCGATGGCCGCGAAACCCACTACGTCGGCGTCTCGTTCCACGCGCCCAAGGTGGAGAACAAGAGGGAGCGCCTGCCGCTCAACCTCGCGCTCGTCCTCGATCGCTCGGGATCGATGGGCGGGCAGAAGCTCGTCCTCGCGATGCAGGCGATCTCGACCGGGCTCGACCTGCTGCGCGAGTCGGACCGCTTCGCCCTCGTCGTGTTCGATGAGAAGGTGGACGTCATCAAGCTCTCGGGGCAGGCGACCGACGCCGCGCGGCGCGAAGCGCTGACAGGGCTCAACCTGGTGTCGGCGCGGGGCTCGACCGACCTTGCGGGCGGATGGACGACAGGCGCGGCCGAGTTGAAGTCGCACCGAGAGGGCCATCTCTCCCGCGTGATCGTGGCGACCGACGGCCTCGCCAACCACGGCATGGTGAACCCCGCGGACTTTGCCCAGGTCGCCCGCGATCTGCAGAAGGACGGAATCGTCACCTCCACGATCGGGATCGGCACCGGATTCCAGGAGGAACTCCTGCGGGGCATGGCTGATCACGGGCGGGGTAATGCCTACTACGCGGAGGATCCGAAGCAGCTGCTCGACATCCTCGCCGGCGAACTGGGCGAGGCGCTCGAGGTCACCATGCGCAACGTGGTGATCGAGATCCGCATGCCCCGCGGCATGTCCGTGACCCTGGTCGACCGCCTCCCGGTGACCCCGCGAGGCGAGGGCGGGTTCGACGTGACGCTCGGCGACCTGACCTCCGGACAGCGCGTCGACCTCGTGTTCGAGGTGGTCCTGCCCGCCGGCCGCATCGGCGAAACGCTTGCGCTCCCGGTTGCGCTGCGCGAGGGGGCCGAGCAGGGGCTGATCGCGACCGGCGAAGCGCGCTGGACCTACGCCACGCCTGCCGAAGCTGCGGCCGCGCCGCGCGAATCCGGGTTCGAGGCGCAATCGGCGCGGAGACTGATCGCGCGCTCCGAGGAGGCCGCGCTCAATCTGAATCGCGCGGGCCGCTTCGACGAGGCACACCGCATCTACGAGGAGCTCCGCGTCAAGCTCGGCGCGCTCGATCCGGCGAACGAGGCTGTCCGGGCGTTCGAGGAGGACTTCCAGTCCGAGGTCGAACAGTTCTCCATGCCCATGGGCACGGTCGACATGAAGCGCCGCTACGCCGGCTCGGCGGGCCTCACCCGGGGACGCACGCTGAGCGGGACGGCAAGGAAGGATCCCTAGTCCGTGACGCGTCCGATCAGCGCGTCTCGCCCGGCGAAGGCCGCGTGAACGCGTTGATCGGGAGCGCGTCCCAAGGCTGCGCGCTGCGCGCGCGCTCGTAGCCCGCGCTCTCGAGACTCTCCATGAACGCGCGGTCGAGCAGCTTGTTCGCGGCCTTCCGCGTCGCGAACGAGTCCGGCGCCGCGGTGTAGTGCATCTCCATGGTGAGCCCGGAGACGCCCGTGCTCACGGCGTTCGACAACTCCCACAGCCTTGTCAGCGCGAACTGCTGGGCGTGGAAGTAAAGCATCGCCGTGCCGCGATCGCGGATCGCGCGCACGCTGCGCTCGTTCGTCACCTGGACCGGCGGGTGGATCCACAGGTTGACCACGACCCACAGCCGCACGCGCACCGGTTCCTTGAAGTGGTGCTCGCGCAGTTGCGCCCCCAGCGCGCGAAAATCCTCGAGGTCCGCCCCGAGCAGAAGGTTGGTCGTGATTCCGCCGTCGCTGTGCGCGTGGCCGTCGAGCACGACCGGCGGGAACGCGCCCGGGATTGCGCTCGTGGCAACCAACAGGCTGCGGAAGCGCGCGAGTCCCGCGGGCGTGCCATCGAGCTCCCGGGAGATGTCCCAGATCCGCCCTGTGCCGACGTCGAGGTCGGCGGTCCCCACCAGCAGCGTGCGGTCCTGGTCGAACTCGCGCTTGAGCCGCACCGCAAAGGTCGAGTCGACGATCTGCGCGATCGTGGTCTCGAGCTTCGTGCGCTTGAGCACGCCGCCGGTGCCCTTGACGAAGAACAGCGGATCGAGTGACGGCTTGATGCGGTCCACCGCCGAGCGGTAGAGCTCGGAGGCGTAGGCCAGGGACGAATCGGTGCCGAGCAGCGCGAACGGCGCCTGCAGGGCCCCGGTGCTGATGCCGGTCACCACGTCGAATCGCGGCATCGGGTCGCCCGCGCGCGACTTCCACCCGCGCAGGAAGCCGGCGCCGTAGGCCCCGCCCTGCCCGCCGCCCGAGAGCACGAGGATGTCGAGCGTGCGATCGCCGCGCGCTTCGATGCGGCGCACGAGCCGGTCGAGCACGTCGGCACGCGCCATTTCCTCGTGGGACCGCTGCCCGGCGGCGTCGGCGCTCAGCAGGGCCACGGAGGTGGGCGGGCGGTGCGCGGCGCATCCGGTCCCCAGGAGGGCGAGCGCGAGGGCGAGCGCGAGCGCAAGCGCGGGCAGCCGCGCGGAGGCGAGCGCGGGCAGCCGCGCGGCGGGGGCTCGGTGGGTCGTCGGTCGGGTCAAGCAAGCCTCCAGGGGGCGCGGGGCATGGCAGCCCAGGATCGGACGTCCGGACTGTACGTTTTGTACGTTTCGTACGCGTCCCCAAAAGTGGAGATGCTGCCCCGGCGAACGCGGCGTTGCCGGACGGCCAGGCGCGCAAGCCGACGTCGAGGTCCCCCGTCGGATCAGGGCCTTGCGAACCCTGCCCGAAGCCAAGCATTTGGGGTATTTTCCGAGGATGCCCCCGCTGCGTTCGTGCGTACGCACCCGATGACCGCCCCGCCGCTTCGCCTGCTCGCCGTCCTCGCGCACCCGGACGACGAGACGCTCGGGATCGGCGGCACGCTCGCGCGCTGTGCCAAGGAGGGCGTCGAGACCTTCCTCGTCACCGCGACCCACGGGCAGAGCGGGCGCTACAAGGAGCACAAGCTCGGCGAGCCCGGCCACCCCGGGCGCGAGAAGCTCGCGGAGATCCGCGAGGCCGAGCTCCACGCCGCCGCGCGCGTGCTCGGGCTGCGCGAGGTGAACCTGCTCGGCTACGTCGACGGCCAGCTCGATTCCGCCGACCCGCGCGAGGTGGTCGCCAAGATCACGGCGCACGTGCGGCGCATTCGTCCGCCGCCGCCGCGGGCCCTCCGCATGCGGTCGCGAAGCTCTATTACATGGCGTGGCCTGCGGCCGCGATGGCGGCCTACCAGGAGGCGTTCAAGAAACTCACCTCGGTCGTCGACGGCGTGGAGCGCGAGGCGCACCCGTGGCTCGAGTGGCAGCTCTCCGCGCGCATCGACACGCGCGCGTACTGGCCGCAGGTGTGGAAGGCCGTGCAGTGCCATGACTCGCAGGTCGCGATCTACGCGAAGCTCGGCGCGCTCTCGCCCGAGAACCACGAGGGGTTGTGGGGGCGCGGCACGTACTACCGCGCATTCAGCACCGTCAACGGCTCGCGCGCGCTCGAGACCGACCTGTTCGAAGGTCTGCGCCCGTCCGCCGCAAAGATGGAGTAGATTCGCCCGCAGGCTTGCCGATCCCGCTCCCTGGAGGTGCCCGATGTTCCGCTTCCGTTCCTGCGTTCACGCATTACTCGCGGCATGCGTACTGGTGCTGACCGCAGTCCCCGCGTTCGCGAACCCGGCCGCGCCGAGCGGCGCCGGCGCGACGTTCACCACGCCCGGCGGCGCGCGACTGTGGTACGAGGTGCGCGGCAGCGCCGCGGGCCGGCCCTTGATCATGGTCAACGGCGGCCCGGGCTTCGATCACACCTACGTGCTCTGCTCCGATGCCTGGGATGTGATCGCGCGCTCGCGCCGCGTCGTGTTCTACGACCAGCGCGGTAACGCCCGCTCGGGCGCGCTGCGCAGCGGGCAGACCTGCACGGTCGCCGACCAGATCGCCGATCTCGAGGCGCTGCGCGTGCGCCTGCGCGCGGAGAAGATCGACCTGCTCGGGCACTCGTGGGGCGGCTACCTCGTCATGGCCTACGCGGCGCGGCATCCCGAGCACGTCGCGCACCTGACGATCGTCGACTCGGCGTCGCCCAAGTGGACCGACACCGACTTCATCTTCAAGTACGTGTTCCCCGAGGGCGTGGAGCGGCAGGGGTCACTCGACTTCTTCGACGGACTGGGCGACAGCACGGCCGGCAAGGCGAGCTTGAACGAGTACCTGCGCATGCTGTTCGTCTCCGCGGAGAAGCGCGACGACTTCATGTCGCGCGCGGCGACGTACAAGTACACGCGCTCGGTCAACGAGGTGCTCAACGCGGACCTCGGCAAGTTGGACATGTGGCCCGCGCTCGCCGCGTTCTCCATGCCGACGCTGGTCGCCACGGGCCGCTACGACATCAACGTCGCGCCGAGCACCGCGTGGAAGATCCACAAGGCGATCGCGGGCTCGCGCTGGGTCGTGTTCGAGAAGAGCGGACACCTGCCGTACTTCGAGGAGCCGGAGAAATTCGTGCAGGTGGTGAACGACTTCCTGGGGATGCCCTGAGGGGAATGCTAACGGGTGGGCTTGCGACTCGATTTTCTGGACGCCCCGACGTCCGGGCCTCGACTCGAGTCCTCGACGAGTCCAGGCGATTGCGAGCTCACGAGCGGATACTTCGCCGGATCCTCGATCGACTCGAGTGCCAGATCCACGTCGAGGTCCGGCCAGTGCAGGTGCCCAGGACTGCGTCGAATCACGTTGCGAACGGAGCGGGTGGGTGCTGCCCGGAACCAGGGGAAGAGCTTGTACGGCAGGAATCGCTCGCGATCGTCCACCAGGAGCCAGAGCCCCCGTGCTGTGACATGCGTGACTTCAGCGGTCAAAGTGAGTTTTCCACGCGGCACGGATCGAGGCCTCATGCGTTCGGACCAGGCGAAGGGCGCGAGCCAGGTCGCGCCGGTTGAGGCCATGATTCTCTGCCAGCTCGATTTCTGGTTCCACCCAGAACTTTGCCTCTCCCGAAACCCCCTCGACATGAACGTGCACGCGGGACTCTTCCCGTGAGAAGAAGTAGAAGCGAAGATTGCCGGATCGGAAGATCGTCGGACTCATCCCGAAAGGCTAGACTCCCGAAGTGACAGAAGAGGCTTCTCCCCACCTCGCGAAAGGCTCCGTCCGTTCATGACCGAGAAACGCAACGTCCCGCTCGCCCTCGACACCGAACAGTTCCGCGCGCTCGGCCATCGCCTGGTGGACACCATCGCCGAGCGCCTCGCGCAGGTCTCCGCCGGCCCCGTGACGCGCGGCGAGAACCCGGCGCAGGTCCGCGCCGCACTCGGCCTCGGCGGCCCGTTGCCCGAGCAGGGCGAAGACCCGGCCGCGCTGCTCGAGCGCACCGCGAAGCTGCTGTTCGAGCACTCCTTGTTCAACGGGCATCCGAAGTTCTTCGGCTACATCACGTCGTCGCCCGCGCCGATCGGCATGCTCGGCGACTTCCTCGCGGCCGCGGTCAACCCCAACGTGGGCGGCTACTCCCTCTCGCCGGCGGCGACCGAGATCGAGGCTGAGACCGTGCGCTGGATCGCCGAGCTGATCGGCTATCCGACGAGCTGCGGCGGCCTGCTCGTCAGCGGCGGCAACATGGCGAACTTCGTGGGCTTCTTCGCCGCGCGCGTCGCGATGGCCGACTGGAAGATCCGCACCGAGGGCGCCGCCGCCGGCAAGCGGATGCGCGCGTACACCTCGGCCGAGACCCACACCTGGATCCAGAAGGCGGCCGACCTCTCGGGCATCGGGACCGACTCGGTGCGCTGGATCAAGGCCGGCGCGGACCAGCGCATGGACCTCGCCGCGCTGCGCCGCGCGATCGCGGATGATCGCAAGGCCGGCGACATGCCCTTCCTTGTCATCGGCACCGCGGGCTCGGTGAGCACGGGAGCGGTCGACGACCTGCCCGGCATCGCCGCGCTGTGCAAGGAGGAGAACCTGTGGTTCCACGTCGACGGCGCGTACGGCGGCTTTGCCGCGGCGCTGCCCGACGCGCCGCCCGACCTGCGCGGCCTCGCGCTCGCCGACTCGGTGGCGATCGATCCGCACAAGTGGCTCTACGCGCCGATCGAGGCGGGTTGCGGCCTCGTGCGCGACCCGGCGCACCTGATCGCCGCGTTCGCCTACCGCCCGCCGTACTACCACCTCGACGACGCGCTCAACTTCGTGGAATACGGCATGCAGAACTCGCGCGGGTTCCGCGCGCTCAAGGTGTGGCTGCAGCTCAAGCAGGTCGGCGCGGCCGGCTACCGCCAGATGATCGGAGACGACGTCCGCCTCGCGCGCGAGCTCGACGCGGCGGTGCGCCTCGTGCCCGAGCTCGAGCCGTTCACCTGCGCGCTCAGCATCGCGACTTTCCGCTTCGTGCCCGCGGACCTGCGCGCCGCGCTCACCGCGGGCGACGCGAGGACCGCCGAGTATGTGAACCGGCTCAACGAGACACTGCTCGTCCGCCTGCAGAAGGGCGGGGAGGTGTTCGTCTCCAACGCGGTGCTCGACGGGCGCTACGTGCTACGCGCGTGCATCGTGAACTTTCATACCGAGCGCGCCGACGTCGAGGCGTTGCCGGGGATCGTGGTGCGCAACGGGCACCTGGTGGATCGCGAGTTGCGCGCCGCGCACTTGTAAGGCCCCGGGGTGGGGCCCATCTCCGCAGGGGTTCGTACGAAACGGACAGAGCGTACGTTTCGTACCCGCCACAAAGATCGTGGATCGCGCCCTCAGCGCACGAGCGCGAGCTTGACCGTGCGCCCCGCGCCGAGCGCGTCGAGCCGCACCAGGTAGAGCCCGCCGGGCACGATGCGCCCGGCGTCGTCCCGTCCATCCCAGCGCGCGACATGCGGGCCCGCGGCAGTGAAGCCGCGCGCGAGCGTCGCGACCTTTCGCCCGCCGGCGTCGTACACGCTCAGAAGCGCCTCGCCGGGCACCGGCAGCGCGAACGCGATCGTGGCCGAGCCGCCCCGCACCAGCGGATTCGGCGCCGGCGCGGACAGGTGCACGCGCGCCGCGAGCACCGCGGGCGGCACGTCGATCGTGCCCGACCCGTTGACCGAGACCTGGATCGTGCCGTTGAGCGGCGCCACGAAGTCGACGTCGACGTCGTGCATCCCGTCGTGATCGAACTCCTGCGCGATCGTGCCGTTCGTGGCCGTGTAGGTGGCGAAGCCCGGCTGCATGTGGAACACGGCGCGCGCGTGCTCCCATGCCTCGCCGTAGCGGTTGATCACGGTGGTGGTGATGCTCGCCGCCGTGCCGTTGTTCGGCGCGTTCCACGACATCGAGAGCGAGTCGAGCGGCGTGCTCGCCGTGCCGCCCGCGTGGTGCATCGGCCCGGGCGTGATCACGCCGTTCGACACGCGGAAGATGCGGAACGTGCGCTTGCCGTCGATCACCGCTTGCAGCCCGAGGTTGAACGGTTGCGCGGTGCGATTGCCCTCGGCGACGCCGTGGTTGTGGCCCCAGATCGCGCCGTCGACGCCGAGCGCCGCCGGGTTGATCTGCGAGAAGTTCGCGCCCGGCCCGCCGCCCGACACCGTGCCGCCGAAGTCGTAGTGATAGAACAGCAGCTTGTGCCGTCCCGCCGGCACCGCGGCCAGGTGCGCCGACAGCCAGCTCATCTGCTCCGGGGTAAAGCTCTGGGCGCCGTAGGTGCCGGTGCGGAAGGCGTCGTAGCCGCCGTTGTTGATGTACGTCTCGAGCCCCACGCAGTGCAACACCCCGTAGTCGAACGCGAAGTTCTGCGAGTGTCCCGGGTCGCCGGCGGGCGGGCTGTCGAGGAACGGCCAGCCGAAGATCTTCCACCAGTTGCGCCGCGCCGTGCCGTCGGGCGGCGCGGTCTGCTGCCAGCCGCCGATGTCGTGATTGCCCGAGACCACGAAGATCGGGTCGCGCAGTCGCGACAGCGCCGCCTGCGCGCGGCTCATCTCGAACATCGCGAGATAGTCTTCGAGCTCGCCCTCGTTGACCAGGTCGCCAGTGTGGAGGATGAACTCGGGGTGGATCAGGTTCAGGTCCTCGGCGACCGCGTTGAAGTCGGGGAAGCCCGACGTGTCCGCGGTCGAAAACGAGCCGCCCGTCGGCGTCGAGAACGTGTGCTCGGGCAGGTGCGTGTCGGAGATCTGCGCGAAATAGTAATCGGTCTTGAACGCGGGCAGCACCTTGACCGAGTGCCGGCTCGTGTCGGGCGGCGTCAGGCTCGATTGCACGACCAGGTTGTAGGTCTCCTCGGGCACGCCCGACGGCACCACGAAACCGAGTTCCCAGCGCGCGCGACTCGCATCGTAGCTGCCGCCCGCCGGGACGAGCGGAACCGAGTACCCGCCGTAGGCGAGCGCCGCGCTCCAGCCGGACGCCGCGACCGGCGCGTTCGCCCACACCGCGAGCGTGTCGCCGGGCCGCACCAGCGCGGGCAGGTTCGGGAGCGGCTTCCATACGGTGGTCAGCGTGTCGCCCCACGTCCACGGTGTGGCATGGGCGGGGGAGGACAGGAGCAGGAGGCCGAGGGCCGCCAGCAGGGCTCGAAGGGTCGGGGCAAGGCGTGGGGAGCGCATGTGGACCATGATAGCAGGGGCGCCCCCTCGCCGCCGACCGCACGATCGGGTGGCGGCGTTGGGCGCCGTTCAGACTATGCTCCTAGCGTGGGTTTCGGACTCGCTGCCCCGCCGCACTGGATCCAACTCCGAGAGGCCTCCATGAGCCCGTTCATGACCCGTTGCAGGGTGCCCTTGCTGGTGTCGATGGCGCTCGCGCTGTTGGCCGTCTTCCCGTCTCCCGGCCGGGGAGCGGCGGTGAACGGACCCGCGGCTGCCTCCTGCCGACCGCTCACGGCGGCTTTCATGGAGCAACTCGAGCCGGTGGTCGAGGCCATGATCGACGGCCATCCTGCCGCCCAGCCGGCCGCCGCGGCGCGGGCGACGCGCTGGTGGAAGCTCCACCGGGACCGGATGCCGATGAACCGGGGCGTGGACTCGCTGATGACCGCCATGGCGCGGGCGAGGCGCGCCCGGGGCTCCCTGCCCGTGGCACGTCTCGCGCTCGAAGCCTTGCTGGCCGCGATCCGGGCTTGTCCGGACGACGGCGTCGATCGCCAGGTAATGCTGCTCGACGCGGCCGGGATGGCCTCGTGGCTGACCTCGCAGGCCGAGCCCACCGTGCCCCCGGGCGAGGTCATGGGCGCTGCCGGGGACATCTCCGCGCGCCTGCTCGCGTCCGGCCACCCGGCACTCGCGCGGCGCGTTCACCCCATCGTCGGCTCCGCGCTCGGGACGCACGCCAGCGCGCTCGCCGCGCGCCGGGACGCGCTCACCCTGCTCGACTTCGTCGACGAGGTCGAACTCGCGCTCGCACGCCCGGTCCATGCCCGGAGAAAGGCCTGAGTGCGCGCCCTCCTGGTCGAGGACAGCGGACCCACGCGCGACCTGATCACGCGCTCGCTGGAGGACGCCGGCATCGTGGTCACGTCGGCCGCGCGACTGGCGACGGCGCTCCGGCGCGCCATGAGCGAGCCGGTGGAAGTGATCGTGCTCGACCTCATGCTGCCGGATGGCGACGGGCTCGACCTGTGTCGGCAATTGCGCGCGGCCGGGAACAGCACGCCGATCCTCTGCCTGACCGCGCGCGCCGAAGTGGCCGACCGCGTGCTGGGCCTCGAGGCGGGCGCAGACGACTATCTCAAGAAGCCGTTTGCCGTCGCGGAGCTGGTGGCGCGCGTGCGGGCGCTCGCCCGACGCGGCGGGCAACCCGCACCGAACCGGATGTGTGCCGGGACCACGGACCTGGATTTCACGGCCCGGCGCTGCGTGATCGCCGGCGTCGAGGTCTTCCTGACCACGCGCGAGTGGCTGGTGCTCGGCTTCCTCGCCGCGCGTGCGGGGCGGGTGGCGAGCCGGGAGGACCTGCTCGAGACGATCTGGTCCGAGGCGGGCAAGTCCTCCTCCAACAGCCTCGACGTCATCGTCGGCCGGCTGCGCCGCAAGATCGTCGGGCCCGGGACGCATTGCGCGATTCGAACCATCCGCGGTGAGGGCTTCGTCTTCGAGCTGATCCCGTGAGACCGCGCAGCCTGGTCGGCCGGTTGACCCTGTTGCAAGTGACGCTCGCCGGCAGCTCGGTCCTGGTGTTCGCAGCCTCGGCGCTCTTGCTCTCGGAGCGAGCGCTCGAGCGCCAACAGCGAACGCTGCTCTCGAACACGGCACACCAACTGGCGAACGGATTGACCCAGGAGTGGCGCGAGGAGCCCGACCTCGCCCACGCCGCGAAGAGTCTCATCGAGGAAAGCGCGCCCGTGGGCGTCCGCGTCGAGGTGCAGGACTCCCTGCGCCGGACGGTGCTCGTGAGTGGCGCCGCCGCAGGAAGGGACGCCTCGCACCTGGACACGGCCGATGCAACGGTGCCCGGCGGCGCGTGGATCGTGGTCTCCGCCTCCCGCGGCCCGCGCGAGCGCGCGCTCTCGACCATGCTGGTCGCGTTCGGGCTTTCCGCGCTGCCGCTCTTCGCGCTGCTCGTGTTCGCCAGCCGGGGCATCGCGCGGCGCATGCTGGCGCCGCTCTCGCGGCTCGCCGCCGTCGCCGGGAGCGAGGACGCGCTCGGGCCGGAGCCGCCATTCGGCGCGGACTCCGATCCGACCGAGGTGCGCGTGGTGGCCGACGCGTTCCAACGGCTGGTGGCGCGCCTGCGCGCCATGGTGCGCGCCGAGCAACGCTTCGCCGAGGACGCCGCGCACGAGTTGCGGACGCCGCTCACCGTCGTGACCGGGGAGGTCGAGCGCGCGCTGGCGGACCCGGCGCTCTCACCCCGTGCGCGCGACAGCCTGCTGCGGGGCTTCGAGCAGGCCCGCGCGATGAACCATCTCGTGGACGCGCTGCTCCTGTTGAGGCGCGCGGATCGCGAGGGCCGCGCGCCGTTCGATCCCCACGTGCCGGTCAACCTGTGCGACGTCCTGCGCGACACGCTCGAGGAGGCGCTCGAGCGCCGCCCGGATCGGCGCGCGGACTGCCGCCTCGAGACGCCGGACGAGATCCTCGTCGCCGGGAATCCCGCCCTCTTGCACGCTGCGATCGAGAACCTGCTGTCGAATGCGCTCAAGTTCACGCGCCCCGGCGAACTCGTCACGGCCCGGGTCGAGGAGGGCGAGGGGCGATGTCGCGTGGTCGTCGAGGACGCCGGGCCCGGGATTCCGGAGGCCGATCGCGAGCGCATTTTCGACGCTTTCTACCGGGGCGGCGATGCGCGCGCCGAGCACACCGGGTCGGGCCTCGGGCTTCCCATCCTGCGGCGCGTCGCCCGCGCCCACCGCGGCGACGTGGTGGTGGGGGCCTCGAGCCTCGGCGGGGCACGCTTCGAGCTCGAGCTCCCCGGATGGTCGGCCCGGAGTTGAGCCGCAGACAGTCTGTTCAGGCCCCATTCAGCCGCCTGCGTCATGACTGGATCCCCACGCGGCCCACGGTCGTATTGCCGGGGTGACGCCGCGAGCCTCGAACCGGGGTTCCGCCCTGCATGGCCCTTTGAAAGGAGCCCTCATGTTCATGCCTATCCGCGCGCGCATCGGTCTCACGATCGCGCTCTGCGCGCTTTGCGCCGCGCCCGCTTCGGCCGGCCAGCCGCTCGAGACCGAGACCGCCCGCATGCTCCCGCGCGGAGCGTTCGAGTTCGAGGCGGGCTTCGAGCGCCAGACTTCGAGCGGGGGAACCGAGTCGGCCATACCGCTCGCGCTCGAATACGGCTTGAGCAACCGCTTCTCGCTCCTGATCGAGCCCGTGCCGTGGACAAGGATTCACGACAACGGGATCGGCACCGCCACGGGGATCGGCGACATCGAGATGACACTGACCACGCTGCTCGCGCGCGAGGCGGCCGGCCGGCCCGCGTTCGCGCTCGGCACCGAGGTGAAGATTCCGACCTCGAAGAACATCCGGATCGGCTCGGGCAAGACCGACGTCGCGTTCTACCTGATCGGCAGCAAGCGCTACTCGCGCTGGGACACGCACGCGAACCTGAGCTACACCATCGTCGGCAAGCCCGCGGGCGTGGCGGTGAAGAACGTCGGCGGTTTCGCGCTTGCCGGCGAGTACAAGGCCTCCCCGCGCGTCGACCTCGTGTCGGAGGTGTTCGGCAGCACGGCTGCGCGCAGCGACTCGACCGAGAACCAGCCCGTGACCCCGGGAAGCGCGCTCACGCCCGAGATCGGCGGCAGCGAACTGGTGGGGACGCTCGGCGTGCGGTTTCATCCGGCGGGGTCGCTCACGTGGTCGCTCGGAGTCAGCTACGACAGCAACCAGGCGCTGCTGCTCCACCCCGGGATCAGCGCGCGCTGGTGATCCGGCTCACCGCATTCCCCGCGGCGGCCGGTCGCGCACGGACTTCGTGATCGCCTTCCAGCGCGCGCGCTCCACCGATTGCAGCCGCTTATCGTGGCGTGCGGCAAACGCGCGCGCCTCGCGCTGCAGCTTGCGCCAGCTCGCGTAGCGCTCCTGTGGCAGCGTCCCGTCGGCGAGCGCCGCCTGCACCGCGCAGCCGGGCTCACTCCCGTGCGCGCAGTCGCCGAACCGGCAAGTCGCCGCCAGCGTCTCGAGGTCGCCGAACGTCGCCGACACGCCCTCATCGCCGCCCCACAGCGCGAGCTCGCGCATGCCCGGGGTGTCGATCAACCACGCGCCGCCCTCGAGCCGCACCAGCTCGCGGTGCGTCGTGGTGTGGCGGCCGCGGTGGTCGGTTTCGCGCACGGCCCCGGTGGCCTGGCGCGCCTCACCCGCGAGCGCGTTGACGAGCGTCGACTTGCCGACGCCCGACGAACCGAGCAGCGCGACCGTCTGCCCGCGCCCGAGGTGCGCGCGCAGCGGCTCGAGGCCGTCGCCCGCGAGCGCACTCACGGCGTGCACCGGCGCGCCGCCCGCGATCTCCTCGACCTCGGTGAGGCGCACCGCGAACTGCGCCGGGTTCGCGGCGAGCAGCACGTCGGCCTTGTTGAGCACGACGACCGGCGCTGCGCCGCTCTCCCGCGCGGCCACGAGGTAGCGCTCGATGCGCCGCGGGTTGAAGTCGCCGTCGAGCCCGCCGACGAGGAACACGGTGTCCACGTTCGCCGCCACGACCTGCTCGACAGTCTCGCGGCCCGGCGCTGTGCGCGCGAAGACGGTCCGGCGCGGCAGCACCGCGTGGATGATCGCCGTGCCGCCCTCGGGCGGCGCAATCGCGACCCAGTCGCCGACGGCGGGGAAGTCGCCGGCGCCGAGCGCCTCGTGACGCAGGCGTCCGCTCACCTCGGCGCGCACCGGCGGCGCGTCGGGCTCGAGGAGCACCTGGTAGAGCGTCTTGTCCGCACGGGCGACCCGCGCGGGGATGCGATCCTGCTGCTGGTGGGGCGTGAAGCTCGACGCCAACGCGTCGGTGAATCCGAGGTCATGCAGGTTCATGGTGAAGCGATCTCCTGCGGCGGCGCCGCGCGTGGAAAAGAAAATCGGCCGCTCCCCGTGGGAAGCGGCCGATGTTCCGCGCGACGTGGCGCAGGCGATCTCTAGCGGCGGGCGTTCCCGGGGTAGGTCGTCGTGGGCAGGTGGGCCGAGGGGGCAGTCATGGCGTTGGTGCTCCTTTCCGACGATCGAGTGGGTTACGCGCTGCGGGTCGTTCGAACAGGGGAAAGCCTACGGCAGGGGCGGGGGCGGGGTCAAGCCCGTCTGACCCGCCCCGCGCGTTGACATTCGCCGGACACAATGTGAGGCTCCGCCGCGTGTCCCCACCCCGCATTGCCCTCGTCACCGGCGGCGCCGCCGGCATCGGGCTCGAGACCTGCGCCGGCCTCGCGCGCCTGGGCTACGACGTCATCCTGACGGCCCGCACGCACGAGCGCGCGCAGCGCGCGGCGCAAGGCCTCGGCGTCCGCGCGGAGGCGCTGGACGTCGCCGACCCCGAGGCCGCGGCGGCATGCGCACAGCGCCTCGCAGAAATCGGCATTCACGTCGACGTGCTGGTCAACAACGCGGCGATCTATCCCGACAAGGCGCGGCGCGCGCACGGCGTTCTCGACAGCCCGCCCGAAGAGTGGCGCGCGCAGGTCGAGACCAACTTCCTCGGCGCGCTGTGGACATGCCGCGCGTTCGTGCCCGGCATGGTCGAGCGCGGTTTCGGGCGGGTGGTCAACGTCTCCTCGGACTACGGGTCCTACGGGCTCGGGCTCGAGGGGCCGGCCCCGTACTCGGTGTCGAAGGCGGCGCTCAACGCGCTCACGATCAAGCTCGCGGCCGAGGTGCGGGGTGCGACGGACCTCAAGGTCAACGCGGTGCACCCGGGGTGGGTGCGCACGGCGATGGGCGGGCCGGGCGCGGACCGAAGCCTCGAACAGGGCGCGGCCACCGCGCTGTGGCTGGCGACGTTGCCCGCGAGCGGTCCCTCGGGCGGGTTCTTCCACGATCGGGAGCCGTTCCCGTGGTAGATTGAGAGCGGGCCTCCGAAGACCTCCTCTCGGCGGTTGTCCTCCATTCTGGACCAGGATCCGAACGAGAGCAGGCTTCGATGGCAGCGAGCAAGCGCCCGTCCTTCCTCAAACGGCAGAAAGAACAGCAGCGCCTCCAGCGCGCCGCGCAGAAGCGCGAGACGCGCCTGACGCGCAAGCACAACCGCGGCACCGAGATCGATCCTTCCGATCTGCCCGAGACCGCCGACGAAGCCGCAGCCGACTCGGCCATCGGGACCCCCGAGCCGGCCGAGCCCGAGCTCGCAGTCGCCGAGCAGCGCGCCGGGAACGAGACCATCGACCCGAAGACGTCGTCAGCGTAGTCGTAGCGCGAGGACGTCGTCGGGCTCGAGCTCGACCATCAGCGAGCGAGCATCGAGCGCGCGCGCGCTCGAGCCGGCGTGCGTGTACGCCACCTCGAGCCTCCCCGTGTAGCCGAAGATCGACGGATCCGCGAAGCGGATCTTCCCCTCCTGGCGCCCGAGCCGGTTGATCACGAACAGCATGCCGCCGTCCTCGCCCGCGTGGCCCACGATCTCGGCCTCGACGTCGGCGTGCACGTGCGGGCGCACCCCGCGGTCGGCGAGCAGCCCGCGCGCGAAGTGCCGCAACGCGCGCCGTTGCCGCTCGGGCATCGCGTAGTAGCGCGGCGTCAGGTAGCGCCCCGCCGGCAGCGTGCCGAGCACCGTGCTCGATCCCCATCCCAGCGCCACCTCGTATGCCGCCGGCCGGTTGTTCCACCACAGCGGCCCGGGCCGCACGTTGGCGTCGCGCCCGTCGGGCAGCGCGAACGTGCGGCACACGAAATCACCGCGGATCGAAGGCGGGTTCGCGTCGGGCAACGACAGGCGGGGCGGGGTGCGCGAGGGCTCGCTGCCCTCGTAGGGCGACCCCGGCTGCTCCACGACGGGCCGCACCTCGAACGGTCGGCCCTCGACCGGCGTCCGCAGCGAATCCAGCACGGGCTGGAACAGGTCGATGATGTGGCCGCTCGAGCGGTGGCGGTCCGACAACCAAGGGCGCTGGAACAGGAAGAACGGGATCCCGTTCGTCACCACCTGCCACCACACGCGCTTGACGTCGAGCCACTCCGTGGTCACCGGCTCGAGCGGGAACAGCGTGCGGTAGCGCGCGGGGCGCCCGGCGAGGTCGTGGTTCGCGGGCCCGGGCGCGGTCACGAGGTGACCGCCGCCGAGCACCCAGTTCTCGAGCTTGTCGTAGACCGCCGGGTCGATCATGCCCTTCGAGGTGAGGAAGAGCACCTGCAGCTCGGCGAGCGGCTTGGCGAGCAGCTCGCGCAAATCCACGACCTGCGGGTTGACGCCGGCGCAAAGCAGCAGCGCGTGCAGCCCGCCGTTCGCGAGGAAGCTCAGGTAGCGGTGCGGGTCGAGCTGGTCGGTGCCCTTGAAGTAGTCCTCGGCCGCGTAGCGGAAGTTCGGGAAGTACATGCCGAACCCGACCGCGTCGTGCACCTCCTCCATGCCGAGCAGGTCGTCGCCCCAGCGCTGGAGGAAATGCCCGATCTCGGCCACGACGCGGTAGCGCGAGGTGACGCGGCCGTCCTGGTCGAGCGGCGCCCCGAAGTTGTAAGGCTCACCGGTCGGCTCGCGGCCGTCGTGCATCGTGAACAGGCAGAGCCCGCGCGCGCCGTGCGCGATCGAGGCGAAGATCGTCTGCGCGACCCCGGCGTCGCTCACCTTCGCGCGCGGGTCGAACCAGCCGGTGCCGATCTCGGTCGCGAGCGTGGGGCGCTCCGGGGTCTTGTACGCCGAGAAGATGCCCGGGTAGAGCGAGGCTACGAACGGGAAGTCGGCCGTCTCCTTGCCCGAGGACGCCTTGGGGTACACGTCGTAGCCGATGAAGTCGACCGTCGGCTTGCCGCCGACCTGGTGCACCGGGCTGTGCTGGATGCCCTGCTCGTTGTGAACGAGCGGCACGGGCACGCCGCATGCGCGCGCGGTCTCCGCGAGAAAATGCAGGTAGTCGTCGATCCACGCCTCGAGAAAACGCTGCCAGTCGTCGATCTGCGGCTGGCGCAGCGGCGGGCGCGGCGGCAGCACCTCGGCGAACGTCGTGAGGTGGGTGCCCCACACCGCGTTCATGGCGTCGATCGAGCCGTGCTCGCCCTCGAGCCAGCGCCGGAAGCGCGCGATCGTGTCCGGGTTGAAATCGATGCGCCCGACCTGGTTCGCGAACAGGAGCCCGGTCTCGTTGTCGAGCTGGAACGAGATCACAGGATCGTTCCAGTAGGGCGTGAGGAATGCGCTGACGGCCTCGTACCAGGCGCGCACCTTCGCGCGGTAGACCGGCTGGCCGAGGCTGTGGCTCCAGAAGAACGCGCCCTGCTCGCGCCGGCCGTCGCGCCTCACCACCACGGTGTCGGGGTAGCGGTCGCCGAGCCAGAGCGGCAGGCCAAGCCCGTCGAACTCGGCGTAGATCATCGGCCCCGGGCGGGCCATCACGGCCAGCCCGACTGCACGGCACTCCTCGAGGAATGCCCGGAGGTTCCGGCCCGGGCGGGTCTCGCCCGTGAAGTCGAAGCGGCCCTCCTCGGGCTCGTGCCAGACCCAGGGGAGATAGGTCGAAACCACGTTCATCCCGGCGGCCTTGAGCCGCTCGAGCCCGGGCCGCCACAGGTCGGGGCGCACCCGGAAGTAGTGCAACTCACCGTCATACAGGTAGATGCGTCGGCCATCGAGGGTGAATGCGCCGCCGTCGGCGCCCAGGCGAGAGGGGGTCATTGGGGCGGAATCCTAGCAGAAACCAGGCCGGGAACCGCGCCTGGACGGCGGCCTGTAACCCCTTTCCTTCCTTGACCGTGGGCCTGATCCGGGCTATGGTTGGTCGCAATCATTCTTGTCCTGCATTCTGCAATCTCGCGCCGAAAACCCGATCCGGGCCGTGCGGCACCTCGCATCCCGCATCGTCCTGAAGTCAAACGTCCACGTTGGGAGACGAATCATGAGGAAGATTGCTATCGCGCTGGTCGCACTGGGCTTTGCCATTATCGCAACGCCCTCCATGGCGGCGAGCTTGGTGAATGAGACCTTCACATATTCGAACGGCAACCTGGTTCCGAACGGCGGCTGGGCGAACTACAGCGGCGCGATCCTCGACATCCAGGTCTCTGCCGGTCGTGCCACCGGCTTCGGCCCCAACGCGAACGACGACCACATCCTGTTCGCGGCCCAGGCGGTCACGGCCAAGACGTATGCCTGCTTCGACGTCATCATCCCGGCGGTTGCGGCCGCCCCCAAGCCGACCTATTTCGCCGCGCTGAAGGACGGAGGCGCCGCGGCCCTCGTGTCGCGCGTCTATGTGTTGCCGCTCGCCAATAACACCTGGACGTTCGGCATCTCGCACTCCAGCACCTCGGCCACGGTCGGTGTCACCCCCTGGACGGCAGCGCTGTCGTATGACGTGAACTACCACGTGGTCATCAACTACGACCCCGTGACCAAGACCTCGACGCTGTGGGTCAACCCGGCCACCGAGGCCAGCCCGAGCGTCAGCAACACGAACACGGCCATCGCCGCCCTTGCCGTCTCGGGCTTCGGTCTGCGTCAGAGCGCCACGGCGTCGACGCTTCCGGCGTCCCCGGCTTATACGGGTACGGCGGACTGGGGCTTCTCGGTCGACAACCTGGGCGTGGGCTCGAGCTTCGTCAACGCGTGCGATGTCGTCGTGACGCCCGCGGCTCGCGCGACTTGGGGCGGCGTCAAGGCGACCTACCGCTAGAGCGGTCGCTCTGGATCGGTTCATCGGCGACCACTGCCTTCACGGGCGGTGGTCGCTTCGTTTCAAGCGCCTCGATCATCAACGGGCTCGATCGTGCGCTGAAGGGTGATCAGGACACCGAGGGCGCTCTCCTCTCGGAGGGCGCCCTCGAAAGTTCTCCGGCTGCATGCATGGGGAGGGAGTCGTGCGGGTTTTCGGATTGGCGATCTTCGTACTGTTGTGGAGCGGCACGAGCAGCCTCGCCACCACGCGGCTGGTTCCGTCGCAATTCGGCTCGATCCAGGCCGCGCTGAACGTTTCCTCATCCGGAGACGTGGTGCTCGTGGCCCCGGGCGTCTATACCGAAAACCTCCTGATCAATTCGGCCCGCAACGGGGTTGCGCTCCAAAGCTCCGGCGGCCCCGCGGTGACGATCATCGACGGCAACAACACCTCGAGCGTGATTACGATCAGCAGCGTCGGTGCGGGGACGGTCGTGACCGGATTCACGATCCGCAATGGTGGTGCCGCAAATCTGTCGGGATTGCTGGGCGGAGGCATTCGGATGAACTTCTGCTCCGCGCGGATCGAGGGCAATGCGATCATCAACAACCGCGCGGAAGCCGCGGGGGGTATCTATGTTGATGGCGGCGGGCCGATCCTGCGGGACAACACGTTCCGAGGCAACGTGGCGGTTGCCGGATCCGGTGGCGCGATCTACTGCGACCACTTCGCTTCGGCGACCATCGATCGCAATGTCATCGTGAGCAACACCTGCGCCGCCTATGGCGGCGGGATCACGGTCTGGCAAGGCTCACTCCCCTCCGTGAGCAGCAACACCATCGCGCTCAACTCGGCGAGCCGCGGCGGCGGCGTATACGTGACGACGAATTCTCATCCGACGCTGCGCCGGAACATCATCGCGTCCTCGCCGAACGGCGGTGGCGTTTGGGTCGACGATTTCGAGTCGACGATCCAGTTCGAGTGCAACGACGTGTGGGGCAATGGCCCGAATTATCACGGGATTGCAGACCCGACGGGCGGATCAGGCAATATTTCAGTCGATCCCCAGTTCTGCGACGCCTCGGGCGCGGATCTTCATCTCGTCCGGACCTCGCCTTGCGCCCCTGCGAACTCCCCGGCGACGTGCGATCTCATCGGCGCGCTCGACCCGACCTGCCAGCCGACCGCGAGCATCCCGAAGACCTGGGGCCGCTTGAAATCGGATTACCGCTGATTGCGCACGACCCAGGCCATGCGCCAGCCCATCCAGACCAGCAGCACGCCGAACGCGATGCGCAGCGTCGCGGCCGGCAGATGGCTGGCAAGCGCGGCGGCCCCGACGGCAGCCACCACCGATCCCGCCGCGATCCACGGCACGATGCGGGTCTGAACGTGTCCGAGCTTCCAGTGGGTCCACGCGCCCGCGATTGCGGTCGGGATGATCATGAACAGCGAGACCCCCTGCGCCTGGTGCTGTTCGATCCCGAACAGGAGCGTGAGGATCGGCACCAGGATCGTCCCGCCGCCGACGCCGAGCAGGCCCGATAGCCAGCCCACCACCGCCCCGGTTCCGATGGCGAGTCCATCCCCGAGCAGGCCGGGCTGCCTCAGCCACGATCCGCTCGGCAGGTGCGTGAGGAACAGCCGAAACCCGACCAGCACGAGCATGAAGCCGAACGCGCGCCGAAGCTTCGCGTTGTCCATGCGCCCGGCGAGGCGCGCGCCGAGCGGCGCCGCCACGGTGGCGCCCAGCGCGAGCCAGCCCGCGAGCGCGAGGTTCACCGTTCCGGCGGCGCGATAGGTGAGCGCGGCGGCGATCGCGGTGAACACGAGGATCGCCAGCGACGTGCCGTGCGCATGCTTCTGCGGCAGGTGGAAGTAGCGGACCAGCAGCGGCACCAGCACCACGCCGCCGCCGATGCCGAGCAGGCCGCTCGCGGCGCCGCCGGCGAGGCCGATCAGGAGCGAGGTGATCAAGCGCCGCTCTCGCGGAGCGGCTTGCGCGCAACCAGGGTGCAACGGTCCCCCAGCGCGCCCGTGAGCGCGGTCCAGGCCGCATTGAGACCATCGAGCCCGGCGACGGCCAGCGCGCGCGCGCCGCGGCGCTTGCCGAGACTGGGCGGCGTCTTCGACTGCCGCAGCGTCTCGACCTCGAGGCCGGCGTCGCGGGCAAGTGCGGTCAGGGTCTTCGGCTCGAATTCCCAGAGGTGATAGGGCGGCTCGTCGAGCACGAGGCGCCGGCCGAGCACGCGCATGACTCCCAGTCCGAGTTGCCTCGCGATCGAGTGCGTGGCCATGGGGCCCCGCAGTGCGAGGGCTCCGCCGGGCGTGAGCAGGCGGCTCACCTCGTGGAGCGTGGCGGCGGGATCGGGCACGTGCTCGAGGACGTCGCCCATGAAGACCACGTCATACGACCCGGCCGGCAGCGCCGCGTCGTGCAGCCCACCGAGAAACACGGGCACGCCGTGCGCCCGCGCGTCGGCCGCGGCGTCGGCGGAGTACTCGACCCCCTGCACGGTCCAGCCGCGATGTGCCGCGGCTTCGAGCACCGCGCCCGAGGCGCATCCGACCTCGAGCAACCGGCCGGGTTTGCCGCCGTGGAGGGATTCGAACCACGCGGCGAGATGCGCGCCATCGAGCAGAAGCGCGGGCCGCTCCGCAAAGTAGTCGCCGACATGGCCGCAGCGCACGTCGCCGCCCTCGAAGTACTCGCGGGCATAGAGTCGGGGGAACTCCTCCGGCGCAGGCTGAACGGTGAGGCCGCGCAAGCCGCATTTCACGCATTCCCCGCCCGGGAACGTGGCGCCGCCGTGGCGATACTCGAACGGGAGCTCGCGAAACGAGGGGCTCCCACAGAGCGGGCAGGCCGCCAATCGCAACGTGGCGAGGGGCAGCCTGGTGCCCGCGGGCGGGGGCGCCCCGGGGTGGGCGCTCAGATCGCCCCCGCGCTGCGCAGGCCCGCGATCGCCTTCGCGTCGTAGCCGAGTTCGGCGAGCACGCGATCGGTGTGCTCGCCGAGCGCGGGCGGCGCGCTGCGCGGCATGCCGGGCGTGTCCGACAGCTTGACCGGCACGCCCACGGTCTTGAAGTCCGGGATCGTCGGGTGCGGCAGGTCGACCACCATGCCGCGCGCGACCGTCTGGGGCGCGGCGAGCGCCTCGGGCACGGTGCGCACGCGGCCCGCGGGGACCCCGGCCGCGCGCAGCAGCTCGAGCGCGAGGTCGGCGGTGTGCGGGCGCGTGAGCTGCGCGATCTCCTCCTCGACCTCGGCGCGGTGCGCGAGGCGCGCGGGGTTGCTCGCGAACTCGGGGCGGGCAGAGAGCGCGGGCGCACCGAGCGCGGCGCAGAGCTTGCCGAACAGCGCGTCGTTGCCGGCGCCGATCGTGATCCACGCGTCGCTGCACGGGAACGTGCCGTAGGGCGTGAGGTTCGGGTGGCGGTTGCCGAGGCGCTCGGGCGGCTCGCCGGCCGACCAGTAGTTCGTCGTGTAGTACGAGAGCAGTCCGAGCTGCCCGTCGAGCAGCGACGCGTCCACGCGCTGCCCGCGGCCGCTCGAAGCGCGCGCGACCAGCGCGGCGAGGATGCCCGAGAGCGTCCACATGCCCGCGACGATGTCGGCCTGCGAGACGCCGGCCTTCATCGGCGCGCCCAGGGCCTCGCCGGTGAGCGACATCACGCCGCCCTCGCCCTGCGCGATCAGGTCGTAGCCCGGGCGCGTGGCCTCGGGACCGGTGACGCCATAGCCCGAGACGCTCGCGTAGACCAGGCGCGGGTTGCGCGCGCTGCACGCATCATAGCCGAAGCCGAGGCGGTCGAGCGTGCCCGGGCGGAAGTTCTCGACCAGGATGTCGGCGCGCTCGATCAGCCTCCACAGCACGGCGCACGCGGCCTCGTGCTTGAGGTCGAGCGTGACGCTCTCCTTGTTGCGATTGACGCTCAGGTAGTAGCAGCTGATGCCGCCCCAGAACGGGGGGCCCCACGTGCGCGTGTCGTCGCCCGTGCCCGGCTGCTCGATCTTGACGATGCGCGCGCCGAGGTCGCCGAGCGTCATCGTGCAATAGGGGCCCGCGAGGACGCGCGAGAGGTCGACGACCAGCAGCCCGTCCAACGCCCCCCTTGGCGGCATCAGTAGATGTTGGTCGTGCGCTTCGTGCCGGTGTAGTCGGCGTACACGGTCTTGAGCTCGGTGTAGAATTCGATCGCCACCGCGCCCTGCTCGCGCGTGCCGACGCCCGTGCCCTTCATGCCGCCGAACGGCGCCTGCGCCTCGCCCCCGACCGTCGGCGAGTTGACGTGCACGATCCCGGTCTCGATCAGGTCGACGAAGCGGTACATGCGGTTGACGTCGTTGGTGTAGAGCGACGACGACAGGCCGAAGTCGACGTCGTTCGCGACCTCGACCGCCTCGTCGAAGTCCTTGACGCGGATCACCGACAGCACCGGGCCGAAGATCTCCTCCTTCGCGATGCGCATGGTGTGCTTCACGCCGTCGTAGATCGTGGGCTCGACGTAGAGGCCGTTCGCGTGCGCGCCCGCGCTCAGTTGTTTGCCGCCGGTGACCAGGCGCGCGCCCTCGCCGTTTGCGATGTCGAGATAGGAGAGCACGGTCTTGAACTGCCCCGGGTCGACCGAGGGGCCCATGGTCACGCCGTCGGTCAGAGGGTCGCCCACGACCACCTTGCCCGCGAGCGCGGCGAGCAGCTCGACGAACTTGTCGGCCACGCTGTCCACCACGATCGCGCGGCTGGTCGCGGTGCAGCGCTGGCCGGTCGAGCCGAACGCGCCCTGCGAGGTCGCGATCGCGGCGAGCTCGAGATCGGCGTCCTCGAGCACGACCAGCGGGTTCTTGCCGCCCAGCTCGCACTGGACCTTGAGCAGGCGCTTGGCGCCCTCGGTGTAGACGTGCGTGCCGACCTCGTTCGAGCCGGTGAACGAGATCGCGCGGATCGACTTGTGGTGGACGAGCTGGTCGCCGACCGCGCTGCCCGAGCCGTGGATCAGGTTCACGACGCCCGGCGGTAGGCCGGCCTCCTCGAGCAACTCGACCACGCGCTGCGCGGTCCACGGGGTGAGCGTCGCGGGCTTGAACACGATCGTGTTGCCGGCGACCAGCGCGGGCGCCATCTTCCAGCACGGGATCGCGATCGGAAAGTTCCACGGAGTGATGATCGCGACCGGGCCGAGCGGCTGCTTGACCGTGTAGACGAACGTGCGCGGCAGCTCCGACGGCAGCGTATGGCCGCCGATGCGCCGCCCTTCGCCCGCCATGAACTCGATGATGTTCGCGGCCTTCATCACCTCGCCGCGGGCCTCGCTGAAGGTCTTGCCCTCCTCCCACGCCAGGATGGCGGCAATCTCGTCGGCGTGCTGCTCGATCAGCGCGTTCCACTTGTAGAGGATGCGCGCGCGCACCGGAGCCGGCGTGTCGCGCCAACCCGGAAACGCCTTGTGCGCGGCGTCGACCGCGGCGTCGACCTCCCCGGGCGTCGAGAGCGGCACGTCGCCGAGCGCGACGCGCTGGTCGGCCGGCGAGAGGTTCGTCGCGTACTTGCCGGAAACGGTGTCCAGCCACTTGCCCCCGACGTAGTTCCGGTAGCGGGCGGGGGGCGTGGGACGCGAGCGACCCGGGGGAGCCTGGTGGGAAACCGTGGGTGTGGACACGACGACACTCCGCGTCTGGCGTGAAGGGAAC
>JBKJJJ010000090.1:0-2901 GCA_046598045.1 Candidatus Eiseniibacteriota bacterium
AGAATGAGCCGGGCCGGGGCCGCCGCCCGGGCGACTTGTCGCCGGCGGGCGAGGCCGGCGGCGACGAGGAGCCGCCGCTGACGTTGCCGGAAATTTGCGGCTAGCCGATCAGGAGGAGGCCTCCCGGATAGCCGCGAGGAGCCAATGAACGAACTTTGGTATGAACACGATGCCAAGGATGATGAGCACGCATAGCATCAAGATGCCGGCCAAGACGAGGGCCAAGCCGACCTCGCCCGGATTCCCGCCCGTCTCATCGCACGCCAGGTCGCGCGCCGCCGCGGCGAACCTCCCCCAACTCACGCTGTCGGCTTGACCACCGGGGCCGGCAGGTCGAACGCGATCACCTGCGAGTCGAACGCGCAGGTCTTGTGCGTGCCGTCGCAGAACGGCTTGTTCGCCGACTGGCCGCACCTGCAGAGCGACAGCTTCGTGCGGCCGGCGAGCCCGAACGGCTTGCCCTCCTGGTCCACGATCTCGAAATCCCCCTCGATGCGCAGCGATCCGTTGTTCACGACCGTGATCTTGGTGGCAGCCATGCGAACCCCCTCGATGTTCCGGAATGTCCCCGGCGCGGGGCGGGCGCCCCGCGCGACCTCCACAGTCTATGCGGCGGGCTTCTTGCGGGCCAGCACGATCGACCCCACGAGCGCGATCACCGCGAACGCGAACCACTGGCCCGCGTAGCTCATGTGCACGGTCTCGTCGAAGAAGCGCACGTCCGATCGGATCGGGCCGGCGTCCTTGCGCGACGGGTCGGGGAGCGCGCGCAGGACGTAGGGGCGGACCGGATAGGGCAGGCGCGCGGCGACCGAGTCGGCATCGAGGTGCGTCACCGACCACACGGCGAGCGAGTCGATCTCGATGCGGCGCCAGGGCGTGGGGCGCCCGGCGGCCTTGCCGCTCAGGAGCGGTTCGGCGAGCGCGGTCAACTCCTGCGGCCCGGGGGCGGGGAACTGCCCGGGCTGCGCGGTCGCGGCGTCGGATGACGGGATCCAGCCGCGGTCGACGAGTACGGCCGGGCCGCCGCCTTCGGGCAGGAGCGGGGTCACGACGTCGACCCCGGGTTCGCCGTCGTGGGCCCGGCCCATGAGCAGAAACTGGCGGGCCTCATCGAACGCGCCTCGCACCCGGTAGCGGCCCAGGCGGAGCGCCTCGGCTCCCTTGCCGAGCGCGGCCTCGGCGGCTGCGAGGTCGCCCGGCGGGGCGGCGAGGGCGGCCCGCAGGTGGGCATTCATGGCCTGTTTCTCGTGCAGGCGGGCGAGTTGCCAGAACCCCAGCCGGACGCACGTGGCGGCGACCGCAAACGCGAGGATCAATCCAAGGGCCGTCGGGACGCGCTTCACAGGGAGAACCTAGCCGGGGGCCCGGCGCCATGCAACCCGGCCGTGCAATCGGCGTAAGGATGCGTGCACGGGCCCGCCGCGGCCCCGGGCGCGGGCACACGCGACCCCGGTGGAAGGCCGTACAGCCCGGATGGGGGATGCCCCGGTGTTCTTCCTGTTCCTGATCGCCTTGCCGCTCCTGCTCGTCGGCGCGGTCGTGGTCGGCGTCTTCGCGTTCCTGCTCCCGCTGCTCGGCTTCCTGATCAGCCTGCCGTTCCGCATCCTCGGCTTCGTGTTCGGCGCCGTCGGCCTTGCGCTCGTCCTCCCGTTCCTGCTCCTGGGCGGGGCGCTCGCGATCGGCGGGGTCCTGATCGCCCTGCTCGTGGGCGGCGGAGTCCTGCTGCTTCCACTCCTGCCGTTCGCGCTGCTTGTTGCCGGCGTGGTGTGGCTCCTGCGCCGCGGGGGTCGCCCCGCCGTGCACGCCTAACGCTCGATTCAGGTGGCGAGCTCGCCCGGGGATCGGTCCCACCCCGTGCCGGGCCCACGGGCCTCCGGCCTTGCGCCGGGGGCCCTTTTCATGCTGATATCCGCGGGTCGCAGCACCCCACCGCCGACTGCACCACCCCCCCGTCCGCGCCTGTCGAAACACGCGCTTCCTGGAGGCTTCGCTTGGCCGATTTCATCTACACCATGAAGGACGTGGGTAAGGTCGTCCCGCCCAACCGCGTGATCCTCAAGGGCATCTGGCTGTCGTTCTTCCACGGCGCCAAGATCGGCGTGCTCGGCCTGAACGGCGCGGGCAAGTCGTCGCTGCTCCGGATCATGGCGGGCGTCGACAAGGACCACCTGGGCGACGCCCAGCCGGCGAAGGGCATCAAGATCGGCTACCTCGAGCAGGAGCCTCGCCTCGACCCGACCAAGACCGCGCTCGAGAACGTCGAGGAGGGGGTCGCCGAGACCAAGGCGCTGCTCCACCGCTTCAACGAGATCTCGGCGCGCTTCGCCGAGCCGATGGACGGCGACGCGATGGAGAAGCTGCTCGAGGAGCAGGCCAAGGTGCAGGACCAGATCGAGGCCAGGAACGCGTGGGACCTGGACCGCAAGCTCGAGATCGCGATGGACGCGTTGCGCTGCCCGCCGCCCGACGCCGACGTGACGAAGATCTCGGGCGGTGAGCGCCGCCGCCTTGCGCTCTGTCGGCTGCTCCTGTCCGAGCCCGACATGCTGCTGCTCGACGAGCCCACGAACCACCTCGACGCCGAGTCCGTGCTCTGGCTCGAGCGCTACCTCAAGGACTACGCGGGCACCGTCGTCGCGGTCACGCACGACCGCTACTTCCTCGACAACGTGGCCGGCTGGATCCTGGAGCTCGACCGGGGCGCCGGCATCCCGTTCGAGGGCAACTACTCGTCGTGGCTGGAGCAGAAGCGCGCCCGCCTGGAGCTCGAAGAGAAGACCGAGAGCGCCCGCCGCCGCACGCTCGCCCGCGAGCTCGAGTGGGTGCGCATGCCGCCGCGCGCGCGGCAGTCGAAGGGCAAGGCCCGCCTCGCCTCCTACGAGAAAATGCTCGCCGAAG
>JBKJJJ010000092.1:0-20834 GCA_046598045.1 Candidatus Eiseniibacteriota bacterium
CACCGTCGGTCGTGGTACGCAGGAAGCCGCCGCCGCCGGTAAGCGTGACCTTGCTCGCGGTCTCCATGGTGACCGCGCGCACGTCGCCCTGGGAGTCCATCTTGAGGTTGACCGGGCGACGTGCGCGCGGTCACCATGGAGACCGCAAGCAAGGTCACGCTCACCGGCGGCGGCGGCTTCCTGCGTACCACGACCGACGGTGGCGCGACCTGGACGTTCGCGGTGCAGCCGTTGCTCGGCGCCGGCAGCGATTACTTCGCATACAACGGATCGAAAGCCTGGCTGGTGTCCTCCGCGAGCCAGGCAGTGGCGCGCACGGTCGACGGCGGGGGGACCTGGTCGTTCGGGATCGGCACGACCACCGCGTGGGACTGGCAGAACACGCTGGCCTCCCCGTTCGTGATCACGCGCGGCAATACGTTTGCCACCACGCCCCAGAACCGCAATTCGGTGTGGGTCGTGGTCGCCCAGTTCATCTACAAGAGCCTCGACCGCGGCGCGACGTGGGCGCTGCTCGACAGCATCCCGAACTGCATCAAGACCAACTCGTTCTACGTCTCGCCCAAGGACTCGACGAAGTGGGTGGCGGCGGTGGGCACGCCCGATCGCATCGTGCGCACGATCAACTCGGGCGCCTCGTGGAGCCCCGGGTTCTTCAAGGACTTCTCCGAGTACGGCATGCCGCTCGAGATGCACCCCGACAAGCCCGACACGCTGCTGTTCGCGCCCGAGGACGGGAAGCTCTGGCGCTCGCAGGATTTCGGCGCGACCTGGGACTCGCTCTCGAGTCCGGGCTTCCGTTCGCCGTGCGACATCGTGATCGTCCCCGGGGACGACAGCAAGATCGTGGTCGGCGACGGCGTCACCGGCTCGGGCTTCGGCCAGCTCTTCCAGTCGTCGAACGGGGGCAGCACGTTCACGCTGCGCTACACGGGCCCGAGTTCGGAGGTGCCGACCGTGTGGGGCAACCGCCTCGACAACAAGACCCTGTTCGCGGCGAACTGGTCGAACGGCGGTGTGTGGCGCTCGACCGACTATGGGCTGAACTGGGCGCAGGTCTCCGCCGTGAGTTCGGCGTGGGGCGGCGGCACCTCGAACGATGACCCGAACGCGGTCGGGTTCAATCGCTATGCCGGCATCCCGAACTTCATCAGCACCGACGAGGGGACGACGTTCACCGGCTCGAACCTGAACAACCCCGGTTCCGGCTACGCCATCCTCGGGCTCGATCGCAGCTCGTGGCTCGACCTGCATTCGTACGGCGTTTACAAGCTGGTGATCTCGCAGACGCCGCAGAACGTGCTCGTCCAGTCGCTCACGCTGACCGCGCCGAACGGCGGCGAGGCGTGGACGGTGGGAAGCCAGCACCCGGTGACCTGGAACTCGAGCAACGTCGGGCTCGTGCGTATCGAGTACCGGGCGGATGCGCTCGACCCTTGGCACCTCGTGGCCGACGTCGAGGGCTACCTCGGCGCCTATAACTGGACGCTGCCGAACAATTCGACGAACACCGCCGAGGTGCGCGTCAGCGACGCCTGGGACGGCTGGCCGGTCGACGGGTCGAACGCCCCGTTCGCGATCCTCGGGCCCGGGATCACGGTCATTCCCGCGAGCCTCGCCTATGGCACGCACCCGATCAACACCGCCACGCTCGACACGCTCCGGATCACGAACCCGGGCAACGCCCCGCTCAACATCACCGGCATCGCGACCGGCAACGCGGCCTTCACCGTCGGCCGCGCGTCGATGACGCTCGCGCCGGGGGCGAGCGATTCGCTCGGCGTGACCTTCCGCCCGACGCTGGCGACCGGCTACACCGCCACGCTCACGCTGACCAACGACGCGGGCGCGCCGGTCAACGTGCCGCTCTCGGGCACGGGGCAGGACCAGACCTCGATCGTGCTGCTCGCGCCGCTGGCGGGGCAGGGCTGGCAGTACAATCACCTCTACAACGTCACCTGGCAGAGCCAGGGCGTGACCAACGTGGCGGTCGAGTACCGCACCGGCGAGGCGCAGCCGTGGCTCCTGATCGCCGAGCCCGTTTCCGCCGCGCTCGGCACCCAGGCGTGGACGATCCCGAACTCGCCGACCACCCAGGCGCGGGTGCGCGTGCGGCAGTCGGGCGGTGGGGTCGAGGCGATCAGCGGCCTGTTCTCGCTCACCCAGCCGCAGTGGATCCTGGCCACCCCGTACGACTTCGGATCGGCGCCGCCGAACTATTCGACATGGGACACGCTGCACGTGGCGAACCCCGGCAACGCGCCGCTCACGGTCTCGAACGTGACCACCGACAACCCGCGCTTCTTCACGCCGCGCACGTCGTTCGTGATTCCACCGTTCGCCTCGGACTCGCTCAGCATCTGGTTCAGGCCGCAGGGCGCGGGCGCGGATTCGGCGCTGTTCACGTTCACCAGCGACGACGTCGCGGGCACGCACACGCTGCGCGCGCGCGGCCGGGGCACGGCGCTGATCGACGCGGGCGGCGGCCCCGCGCTGGCGTTCGAGCTCTCGCCCAACCAGCCGAACCCGTTCGGCCGTCAGACCACGATCCGCTACGCGCTGCCGGGCGACTCGCCGGTCCGGCTCGAGGTGTTCGACCTCGCCGGGCGCCGCGTGTCGACACTGGTCGACGGGCCGCAAACGGCCGGCCTCCACAGCGTCGTGTTCCGCCCCGACGCCGCGCGCGACCTGCCCTCGGGTGTCTACTTCGTCCATATCGCTGCCGGCGCGTTCGAGCGCACGCGCAAGATGCTTTACCTCGCGCGCTGATCGCGTCCTCGCCCCGATGCGCCTGAACAAGCTGCTCGCCGAGCGCGCCGGGATCGCGCGCCGCAAGTGCGACGAGGCGATCCTCGCGGGCGAGGTCACGGTCGACGGCGAGGTCGTGCTCGCACCCGGCCTGCCGGTTGACCCCGACGCCAGCGTGGTCGCTTTGCGCGGCCGCCCGCTCGGCGCGCCACCAAGCGCAATCCACCTCCTGTTCCACAAGCCGCTCGGCGTGCTCGTGACCTGGAGCGACCCCCAGGGCCGGCGCACCGTGCGCGACTACGTGCCGCCCGGCATGCCGCGCCTGTTCGCGGTGGGGCGCCTCGACTTCGACACCAGTGGGCTGCTCGTCCTGACCAATGACGGGGACCTCGCGCACCGGCTCGCGCACCCGCGCTACGAGGTGCCGAAGGTCTACCGCATCGCGCTCGAGTACCCGCCGACTGCGGAGCAGATCAAGGCGCTCGAGCAGGGGATCGACCTCGGCGAGGGCGAGCGCTCGTCGCCCGCCCACGCCCGGAAGCTGACCTCGCACACGCTCGAGCTCACCATCGCCGAGGGCAAGAAGCGCCAGGTTCGCCGCATGTGCAAGGCGGTGGGGCTCTGGCTGACCGCGCTCGAGCGCGTGGCGTTCGGGCCGCTCGTGCTCGGAAACCTGCCGCAGGGGAAGACGCGCCCCCTGACCGCGGCCGAACTCACCGCGCTCCGCGCGGCCACGCAGGACAAGCCGGCGGTCTTGCGGACCCGGACGCCCTCCTCCGGGGTAATCAAGGCGGACCCGTCGGGCAAGCCGGGCTTGCCCGCCCGGCGTTGACACCGTGCAAATCAAGCGGTTAGAGTGTTTTGGTCGTCCTGATCCCCTCACGCATGCCCTCGGGGAGAACCGCATGCCGCATCGAATCAACGCCCGGCGCCACGTCCGGGTCCTGGCAGTCTGCGCGCTCGCCCTCGGCCTTCCCGGCCTCGGGGGCGGCATGGCGCAGGCCGCGGACAAGTATGCCGCCGAATTCCTGAGGGTCGGGGCGGGCGCGCGCGCACTCGGCATGGGCGGGGCGTTCCTCGCCGTGTCCGACGACGCGACCGCCGGTTACTGGAATCCCGCCGGGCTCAACTACCTCAAGAACAAGAGCCTGCTCTACATGCACTCCGAGGAGCAGCACTCGCAGGTGCACTACGATTTTCTCTCCGTCGCGCTCCCCCAGGGCGGCGAGGCCGGACATCGCTCCGCGCTCGGCCTCTCGCTCGTGCGGCTCGGCGTCGACGACATCCCGGTGACGCCGCAGGTCAAGGACCTGCGCCCGGGCATCGACTTCGAGGACGGCGACGGCGACCCCAGTACGAACCTGGCGACCGAGAACAACGGTACTTGGGATCCGGGCGAGCGGCTCTTCCTGTCCGATTTCACGCTCAAGTCCGCGAACGACTTCGCGGGACTGTTCTCGTATTCCAAGGACCTGTCGCACAAGGTCACGCTCGGCGGCTCGGTCAAGGTGCTCTACCGCACGCTCGTCGGGCACTCGGCGTGGGGCGCGGGCCTCGACGTGGGCGCGCTCTACAACCTGAAGCCGAACGTCAGCCTCGCACTGGTCGCCAAGGACCTCACGACCACGCTGGTCTCCTGGGACACCGGCCGGCGCGAGAGCGTCGCGCCGTCGCTCGCGCTCGGCGGCCAGGTCACGCACGCGTTTTCGCCGAACAACGTGGTCACGGTCGCGGCGGACGTGCGCACCGACTTCATCGGGCGGCGCACCGACTCGAACTTCGGCAATGGCTCGGTCGCCGGCGAGCTGCACGCCGGCGTCGAGTACTGGTTCCACAACTCGCTCGCGCTGCGCACGGGCGTGAACGGCCGCGACCTGACGTTCGGCGCGGGACTGCGCAACAAGGGCCTCGGCGTCGACTTCGCCGCGATGTTCAACCGCTTCTTCGAGACGGACGGCGTCACGTTCGCGTCCAACGAGGACCAGGGAGTCGGCTACCGCGTCTCGGGGTCGTTCGACTGGTAGCTTCCTCGTAGTCGCGCTCCACCCGGGAGGGGTTCGCGGTGCGCAGGGTCATGGCGATCGTGCTCGCGGGCGGGCGTAGCGAGGGGCTCGGTGTGCTCACCGTGCCCCGCGCCGCGCCCGCTCTGCCGTTCGGCGGCAAGCACCGGGTGATCGATTTCACGCTCTCCAACTGCCTCCATTCCGAGATCTTCCGGGTCGCGCTGCTGACCCAGCACCAGCCCACCTCGCTGGTCGAGCACATCGGCGCCGGCCGCCCGTGGGACCTCGATCGCCTCGAGGGCGGCGTGCAGATCCTTCAGCCGTTCGTGCGCCGCGAGCGCTCGCTGTGGTATCGCGGCACCGCTGACGCGCTCGCCCAAAACCTGAACGCGATCGAGGACGCCAGTGTCCAGCACGTGGTCGTGGCCTCAGGCGACCACGTCTACCTCATGGACTACGGCGAGCTCATCCAGGCGCACGAGGACTCCGGCGCGCGCATGACGATCGCGGTCACCATGGTCCCGCCCGAGCGGCGTTCGCGTTACGGCATGGTCGCGCTCGACGACCAGCAGCGCGTCCGGCGCTTCGTCGAAAAGCCCGAGGATACGGACCTGCAATGGGCGTCGATGGGCCTGTACGTGTTCGACGCCGGCTGGTTGTTGCGCCAGCTCGAGGGCCTGACGGGACCCGACATGGTCTACGACCTGATCCTGCCGGCGCTGGAGTCCGGGGAGCGCATCCAGGGCTTCCGCTTCAAGGGCTACTGGGAGGACGTGGGCGAGCTCGGCACCTACTACCGCGCGAACCGCGAACTGCTCTCCGACCGGCCGGCGCTGCGCCTCGACGACCCGCGCTGGACCGTGCTCACGCGCAACGAGGAGCGCCCGCCCGCGCGCTTCGGCGAGCAATCGAAGGTCGCGAACTCGCTGGTCGCCGGCGGCGCGCGCGTCGACGGCCAGGTCAGCAACTCGGTGATCTTCCCCGGCGCCTGGATCGAGGAAGGCGCGGTGGTCGAGGACGCGATCGTGTTCCACGACGCCTGGATCGGCCGCGGTGCGCGCGTGGCGTGCGCGATTCTCGACAAGGACGCGATCGTCGGCGAAGGCGCGCTCGTCGGCGAGCGCGGCGCGGCCGAGGACCGCGTGCATGGCCTCGCCGTGCTCGGCAAGGAATCGGTCGTGCTCGCCGGCGAGAAGATTCCGGCAGGAACGAGCGTCCCGGTCGGTGGCGGCCGCGGCCGTCCGCTGCCCCTGCGCGAAGCCGCACTCGCCGCGCGCGGAGACTGGCCGCGATGAGCGCCGGCGCGCGCTACGCGTTCCTGCTGGCAGGCGGCCTCGGCTCGCGCCTGTGCCTGCTGTCGGAGAAACGCGCCAAGCCCGCGGTCCCGTTCGGCGGCAAGTACCGCATCATTGATTTCACTTTGTCCAACTGCGTGAACTCCGGGATCTTTGACGTCGGAGTCCTGACGCAGTACAAGCCAGGATCCCTGCGGGATCACATCGGCAGCGGGCGCCCGTGGGACCTCGATCGCAATCGCGGCGGCATCCACATCCTGCAGCCGTTCCAGGGCAGCGAGGAGAACGACTGGTACCGCGGCACCGCCGACGCCGTGTACCAGAACCTGATCCACATCCGCCGCCGCCGCGCCGAGGACATCCTCATCCTCTCGGGCGACCACATCTACAAGATGGACTACGAGCCGATGGTCGAGTTCCACCGCGACCGCCGTGCCGCGGTGACGATGGCGATCACGACCGTGCCCGACCACCTCGCCGACCAGTTCGGCATGGTCGAGCTCGATCCGCGGGGCCGGGTCATGGGCTTCCAGGAGAAGCCGGCCCCGGGCACTGCGCGCACGAACTTCGCCTCGATGGGCGTCTACCTGTTCCGCCGCGAGGTGCTCGAGATGGCGCTCGCCGAGGACGCCGAGGACCCCGCGAGCTCGCACGACTTCGGCAAGGACATCTTCCCGCGCTTTCTCGCGCGCGGGATCGAGGTCTACGCTCACCACTTCCCGCACTACTGGCAGGACGTGGGCACGCTCGATTCGTTCTACCTCGCGAACCTCGAGCTCGTCTCCGGGCGCCCGCCGATCGAACTCGCGGACCCCGAGTGGATCGTCCACACCGTCTCGCTCGACCAGCCGCCGGTGCGGGTCGGCCAGAACGCCGCCGTGCTGCAGAGCCTGGTCGCGAACGGCGTGCGCGTCGATGGCCGCTCCGAGCACTCGATCCTCTTCCCCGGCGTCGTGATCGAGCCCGGTGCGGTCGTGCGCGACTCGATCCTGATGCACGGCACGCGCGTCGAGAAGGGCGCCGTGGTCGAGCGCGTGATCGCCGACAAGGGCGCGTGGATCGGGCCGGGGGCGCGAGTCGGCGGCGCGTTCCAGGCTGGCCTCCCGTCGAACCGCATCTGCCCCGACCACCTCTCGAACGGGCTCACGTTGCTCGGCAAGAGCGCGCGCGTCGCCGAGGGCGTGACCATCGGCCGCAACTGCCGGATCGACCCGGAGGTCACCGAGGCCATGTGGACGGGCGACGTGCCCGACGGCGAGTTCATGGCTTCGCCGCCGGGGAGCTCGCCGAGTCACGGGTATGACCTGCCGGCGGCGGCGGGGGTGAAGCGGTGAGTCCGCTGGCGGGACGGCCGATGGCTCACCGACGCTCGATCTTCATCCTCTTAGGACTGTTGGCGAGCGGCTGTGGCCGATCGTCTCCATCCTCTCCGGTAAGCACTTCCCCGCTCACCATCTATCCAATTCACCAGGAATCGCCGGACTGGTCGCGCCATGGACGGATTGTCTACGTCGATCATGGGATCGACTGCGTCAGCCCTTACGGGGTCTACTACATCGACACCACGAAAGCCGGCCTCTGGATCCTGGACCCGAAGACGTCGACCTCGCGCCGGGTGACAGCGTTCGGGATGACCCCTTCGTGGAGCCCGGATGGGCAGAGCATTGCTTTCTCGACCCCGTACTCGGGAAGCATCTTCACGATCTCAGCCGATGGCACGGGCCTACGGCAGATCACGGGCGAGGAGCACAACTTCTCCCCGCGCTGGTCTCCGGACGGGGGTCGGTTGTGCTGGACCCGTAACATCGAACCCGGCGGGGGCGTCTGGGTCGCTGCGAGCGACGGAACAGGGCCGAAACTCCTCCTCGCAGACGGGGGAGACCCCGACTGGAATCCCGGCTCCCCGGACACGATCGTCTGCACGCTCTCTGACTTGGGCACCAAGCGGAGGCATCTGGTCGCCGTGAGCATCACGACGGGCGAATACCGTTCCCTCTTCACGGCAGAGGTCTCGGAAGACATCCGCACTCCCCGCTACTCGCCGGATGGGTCGGCGATCGCCTTCTACTACGCGGCGCGCGGCAGTCATTACCCGAGCATCTACGTCCTGGCGCGCGGGGCATCGGCGCCCGTACCTCTTACGCGCCAGAGTTCCATGGAGCCCACCTGGTCGCCGGATGGTCAGGAGGTGGCGTTTCTCGCATGGGACTGGACGGTTCTCTCCAAGTCGGAGGGAACGATCTGGTCCGTTGCCCCGGGCACGGGCGACAAGCAGCAGTTGACGCATTGGTGGCCCTCGACGTGTGACACGCTGCACTGAGTTGCAGACTCCCGCTGACCTGGAAGTCGCGACGCTCGCACGCGCGATGCGCGCCGCCGATGCGATGCGCGAATTCTGTCCTACCACTCCAATAGTATGACACGCAGGTCAGACACTTTTCACGCGCCCCCGTGAAATGGTTCGATCATGCGCTCGTTCAAGTTGACGCATCTCAAGGATGCGGAACTACTCCGCGGTCTCTCGTCGTTGGTTGCTCGGGATCGCATGACGACGGCCCGGGTGCTCGCCTACATCGCTGAAGTCGATGAGCGCCGCCTGTATGCGCCGGCGGGCTATTCGTCGATGTACTCGTATTGCCTCGGTGAACTGCGCCTGTCCGAGGATGCGGCCGCCAAGCGCATCCACGTCGCCCGGGCTGCGCGTGCATTCCCGGCGCTGTTCGCGGCACTCGCCGACGGGTTGCTGCACATGGCGGCGGCGCGCGCCATTGCCCCCCATCTGACGGCTGCAAACGCGTCGGAGCTTATCGCCGATGCGACGCACAGGAGCCGCGCGGAAGTCGAGGAAATGCTCGCGCGGCGGTTCCCGCGGGCCGAGGCGCTGAGGCTCGACGACGGCGTTGTGGCGCTGCCGATTGCGGGAGACGAACATGCCCCGGGGCATGTTGACGCACCCTCTTCCGAACATGCCCCGGGGCATGTTGAACCCCCGGCGCCGCGTGTACGGGTTGCGCCGCTCTCCCCGGACCGCTACGCGATCCAGATCACGATCCGGAAGTCGACCCACGACAAGCTGCGCCACGCGCAGGCGCTGCTGGCCCATGCGGTTCCTGCGGGCGACGTCGCCGAGGTCCTCGACCGCGCGCTCGACGCGCTGATCGCCCAGCTCGAGAAGCGCAAGGTCGGAGCGACGAAGCGGCCGCAGGGCAAGCCGCGGCCCACGCGCGGACGTCGGCACGTCCCGGCGCAGGTTCGCCGGGCGGTCTGGGAGCGGGATCACGGCCAGTGCAGTTTCGTCAGCCATGCGGGTCGCCGCTGTGACGCGCGCTCGTTGCTCGAGTTCGACCACGTCGAGCCCGTCGCGCGGGGCGGCCGAGCGACCGTGCAGGGGATCCGGTTGCGTTGCCGCGCACATAATCAGCTTGCGGCCGAGGAGGCTTTCGGTGCGGGGTTCATGGATGCGCGGCGGAAGGCGGCGCGGCGGGTGGCGGTCCCGAAGCTGCGAAAATCGAAGCCGCCCGAGTCGAGGGCGCGCGAATCGAATCCGCCCGAATCGGAGCAGACGCGGGACGTGATCGCTGGATTACGCGGCCTCGGCCTGGGCGCACGCGTGGCACGAGAGGCCGCGGGGCTCACGGAGGCGAGGCCGGGGACGACACTCGAGGAGCGGATCCGGGTGGCGCTGCGGTCGATTGGGGCGGGGATGGGGCGGGTGGGGGCTGCGCCTGGGTGAGCGCGATCCCCCCGAAGTGCCCGGGGCTTCTCTCCCAGGGGGCGAGGCTCATGAATCCTGGGAACCGGTCGCCGACGGCCGTCATGCGGCCGATTGGATCCATAGTCGTAGATCGCGTCCCCGTGATCGACGGAGGAACCCTAGCTCGCGGCCGGGACCCTGAGGCGCTGTCCGGCCTTGACCACGGCCTTCTTCGACAGGCCGTTCATCGCGCGCAACTGGGCGACGGTGGTGTCGTGGCGGTCCGCGATCTCGCTCAGCGTGTCGCCGGCGCGAACCTTGACCGTGCGCGAGGAGACCTTGCCCGACTTCGAGGAGTGCGACGACCTCGAGACCGCGGAAGCCGGCCGAGCGCGCGAGGGCGTCATGTCCGCAACCTCGCGCGAGGCGACCGGCTCGCCGGTGCGCATCGGAATCGAGAGGATGCGGCCGACGCGCAGGCGGCTCCTCTTGCTCAGGCGGTTATAGCGCGCGATCGCGACCGCGGGGACGCCGTACTGGAGGCCGAGCGACTTGAGGCTCTCGCCGCGGCGCACCTTGTGGCGCAGCACGGCTGGGTCGTCCGGCGTGTCGACCTTGGGCAGCGACAGGGTGCCGCCCTCGAGGCTCGACATCAGCTTCTCGCCCGAGCCGTCGGGTACGCGCAGCGTGACCAGGTCGTCCTTTGCGGGGGCCGCGTTGCGCAGGAACATCGGGTTCAGGCGCCGGATCTCCTCGACCGTGGTGCCGCAACCGGCGGCCAGGGCCCGCAGGTCGACCGGGCCGGGGATCGTAACCTCGTCGAACGCCAACGGGTCCGACAGCTCGACGCCGTCGAAGCCGTAGCGCGCGGGGTCGCGCGAGATCGCGAGCACCGCCATGAACTTGGGCACGTAATCCCTGGTCTGTTGCGGCAGGCGCAGCGACCAGAAGTCCTTCGTGCCCTGGCGGCGGACGGCGTCATTCACGCAGCCCTCGCCCGCGTTGTACGAAGCGAGCGCCAGCGGCCACGAGTTGAACAGGCCATACAGGTGCTTGAGATAGCGCGCGGCCGCGACCGTGGACGCTTCGGGATCCTTGCGCTCATCCACCCAGGAATTCACCTGCAGACCGAAAATCTTCGCGGTGCCGCGGATGAACTGCCATGGCCCGACCGCGGCCGCATACGAGCGCGCCTGCGGGTTGAAGCCGCTCTCGACGAACACGAGGTGCACGAGATCGGTCGGCACGCCTTCCTTCTCGAGCGTCTTCTTCATCGAGTCCATGTAGAGGCCCGAGCGCGTGAGCCAGTGCTCGAACGTCGGGCGCCCCCGGCCCGTGAAGTAGTCGAGCCACTTGTCGACCATCGGGTGCGACTCGAGCTGGATCGTGTTGGGGTCGTCATCGTCGAGCGCCGCTTGCGCGAGCATTGCGTCGTCGGGCTCGTCGCCGGCGGGCAGCGGGATCCCGGGCGAGGCGGCCGGCGGCGGGGCCGAAGCCATCGCCATCACGGAGTCGGCCGCGGTGTTCGCGTGCGAGGACGAGCGGGAGAGTTCGCCGGCGGGCGGCAGGCCGAGATTGTCGTCGCGCTTCTTGACCGCGGCCAGGCGAAGGCTGCCGCAACGCTTGAACAGGTCGCCGGCGGCGTTGCGGATGCGCGCGTCGCGGGCATTGGTCATGGCGTCGCCGAGCTGGCGGATCGCGGGGTCGAGCGTTTCGACAGCGTCGGCGTAGCGCTTGCCCGTGTACTGGAGTTGCGCGCGCGAATAGGCGTCCTGCGCCTCGAGCATCAGGCGGCCGGCGGTGAAGTCGACCGGTGCGGGGTGGCGCGACGCCTTCTTGTGGGAAGGAGCGGAGGCGGTCTTCTTGTGGTCATGGGTCCGGGAAGAGCCCTTGGTGGCGGCCCATGCGGGCGCGCCGGGAGCCAGCAGCAGACCGGCGAGCGCGAGCCACACGATCGCCGGGGAGTTGCGGGTCCTTTGGGTCATTCCAAGCCCTCCCTCGTTCCACGCTGTCGCCTTGGCGTAGGCGAAAACTCTGGACGAGCTTACGGGTCCGGCTTGCGTTTTGCAAGGAGACCCCCCCGAAGGGCGGTCCCTGCAACTTCCGCCCGGTCGATCCGGCGGAATCGCAGCCGCGGCGGAGAACTGCACGATCCATGCCGCGAAGCGAGTCCTTCCGGGGGGTAACCAGACTCACGCGCAATCGTAACAAGGAGTTACCGTGAACCGTTCGGCCAGATTCTCAAGCGAAGAGCCGGCTCCCGGGCCGGGCGGGAAGACTGCGCCCCGGCCACACTCGGACCGTTTGGCCCTGACCGGCCGCGCGGGCCAAGGCGTGGTCGCCTACCGGTCTGAATTCCTCCACCTGTGGGTTCTCTCGGCCAGCGGCAGCCCCGACCTCGAACGCAAACTCGATGCTCAAGTGGTGATCGAATCGCTGGGTGACCTCGAGCGCGAGGCGCTCCGCCTGCCGGGGGGAGTGATCCCGCCTCCAGCCATGGCGGTCCCGGTCGAGGTCCAGCACGCTTTCGCCGGGCTGCAATTTCTGCGGGACCACATGTGGGAGGCGCGCGCGGAGATCGCGGGGCTGCTGTCGTGGGGTGGTCGGGTGTGGGCGATCCGTTCGTCGATCGAAGTCACCCTCGAGCAACTCACGGGCGCGCCCGCGCGCTGGCGCTGGCATGATTGGGAGGGCGGTTCGCCGCTCGCCTGGACCGAACTCGGCGCCGCGGAGGTGTGGCGCCTCGGCGTCCCGCACCCGGGGGGAGCGCTCCATGCGCACTCCCGTCCGAACCTCAGCGCGCTCCCGCCCGCGACCGACGCCGACGCTTTCGCCGCCGCCGCCCGCGCGCAAGAGGCCGCGCCCGCGAGATCGCCCGCACTCGCCCACGAGGCGCCGCACGAGAGCCGGCAGGCGCGCCGCCGCCGCAGAAAGCGCGAGGCTGCGCCGCCGATCCTGCGTGCGATCGCGCCGCCCCTCCTGCGCGAGGCCGAGCTCGAGCTCGAGCCCGAGCCGATTCCATTGCCCGCGTGGCTGACTGTGCCGACGACGCGGGAGGAGCAATCGTCGCGCCCTGCGTTGGTGCGGGTCACGACTCCGCGCCCGGCGGGGGTGCGGGCTCCGGCGCCGCGTCGCGCCCCGGCGCCTGCCACCGCACGCTGGCCGAAGTTCCCCGTGATGCCGCGTCTCGCCGTGCGGCCACGCGCGCTCGCGCTCGGCGCGAGCGTTGCGGCGGTCGTCGCCTTGCTGGTGGCCGCCGGCGTGCTCGCGCGCAAGCCGCTGACCGCGCTCGTGGTCGGGCACTACACGTTCGAACTGACAACGTCGCCGGCCGGCGCGCGCGTGCGCATCGACGGCAAGCCGCAGCCGGGGCGCACGCCGCTCGCCCTCGAGCTCACTCCAGGCGAGCACCGCGTCGACGTCACCTACGGCGAGTATGCCAGCGCCGGGTTCACGGTCGAGGGCGTGCGCGGCGGAGACGTGCGCCGCGAGTTCGCCTGGACCGGCTCGCTCGGCGTCGCGAGCGCGGACAGCAGCGTACGGCTGGCGGTCACGCTCGACGGCCAGTCGCTCGGCCGTTCGCCGCTGTGGAGGGACTCGGTCCCGGTGGGGCGGCATCGCCTCGGCTTCACCGCGCCAGGCGTGCGGGCGTGGGAGGAAGAGGTGCAGGTGCGCGCGGGGCAGTCGGCGCGCGTGAGCGCGGTGCCGGTCAAGGTACCGAACTACGGACTCGTCACCGCGCGCGCCCAGCTGGTGGCGTCGGACGGCGTCCAGGACATGGACGGCATTCCCGTGTTCGTCGACGGGCAGCGTGTCGGCGCGACGCCGCTCGACCTCAAGCTCACGCCCGGCCCGCACTCGGTCAAAATCGCGCGCGGTGAGGGCGCGCCTTCCATCCACTTGATCGACGTCCAGCCCGGCGGACGCTTCTTCGCCAGCGCCGAGTTCGGCCGCCCCTCCGACCCGATGGTCGCGTTCGACGTGCCCGCGCGCATCTCGCGCGCCGCGCCGCCGACGCTCACGATCCGGCTCGTCGCCGACCTGCCGCTGCCGGTCCGCCAAGCCTCGGTCTACGTGCGCGCCGACGGCGGCGCGTTCGCCCGCCTGCCGGTCGCATGGAGCGCCGGCCCCGGGCAGGGACAGGGCACGTTCGTCTTCCCGATCGATCGCCTCGGCGCCGCGAAGCGCGTGACCTACTACGTCGAGCTCGAGACGCGCGAAGGCGAGGAGTACTTCAGCGAGCTGCACACGATCCCCGTCCTGCCCTGACCGCCCCGCCCTGACCGCTCCGCCCTGAGCGCCAGGCCCTGAGCGCCGCGCCTCGGCGTCAACGGGCGTAACGGATGGTTCCAGGAGCGGACGCTATCCGCCCGGCGGACGCCCCGCGCAGGATCTCCCATCGCCGCGCGCACGCATGACTTGATCCGGCCCGAAAGCATCGGCCCGCTTCGTGCCTATTGCGCCCGCGATGACGCGCACTCCGCAACTTGCTTGTCCCGGCGCGCGTGGCCGCTCGCGCGCGCTCCCCCTCGCGTTCGCCGGGGCGCTCGCGGCGGGGGCCGGGTTCTCCCTCGCGCGCGGGACGCTTCCGCCGACGGCCGGGAGCGCGTGCGTCGCGGCATGCGTCGCGACGCTCGGCGCCGCCGCCATCGCGCTGTTCGCACTCGCGCACCGCGGGCACGGACGGCTCGCGTCCGCTGTTGCCTGGCTCCTGCTGCCGGCCACATTCGCCGCCAGCGGGGCCACGTCGCGCCGCCTCGCCGAGGCTCAGCTCCTGCCCGTCCACGCCGGCGGCCGCGGTTGGATCGTAGGCCGCATCGACGGGTTGCCGGAGTCGGGGGCCACCGGCCCGCGCTTCGTGCTGGCGGTCGAGCGCTCCTCGCTCGGCTTGCCTGTGCGCGCGCGGCTCGCCTGTAGCGCGCGCGCGGCGCATCCGCCGCCCGACGGCACGCGCGTGCGGGCGCTGGTCGACCTCGATGGCCCCGGCCCGGCGACGAACCCGGGCGGCTTCGATGCGCGCGCGTGGTCGCGCATCGCCGGGGTCGCGGGGCGGGCCCGGATCGTGCCGGGAACGCTGGCCGTGGTCGCGGCGCCCGCTGCCCTCGACCTGCGCGCGCGCCTGGTCTCCCCGCCGCGGGGCCGGCTGCTGGCGGCGATCGCGCGACAGGAGCGGGGGCGGGCGAGCGCGTTCCTCGCCGGGTTCCTGCTCGGCGACCGCAGCCGCCTCGACGCGGGGGCGAACGACGACCTGCGGCGCGCGGGCGCGCTCCACCTGCTCGCGATCTCGGGGATGCACGTCGCGCTCGCGCTGGTGCTCGCGGGGCGCGCGGTCGCGCTGCTCGGCCTGCGGGGACGGCGTGCGGCGTGCGCACGGCTGGCGGTGGCGATCGGGTACTCGGCCCTCGCCGGGGGATCGGCGTCGGTCTGGCGCGCCGGCGCGACCGCGTGCGCGGTCGAACTCGGCGCGTTATCCGGCCGCCGGGTCGCGGGGGAGCAGGGGCTCGGGCTCGCCGTGCTCGCGCTCGTGGCGCTCCGGCCCGCTTGCACGCTCGACGCGGGCTTTCAGCTCTCCGTGCTCGCGACCTGGGGCTTGCTCGGGCTCGCGCAGCCGCTCCAACGGACGCTCCTCGCGCGCGTGGACGGGGCGTGGGCGGGACCCGCGAAGGGTTTGCGCGTCGCGCGCGCGCTGGTCCACAAGACCGCCGGCGCACTCGTCCCCACGCTCGGCGCGCAGTTGGTCGCGCTGCCGTGCATGGCGTCGAGCTTCGGCGCGGTGAGCGCGCTCGGATTGCTGTCGAACCTGGTGCTCGTGCCGGTGACCGACCTCGCGCTGGTCTCCGGGCTGATCGCGCTCGCCGCCGAGGCTCTGTGGTCCCCGGCGGCGCAGCCGTTCTGGACGGTGGCCGACGCGGCCGCCCTGGCGACGCTCCGCGGCGCGAACTGGCTCGCGCGCGCCCCGGCGGCTTTGCGGCCGCTCGGGAACGCGCCGTGGGCGATCGTGGCGGTCGGACTCGGGCTCGGGGCGCTGCTGCTGGTGCGCGCGGGGTGCGGCCGGACCGGCGGGCGCGCGCGGCGCATCGCGCTGGCCGGCGCCGGCGTGGTCGGGATCGCGGGCGCGGTGGCGATCGTCACGCCGCGGCCGGCGGCGCGCGGGCCCGCGTTCGTGTGGACGCTGTTCGATGTGGGCCAGGGCGACGGCATGCTGCTGCGGTTTCCGGACGGGCGTGCGCTCGTGATCGATGGCGGGATGGCGGATGAGGCGTTCGACCAGGGCGCGCGCGTGGTCGTGCCGGCGTTGCGCGCGCGACACGTCTACGCGCTCGACGCCGTGCTCGCGACGCACCGGGACCTTGATCATCTCGGCGGACTTCCGGCAGTCGTGCGCGACGTGCCGTGCAGCTGGGTGGCCGGACCGGGCGACGTGCCCGGGCGCATCCTGGGCCCAACGCGCAAGCGCGGGGGCGCGGCCGGACGCGCGCGGGCGTTCGAGGTCATGCGCGGGCAACGCCTGCTTGCGGGCGACGACTACCGCGTCACCTGCCTCTGGCCGCCGAGGGGCTTTCGCCGCGACGCGCGCTGGACCCCGAACCGCGAATCGGTCGTGCTGCTGGTCGAGTTGCTCGCCGCCGACACGCTGCGCATCCTCCTGATGGGCGACGCCGACACGCTGGTGGAGCACGAGCTCGCGCGCACAGCACTGCCGGCGTGCGCGCTGCTCAAGGTCGGGCACCACGGCTCGCGCACCTCGAGCGGCGAGGCGTTCCTCGACCAGGTGCGACCGCGCGTCGCGCTGGTGTCAGTCGGGCGCGTGAACCGCTTTGGCCACCCGCACCCCGACGTGCGCGCGCGCTACGCCCGCAGGGGCATCGCGTGGCGCAGCACGGGGGAGGAGGGCGCGCTCGACGTGGTCGCGCGCACCGGCGTGGACGGGCGCTGGCGCGTGTCGATCGCTCCCGCGCGTGGCGCGCGCCCGATCGCCCTTGCCACGCGCGCGTGGGGCGGGGTAACTTGCGTTATCCATGACGTCGCCCCGCTTGCGTCGACTCGCAGTCCTCGCTTCCGGTCACGGCACCAACCTGCGCGCCCTCGCCGACGCCGATCGCGCCGGCGTGCTGGGCGGGTCGATCGTGCTCGTGATGAGCGACCGGCCGGAATGCGGCGCGGTCGCGATCGCGCGCGAGCGCGGAATCGCGGTCGAGCTTCCGGAGCCGGGACCGTTCCGCACGCGGTTCGACGCCGGCGCCGAAGCCCACTGGGTCGAGCGCCTCCGCGCGCACGACGTCGACACGGTCCTGCTGGCCGGCTTCATGCGCATCCTGCACGCGCCGTTGCTCGAGGCCTTTCCGGGTCGGGTGCTCAACCTTCATCCGTCGCTGCTGCCTGCGTTTCCGGGGATCGATGCGATCGCTCAGGCGTTCAGGCACGGTGCGCGTATCACCGGATGCACCGTCCACCTGGTCACCCCCGGCATCGACGAGGGCCCGATCCTCATGCAGAGCGCCGTACCCGTGCTCGACGACGATAGCGAGGACGCGCTCGCGACGCGCGTGCATGCGGCCGAGCACGCGCTCTACCCGCGCGCCGTGCGCTCGTTCCTCAGGCGACCGTTCGAGCTCGAGGGACGGTGCGTGCGTTGGCTCGCTCCGGAGACCCCGTGAGCCGTGCGTTCGACGCTGTCCAGGCGATCGTGTTCGACCTTGGCGGCACCGTGCTCGAGATCCGGCACGACGCCATCGCCGCAATCCTCGCGCGCCACGACGCCGCACCCGCGCCCGGCTGGGAGCGGGCGGCCGAGCGCCTCGGGCGCGCGCACATGGAGGCCGCGCTCCGTGCCGGCGCCGCTCGCGCCGAGGTCTGGCGGGCCTTCTTCGAGGGCATGATGGAGTCGGCCGGCACCCGCGAGGCGGTTCGCGCGCTGGCATTCGGGGACATCGCGCGCTTCCACCGCGAGGAGCACCTCTGGGGGCGCGAGCTCGGGGGCATGGGCGAGGCGGTCGACGCGCTGCGCGCGCGGGGCTATCGCACCGCTGTCGTCAGCAATTCGGACGGCCGGGCGCCGCAGGTGCTCGCGCGGCTCGGCCTGCTCGAGCGCTTCGAGCTGGTGATTGATTCCCATGACGTGGGGGTCGAGAAGCCCGCGGCGGGGATTTTCCTGCTCGCCTGCGAGCGCCTGGGGCTGGCGCCGGCCCAGTGTGCCTACGTCGGCGACGTCATGGCGTTCGACGCCGAGGGCGCGCGCGCCGCCGGGCTGGTGCCGGTCTTGTTTGATTTTTACGATTCGTATGACGCGGCGCCCGAAGGCGGGGTGCGTGTAACTGGGCCGGGGGAGTTGCTCGAGCTGTTTCCGGGACGCGTGCAGGGGGCGGCATGAGCGCCGCGGCGCACGCCGGGATGAGCGAGATCACGGTCGCGGGGGCCGTGCCCTGGCGCGTCGGCAAGGTGCGCACGGTGTACGAACTCGGCGAGCGCCTCGTGGTGGTGGCGAGCGACCGCCTCTCGGCGTACGACGCGATCCTGCCCACGCCGATCCCGGACAAGGGCCGGGTGCTCACCGCGATGTCGGACTTCTGGTTTGGCCGCCTCCAGGCGGCACAGCCGCATCATTTGATTTCGACCAACCTCGCAGACCTGCCGGAACCGTTCCGCTCCGACGAACGCCTGACGGGACGCATCATGCTGTGCAAGCGGGCGGAACGTGTCGACATCGAGTGCGTCGTGCGGGGCTACCTCACGGGCGCCGGGTGGCGCGAGTATCGCGAGCACGGGACGCTGCACGGGCGGGCGCTGCCCAGGGGCCTCTCCGACGGCTCGCGGCTCGATCCGCCCGCGTTCACGCCCACGACCAAGGCCGAGCAGGGGCACGACGAGCCGATCGAGCACGGTGCGCTCGCCGGGATGGTCGGCGCGCAGCTCGCGGCGGGGCTCGAGGCGCGCAGCCTTGCGCTCTATGAGGAGGCGCACGCCGTGGCGCGTGGCGCGGGGCTCGTGCTGGCGGACACGAAGTTTGAATTCGGGCATGTGGACGGCGTGTTGACGCTGATCGATGAGTTACTGTCGCCCGACTCCTCGAGATACTGGGACCTGCCTTCGTACGAAAACAACCAGCTCTTCTCCTTCGACAAGCAGTACGTGCGCGACTGGCTCGACACGAGCGGGTGGAATCACCAGCCGCCGGCGCCCGCGCTGCCGGCCGACGTGGTGGAGGCGACCCGCGCGCGCTACCTCGAGGCCGCGCGCCGCTTCCTCGGCGCGGCTTGGGCGTCACCCGGAGCCGGGCGATGAGCGGTCCCGACGGGCTCGCGGTCCGTCACGCATTGTTCTCGCTCTTCGATCGGGCGGGGGCCGGCGAGCTCGCGGCGGCGCTGGTCGCGCGCGGCGCGACGGTGTGGGCGACCGAGGGCACGGCGAAGGCGCTCGCCGAGACGGGCATCGAGGCGCGCGCGGTGAGCGACCTGGTCGGGCAGGGCGCGTGGCTCGGCGGCCGCGTCAAGACGCTCCACCCGACGCTGCTCGGCGGCGTGCTCGCGCGCCGGGCCGAGCCCCAGGACATGGCGGATCTCGCCGCGCGCGAGATCCCGGCGTTCGACCTCGTGGTGTGCACGCTCTATCCGTTCGAAGCGCTGCCCGCGGACGCTCCGTGGGGGCAGGTGATCGAGACCATCGACATCGGCGGCGTGACGCTGTTGCGCGCCGCGGCAAAGAACGCGGAGGACGTTGCGGTCTTGTCCTCGCCTGCCCAGTACGACGACGCGCTGGCCGCGCTCGAGGCACACGGCGGCCTCCCGCGCGCGCTTCGCCTCGGCTGGGCGCAGGCCGCATTCGAGCGCACTGCGCTCTACGACGCCGCGATCGCGGCCCGATTCGCGCGCGCGAACGCCGGGGAGGAGTTGCCGGGCGCGTGGGTGCGCGGCTACCGGCGCGCGCGCACTTTGCGCTACGGCGAGAACCCGCACCAGGACGCGGCGTTGTACACCGGGGCGGGAAGCGGGGCGCACGTGGTCGATGCGGTGCTCGAGGGGAAGGAGCTTTCCTACAACAACCTGGTCGACCTCGATGCGGCGGTCGCGCTCGTGTCCGAATTCACGGGACCGGCGTGCGTCGTGGTCAAGCATAACGAGCCCGCGGGTGTGGGCCTTGGCGCGCGCGCGCTGGATGCGTTCACGCGCGCGTTCGAGGCGGACGCGCTGTCGGCGTTCGGCGGCGTGGTGGCGTTCAACGTCGAGGTCGACGCCGCCACCGCGGAGGCGCTGGCGAAGCCGTTCCTCGAGTGCGTCGCCGCGCCCTCGTTCGCGCCGGCCGCGCTCGACACCTTGCGCGCGAAGAAGAACCTGCGCCTCGTGCGCGCGCACGCGCCGGCGCCCGCGCGCTGGGAGGCGCGCGCGCTCGGGGACGGTCTGCTCGTCCAGGGCGTGCGCGCGGGTGCGCCGGGCCTCAAGCTCGAGGTCGTGACGCGGCGCGCGCCGACGCCCGAGGAGATGGAGGCGATGCTGTTCGCGTGGACCGTGGTCGGCCGCGCGCGCTCGAACGCGATCGTGATCGCGCGCGCGCAGCAGACGCTCGGCGTGGGCTCCGGGCAGACCAGCCGGATCGATGCGGTCGAAGTCGCGCTGCTCAAGGCGCGGCGCTCGGGCCACGACACCGCGGGCGCGGTGCTGGCGTCGGACGGGTTTTTTCCGTTCGGCGACTGGGTCGAGCCCGCGCGCGCGGCCGGCATCACCGCCGCGATCCAGCCCGGCGGATCGGTGCGCGATGCCGAGTCGATCGCGGCGTGCGATCAGGCCGGCATGGCGCTCGTGATGACGGGCCGTCGATTGTTCCGGCATTAACGTGGGAGTGGGCGTGGCGCGAAGACAACTCGTCCTGATCCTCGACTTCGGATCGCAATACACGCAGTTGATCGCGCGCCGCGTGCGCGAGGCCGGCGTGTACTGCGAGGTGCGCCCGTATGACGTGCCGCGCGCCGAGCTCAAGCGGCTCGAGCCGGCAGCGCTCATCCTCTCGGGCTCGCCCCAGAGCGCGAATGCGCCGGACGCGTACCATTTCGATCCCGGGCTGCTCGCGCCCGACATGCCGGTGCTCGGCATCTGCTACGGC
>JBKJJJ010000143.1:0-2695 GCA_046598045.1 Candidatus Eiseniibacteriota bacterium
GTACATCATGCCGCCCGCCTCGGCGACGACGGCTTCGCCGGGGTCGAGCTCGATCTTCACGAACTGGAGGTCGTCACCGAGGATTTCGTAGTCGACTTCGTGCATCGCGGGCATGGCGGGTCCTTGCGTAGGGTCGATTCGGGCCGCGGGCGGAGTGCTCGCGAACGGTCGAATCCTAGCCCCCTACGAGGAATGCGGGAAGCGGTTGCGTACCTAGGCGACGCGCGCGGCGGTGCAGATCAGGTAGAGCGCCGCGAGGTAGCGAAACGCGCGCACGGCCAGTTCCTGGGTCAGCATGGGACCTCCTTGTCGTGGCGCGAGTTACGAGGACGCGCCTTCCTCCAGCAGTTCCGCCAGCCGGCGCTCATCGAGCGCCCGGGCCCGCGGGTGGAGCGGATCGTAGTCGCGCGCTGCGCGCACGACTTCCTGCGCCTCGGTCGCGCCGCGGCGCGCGAGCACGCCGGCAAGCCCGATCCGGGCGTCCGTGAAGTTGCCGTTGATCGCGAGCGCATCCCGGTACGCCCTCTCGGCGCCCGCGAGGTCGCCCACCTTCTCGCACGCCTCGCCCAGCGCGCGGTGCACGTCGGCATAGTGCGGCACCGCCTTGAGCGCCTGCTCGAACGCCCGGCGCGCCTCGTCGACGCGACCCTTCTTGAGGTGCAACTGCCCGAGGCGATAGCGCGCCGGCCCGTGCGCGGGATCGAGTTCGAGGCAGCGCGCGAGCCGCGCCGACGCCGCCTCGAGGTCGTTGGAGGCGAGCAGCGCCTGCGCCAGTCCGTAGTGCGTATCGGGGGTGTCGGGCTGCCAGTGGAGAGCTTTCTCGAACGCCTTCTGCGCCTCGCGCGCCTTGCCGCGCTCGAGCAGCAGCACGCCCAGGTCGGCCGCCACCGCGGGCAGCTCGCGCCCATCCTCGAGCGCTTCGTGCAACGTGGCGAGCGCCTCGTCGTGGCGCCCACGCGCGACCTGGCAGAGACCCTTGAGCCGCTGGGCGCGCGCCATGCGCGGCTGGCGCGACAGCGCCTCGCCGAGCGCGGCGTCGACCGCGTCGAGATCCCCGACCGTGAAGCGCGCGGCGGCGCGGAAGTAGTGCAAGTCCGCGTCGTCGGGCGATTGGGCGAGCGCCGTCGTGAACTCGGCGTCGGCGTCCATCGGCCGCCCGAGGAACAGCAACGCCAGCCCGAGCCGCGTGCGGGCCTCGAGGTAACGCGGGTTGATCGCGAGCGCAATCGTGAGCTGCGCGCGCGCGTCCTCGTGCCGACCCTCCTCGGTCAGCAGCGTGGCGAGCCGGCAGCGCACGTCGGCGAACCTGGGCTCGGCCTCGGCCGCCTTCTCGAGCGCCGTGATGGCATCGCCGCGCTTGCCCTGCTCGTAGTGCTCGACCGCAGTCGCGACCTGCCGCGCCGCCTCGCTGCGGCGGGTCGCGCGCGTGCGCAGCGCCTTCCACTCGAGCGGCCCGAGCGGCGCGCCGGTGTCGAGCACGAGCCCGGGCGGCAACTCGAACCCGAGCGCCACGCAGCGCTCGAGTTCGGTGCGCGCACGGGCGGTATCGCCCAGTTGCGAGAGCACGACCGCGTACAGCAGCCGCGCCTCGAGATATTCCGGATGGAGCGAGAGCGCGGTCTCGAGCGGACCCGCCGCCTCCCGGGGCCTTCCCGTGCGCTCGGCCAGCAGCGCGACGTAGTAATGCAGGTCCGGGTAGTTCGGGTTCTTCTCGAGCGCCTTCTTGAAGTCCTCTTCCGCGCGGGCGTCGTCCCCCGCCTGGAAGCGCGCGAGCCCGAGATTGGCCCGCGCCTCCGCCGCGTAGAACGCGCCCAGGCTGTACTCCGGATCGGCCGGGTCGGACATCGAGGCGAGCGCCTGCTCGAAGGCCAACGCGGCCTCGGCGTACTCGCCCCGGTTGTAGTGCATGATGCCGCGCTGGTAATCGCGCTGCTTGCCCAGTTGCTTGAACCCCGACCAGAACGCCATGGCGGTCTCCTCTCCCTGGCTCCCTAACCCTGTTGCTTGCGCAGGAACGCCGGCACGTCGAAGTTGTCGTGGTCGCCGCCGAAGCGCGACGGCCGACGGACCGTGCTCGACTGGTTGCGCCAGCCGGCCGGACGCTTGAGCTCCTCGCTCGACGAGTCGGGCGTGGCCTCCCCGGACAGCGTGAGCACCGCCGAGTCCGGCTCGGTCGCGTGCTGCGCGGCCGGCGCCGGCGCGTGGCCGAAGCCGCCGCCGTGCAGGCCGCGGTCGGCGAAGCTGCTCGAGGGGCGCGGCAGCGTGCGGTCGTGCATGCGCTCGTGCGCGCGCTCGAGCGACGTGTGCGTCGTCGGCGCCGGGGCGCCGAAGCCGGTCGCGATCACGGTGATCACGATCTCGCCGTCGAGCGCGGGATCGATCACGGCGCCGAAGATCACGTTCGCGTCCTCGCCCGCCGCCTCGATCACGACACTCGAGGCCTCGTTGACCTCGTGCAGCGTCAGGTCGCGGCCGCCGGTGATGTTGAGCAGCACCCCCGACGCGCCCGCCACCGAGATGTCCTCGAGCAGCGGGCTCGACACCGCCTGGTGCGCCGCGAGCGACGCCCGGTCCGGGCCGGCCGCGCGGCCGGTGCCCATCAGCGCATTGCCCTGCGCCGCCATGATCGACTTGACGTCGGCGAAGTCGAGGTTGACCAGGCCCGGCACCGTCACCAGGTCCGAGATCCCCTTGG
>JBKJJJ010000148.1:0-3064 GCA_046598045.1 Candidatus Eiseniibacteriota bacterium
CCGCCTGGTGCGCCGCGAGCGACGCCCGGTCCGGGCCGGCCGCGCGGCCGGTGCCCATCAACGCATTGCCCTGCGCCGCCATGATCGACTTGACGTCCGCGAAGTCGAGGTTGACCAGCCCCGGCACGGTGACCAGGTCCGAGATGCCCTTCGTGGCCTTGAGCAGCACCTCGTCGGCGACCGCGAACGCGTCGGTCAGCGGCGTGTCCTTGCCCACGACATGCAGCAGGCGCTGGTTCGGGATCACGATCAGCGTGTCGACCTCGGCGCGCAACTCGGCCAGTCCGTCGATCGCCTGGCGACCGCGCCGCCGGCCCTCGAAGTCGAACGGACGCGACACCACGGCGACCGTCAGCGCGCCGAGCTGGCGCGCCACGCGCGCCACCACCGGCGCCGCGCCGGTGCCCGTGCCGCCGCCCATGCCGGCGGTGATGAACACCATGTCCGAGCCCTCGAGCAGGTCCGCGATCGCCTGCTCGTCCTCTTCGGCGGCGCGGCGGCCCGTCATCGGGTCGCCGCCCGAGCCGAGGCCCTTCGTGAGCTGGGGTCCGATCTGCAGCTTGCGCCCGGCCAACGAGCCGGTGAGCGCCTGGATGTCGGTATTCGCGATCAGGAATTCCACGCCCCTGAGACCCGAGGCGATCATGCGATTGACGGCGTTGCCGCCCGCGCCTCCGACACCGATGACCTTGATCGTGGCGGCCGGCTGGACATCAACTTCGAGTTCGAACATGGCTTCCTCCTGGGCCTCACAGGGCCCGTGGTACCGCCGCTGGGATCTAGAACAGTTCCGCGAACAGGCGCTTCAGACCTTCGGGCATCGGCAAACCTCGGCTCGACGGGGCGCTCAGCGCCTCGCCGCCTTCGTTCAGGACCGCGTGTAGGATCAGTCCGACACCCGTCGCGTGGCGCGGGTCGCGGACGTTCTCCATGAGGCCGGACAGGCCGCTCGGCACTCCGAGGCGCACCGGCATCTCGAAGATCTGCTCCGCCAGCTCGACCACTCCGGGCAGGAGCGACGTGCCGCCGGTGATCACCACGCCGGCCCCGAGCAGGTCGACGAAGTGGTTCTTGCGAACCTCCTTGTTGGCGAGCGTGAAGATCTCCTCCATGCGCGGCTCGATCATCGAGGCGAGCTGCGTGCGCGGGATCTCCTTGTCCCCGCGCCCGCCGACGCCCGTGACGATCAGCTTCTCGAGCGGCCCGACCATCGAGACCAGCGCGCAGCCGTGCTCGATCTTGATGCGCTCGGCCTGGTCGATCGGCGTGCGCATGCCGATCGCGATGTCGTTCGTCACCGAAGCGCCGCCCAGGGGCACGATCGCGGTGTGGCGGATCGAACCCTCGTAGAACACGGCGACGTCGGTCGTGCCTCCGCCGATGTCGAGCAGCACCACACCGAGGTCGCGCTCGTCGGGGCCGAGCACGGCGTGCGAGCTGGCGAGCGGCTCGAGCACCAGGTCATGCACCTTGAGACCGGCGCGCGTGATCGACTTGCAGATGTTCTTGGCCGAGGTGACCGCGCCCGTGATGATGTGGACCTCGGCCTCGAGCCGCACGCCCGACATGCCGATCGGGTCCTTGATGCCATCCTGGTCGTCGACGATGAACTCCTGCGGGATGACGTGGATGATCTCTCTGTCCATCGGGATCGCGACCGCCTTCGCCGCGTCGACGACACGGTCGACGTCGGCCTGCGAGATCTCGTTGTCCTTGCGCGAGACCGCGATCACGCCGCGCGAGTTGATCGAGCGGATGTGGTCCCCCGCGATCCCCGCATAGACGCCCTTGACCTGGACGCCGGCCATGCGCTCGGCCTCCTCGACCGCGCGCGCGATCGAGGCCACCGTCTTTTCGAGGTTCACGACGACGCCGCGCCTCAGCCCCTCCGAGGGACTGATGCCGACGCCGACAATCTTGAGGTCTCGAGTCTCGGGATCCATCTCCGCGATGATCGCGGAGATCTTGGTGGTTCCGATATCGAGGCCCACGTACGTGCGGGTAGAAGGCATCGACTTCACCCCCTCCTGGGTTCATGGGTGGTTGCGGCGACCGTGTCGGCGGGTTGACCCGCGACGGGAATCGGGCGAACGGCGATGACCTCCTCGCCCCGGAGGTCGATGCGCGAGGCGGACAGCCCGCGCGTGGCCAGGTCGGCGAGCACCACGCGCAGCGCCGAGAGCGGGCGCAGCGCGGGCGGATCCGCCGGCAGGAAGACGTCCACGCCGTCGGGCCCGAGCGTCACCACCGTGGTGCTGGCATTGCTGACGTCGATCTCGGACACCGGGTGGCCGAGCGCGACCTCGGGATTCATCAGCGCGTCGAGCTGGCGCAGCGCGCGCGCGAACGCGGGGTCGGTGATGCGTTTGCCCGCCCGCGCGTCCTTGACCTTGATACCGTCCACCAGCGGCACGTCGGGGGTGACGCCCGAGAGCAGCGGCGGCAGGATCACCCCCCGGCGGTCGGCCTCGAGCAGGCGCCCGGCGCGCACGAGCAGCGCGGCCTTGCGCTCGACGATCCGGATCACGATCCGGCGCGGCAACTGGCGGGTCACGCTTGCGGACTCGATGCGCGCGACCTTCGAGAGCCGGCGCTCCGCCTGCGCGAGGTCGACGCGGGCGAAGTCGACGGGCTTCGCCAGCCCCGCGGCTGCGCGCACTTCGGCTTCGCTCAGGTAGGTCTCCCCCTGCACCTCGACGGCGCGTACGGTCAGCAACACGCGATACGGCGCCGTGCGCGCGAGCGCGTTGCGCCCGGCCCACAACGCACAGGTGACGACGGCGAGCGCGACGAGGATCCAGCCGGGGCGCAGGCGCTTCCTGCCTGGCCTCGCCGGCATCCACAGCGCGCGGCCCTGATAGGACGATTGGCTCATCGCGCGGCTCCTTGAAGGAGGTGAACCAGCCGGTCTCCGAGCTTGCTCACGTCGCCGGCGCCGAGCGTGAGAACGAGATCATGGGGGCGCACCATCTCCCTGAGCAGAGCCTCCGCGCGGGACAGGTCCCCCGCGTAGACGACGTTCCTGTGCCCGTGGCTCCGGGCGGCCCCCACGACGAGTTCCGCG
>JBKJJJ010000160.1:0-4045 GCA_046598045.1 Candidatus Eiseniibacteriota bacterium
GCTCGAGCCCGCGCTGCTGCTGCTCGATGAGCCGCTCTCGGCACTCGATCCGCGCACCCGGCGCGCGGTGCGCGGCGAGTTGCGCGGATCGAGTGCCGAGAGCGGCTCATCGAGCAGCAGCAGCGCGGGCTCGAGCACGAGCGCGCGGGCGAGCGCGACGCGCTGGCGCTCGCCGCCCGAGAGCTCCGAGGGGCGGCGCTCCGCGAACGGGGCGGCGCCGGCGGCCGCGAGCGCCGCGCGCACCCGGGGCTCGATCTGCGCGCGCGGCACGCGAAGCGCCTCGAGCCCGAACGCGACGTTGCCGAACGCCGTCCGGTGGGGGAACAGCGCATCGTCCTGGGCAACGAACCCGATCGCCCGCTCGTGCGGCGCGAGGAACGTCCGCTGGTCGCTCCACGTCTTCCCGTCGACCACGACGTGCCCGCCCGTGGGGCGCTCGAGCCCGGCGAGCAGGCGGAGCGCGGTCGACTTGCCCGCGCCGCTCTCGCCGACGAGCACGAGCGTCTCGCCGCGCGCGACCCGGAAGGCGGCGTCGAGCTGGAACCCGCCGCGCCTAAGTTCGAGCCGGGCGTCGAGCACGGTTGCCCCCGCCGAACAGGCTCGCGCCGCCACCGCGGAGTGCGAGCAGGAGCCCGAACGACAGGGCGACGAGGATGACCGACATCGTGATCGCGGCATCGAGGTCGGTCTGGAGCGCGATGTAGACCGCCAGCGGCATGGTCTGCGTCACGCCCGGCAGGTTGCCCGCGAAGGTGATCGTCGCGCCGAACTCGCCGAGCGCGCGGGCCGCGGTCATCGCGAGGCCGGAGAGCAGCGCCGGGGCCGCGAGCGGCAGGACCACCGTGGCGATGGTGCGGAATTCGCCCGCCCGCAGCGTCGCGGCCGCGTCGAGGAAGCGCCGGTCGATCGACTCGATCCCGGCGCGCGCGGACAGGACGAAGAACGGCGCGGCCATGAACACCTGCGCGATCACGACCGCGGCGGTCGTGAACGGCAATTGCACCCCGAACGCTCCGAGCGCCTTGCCGAGCAGGCCCATGCGCCCGAACGCGAGCAGGAGCGCGAACCCGGCGACCGTCGGCGGCAGCACCATCGGCAGTTCGACGAGCGTCTCCACGAGGCGTCGCCCACGGAAGTCGCGGGTCGCGAGCAGGTAGGCGGTCGGCAGCCCGAGGACGAGCACGATCAAGGTCGCGAGCGCGCTGGTGACGAGGCTCAGGCGGAGCGCCTCGAGCACGACGGGGGAGAGGGCGCGCGCGAGCAACTCCTGGGGCGGCCGGCGGAGGAAGAGCCCGACCACGGGCAGCGCGAGCAGCGCGAGCAGGAGTGCCGTCAGGACGGCCGAGAGCAGGCCGGCACCCCCGGGCCTTCTCATCAGGGCGCGACCGGCGAGAAGCGCTCCTTCGCCAGCATCGCCTGTCCTTCGGGAGACATCACGAGGTCGATGAACTCGCGCGCGAGTGCGGCGTGCGCCGAATGCGCGACCACAGCGATCGGGTAGTTCGCGACCACGTTGAGCGCGGCGGGAATGTCGAATACCCTGAGCAGGCGGCCCCCGGTGCGGGTGACGTCCGAGCGGTAGACGAAGCCGGCGTCGGCCTCGCCGAGTTGGACCTTGCCCACGACCGACTTCACGCTCTCCTCCTGCGAGACCACGTTGCGCAGGACGCTGCGGCCGAAGTCCGCGCCATACGCGCTCTCGAGCGACATGCGCCTGAGCACCGAGCGCGTGTACGCGCCGACCGGCACAGATTCGGCACCGACGATGACCTTGAGGCCGGGCCTCGCGAGGTCGGGCAGCTTGCCGATCCGGCCCGGGTTCGTCTTCGGCGTGATCACGACCAGCGCGTTGTGGGCGAATGGGCGCGCATCGCCGTCGAGCAGGCCGTGGTCCCGCGCGTAGTCCATCCAGCGATCATCCGCGGTCGCGAACACGTCGGCCTGCGCGCCCTGCTCGATCTGGGCGGCGAGCGCCTGCGAGCCCGCGTACTGCGTGCGCACGTGGACGCCCGGGTGCGTTTTCTCGAACTGCTTCGCGATCGCGTTGAACGCGTCGGTCAGGGACGCGGCGGCGAAGACGTCGAGGTGGGTCTTGCTTGCGGCCGCGGCCGGGTTCGCCGGGGCGAGGAGCGCGAGCAGCAGCAGGAGCGAGCTGAGCCTTCTCATGGGGCCTCCGTTCCGATCATGACGTCGGTCGACTTGACGAGCGCGAACGCGCGGTCGCCGATCGCCAGCCCGAGGCGCTCGGCCGACGAGCGCGTGATCAGCGCGACGATCTCCTGCTCGCCGATCTTGACGCGCACCTCGGCCATCAGCCCGTCCATCGCGATGCCGGTCACGGTCCCTTCGAGGTGATTGCGCGCGCTCACGCCACCGAGGGACGGCTGCTTGCCTTCGGGCTTGGGCGAGAGGAGCGCGGCGAGATCTTCGCGGCGGAACAGCCACTTGCGGCCGACGCGCACGCCCGGAAGAACCCCGGAGTGCGCCAGGCGCTGGACGCGCTTGACGTTCAGGCGCAGCAGCGCGGCGGCCTCACGCGCATCGAGCATCGACATGGAGCCTCCGTCGGCTGGGTGTCCTTGGATTTCCTTGAATTGGCACATTAGGACATTTAGCGTACGCTGTCGATCACTTCCGGGGAGCTCTCGACCATGCGAATCCTGCGTTACCTTGCACTGCTGCTGCTCCTGTCACCCGCCGCCGCGGCCGCCCAATCCTCGAGCGCCGGCACATACGATCCGATGGGTCTGCCGCCGCTGCCCGAGGGCACGATCGCGTCCAACGCGCTCGGGCCCCCCCGGGTCTCGGGCTACCTGCAGTTCCGGGAGACCATGCGCAGCAACATCGGCCCGACCGCGACGCTGCCGCGCGCGCGCATCGGCGTGGACGGTGCGCTGCCGATGCGGCTGTCGTACCGCCTGCTCGTCGAATACCAGGCGCCGACGACGGGCACGACGCCGGCGGGCGTGAGCCTGCGCGACGCCTACGTGCGCTGGGCGCGCGCGCCGTTCGCGGTCACCGCGGGGCAGATGATGACGCCGTTCAGCCGCGAGTGGACGCTGCCATTGACCTCGGTCGAGACCGCCGAGCGTTCGATCGTGGTCGAGCAGCTCGCGACCCGCATCGACGTCGGGGCGATGGCCGAGATCGCATTCGTCGGGGACTTCTCCCTCGCCGCGGGCGCATTCAACGGCGAAGGTCAGAACGTGATCACGAACCGCGACTCGACGACGCTGTTCATTGCGCGCATGGCCGGACGGCCGGTGGCGCCGTTGCTGCTCGGCACCTCGGTCGCGGCGTACGGCTCGGACAGCACGCGCTTCGGCGTCGAGGCCACGCTCGAGGGCTACGGCGTGATGCTGCGCGGCGAGTGGATCGGACAGCACCAGAAGGGCTTCGATTCGCGCGACGAGGGCTGGTACGGCCTGGTCACCGTGCGCACGCTGCCCTGGCTGAGCCTCGTCGGCCGGCAGGAGGAACTGCACCGGCCGTTCCATGCTGCGAACCTCGCGGTCCAGCGCGGGACCACGGTCGGCGTGATGGCCGACCTGCCCGGCGGCCGCACGCGGGCGGTGGTCGACTACGTCAACCGGCGCACGGGCCGCGTGCCGGTGCGCAACCGGGCGGTGGTGGCCCAGGTGCAGGTGCGCTTCTTCTAGCCCCTGGCTCGCGCCGTGCTTGACAGCCCGCACGCTCGATGATTCCGTGCAGGCCAAGGAGGCGGCCCGATGATGCTCGATGACCCGATTCTCAAGTTGGTGCTCTCGACGCTGCTCGGCGGCGTGATCGGTTGGGAGCGCTTCGTCGATCACAAGCCGGCGGGGCTCAGGACGCACACGCTCGTATGCCTCGGGTCGACCGCGTTCATCGTCGCGAGCGAGCGCGCGCTCTCGGGCCCGGGGGGCAACGCCTCCGACGTCACCCATGTCATGCAGGGCGTGATCACGGGCATCGGCTTCCTCGGTGCGGGATCGATCATCCAGTCCGCGGGGTCGGTGCGCGGGCTCACCACGGCGGCGACGGTGTGGCTGGTGGCGGCGATCGG
>JBKJJJ010000171.1:0-3070 GCA_046598045.1 Candidatus Eiseniibacteriota bacterium
CGGCATCAATCTCTGCCTTGCTCAGGCAGGAGCCCCGGTCTGTGCCAGTCTGTTCGAATGGACGTGGGTGCGCGTCGCCACCTGTATCCGCATCGATGACTCACTCGAAGCGGGCCTCTCCTTCTTCTATGCTGAAGTGAAACGTCTCAAAAGTCTACTCGATCAGACCGTAGATCGATCGAGCCCAGCGGTGGTCTTCCTGATCGACGAGATCTTCAAAGGCACCAACAATCGCGAACGCTTGATCGGCAGCCGCGCCTTCATTACCGCACTCGGGCAAGGCAATGGATTCGGCTTGGTGACCACCCACGATTTGGAGTTGACCGATCTTGACAAGACAGTACCAGGATTGCGGAACGCCCATTTTCAAGAGACGGTCGCAGCCGGCGCACTGCAATTCGACTACAAGCTCAGGCCCGGCCCCTGCCCTACCACCAATGCATTGAGGATCATGGAATTGGAAGGGCTGCCGGTGCCCAAAGGAGAGACGAGCGGGAAGGTTATCGATCCTTGAGGAGAAGTCCGCTTCGATAGAAAAGATACATTCCGCCCATCTGGATCACATGATCAAGATGATTGTGATTGAAGTGGTCGTGGAGGGCGACTTCGTTGACCTGAACAGCCGCCGCCATGAAACTCACCAGCACGCCTCCGGCCATCCACAGAGCACTCATAGCATGACGAGTGATACCAGCATAACACTGCAGGCCCAATATGCCGAGGTTTGTGAAGGCGTAGTCATAGATGACATCGCGTAAATCATGATGGGTCGCCATCACCGGAGACAGAGATAGCTGTTCGATTACGAACCGCATGCTCAACGATGCGCTGAATGTCCTCAGTAGATCGCACAGGAATCACCTCGCGAACGGTCGTCGGATTCAGTCCCGAATGCACATCGTTCAAACGCACGCCGGCTGGTACGGACGGCCAACGGGCACAGCCCCACGGCGCCACGGCCGCGACACCAGCCAGCTTCAGAAATTGTCTTCGAGTGATCATATCCATCCTTAGCCTTTGTACACTGAGCGCTACGGCTAACCGTCATCATTCATGAAGGTTCGTCAAGAACTCGTGCAGACGTAACACGGGAGAGGTACTCGGATCCGAAATGCCCCGAGGCATACTCGTGAGTATGTCGAAGGACTGAATAGCGAGACTGCCCGTCACAGCCACGTATCCGCGCTTGCAGCAGACGCCTTATGAATCATGCGGGCTACATTCTAGCTTTCCCTTCAACCTGCCAACTCGCTGTTGAGTGTCGATGAAACACCCGATCGTTTCCTTTGATCTTTCGACAACATTTCAGCATAGTAGCGAGAGGAGACAGCCGGCGCGTATCGTGACCCATGGCCAATGCCCTATTACATCCACTCCGCGGACTGTTGATCGCGCAATTCTTCGGCGCATTCAATGACAACGCCTGGAAGCTCATGGTTGCACTGTTGGCTATCCGGCAGGCAACTGCGAACATCGCGCCGGGTCCTGAGCTCGAAGCCGCAACACAAACACAAACCACGCTCACGTTTGTCATCTTCACCTTGCCGCTGGTATTGCTGTCGTTGGTCGGAGGCACCTTGGCCGATCGATTGAGCAAACGCACCGTCATCATCTCGATTAAAGTCGTCGAGGTGCTCCTCATGAGCGCCGGCGCCGTCGCGCTCTGGGTGAACCCCACCGGCGGTATTCTGCCCTTGATCGTCTTGTGCGGGATGGGCGCGCACAGCGCGCTCTTCGGCCCGTCGAAATACGGCATTCTCCCTGAGTTGATTCCGCACGAGCGTCTCGCCGCCGCTAACGGATTGCTGGAGGTCTGGACCTTCGCCGCCATCCTGACCGGCACGGCAGCCGGAGGCTTTCTCTTGCAGTCCGCCGGCGACCAACTCTGGATGGCCCCCCTCACCCTCGCCCTGCTGTCGGTAGCCGGTTTGGGTGCAGCCTTCGCAGTCCCCCACGTCTCACCTGCCCGCACGACCGGCGGCGTGGGCTCAACCATCCGCGGCGCCTGGGCTGCCATTCAAACAGAACGCCTGCTGCGTCTTGCCATTCCAGGAGAAATATTTTTCTGGACGATCGCAAGCCTCTTTGCCCAAAATATCCTCGTCTATGCCAAAGCCGTGCTGCATCTCTCGGATGCCATGTCGGGACTCCCACTCACCCTGCTGTCCGTCGGCATCGGCGTCGGCGCGATGCTGGTCGGACGACTGTCTCAAAACCGGATTGAGTACGGACTGATCCCCTTGGGCGCCGCCGGCGCGTCCATCGCACTGGCTTTGCTTGGTGCGCTCACCCCGCCATTGTTCGGAACGTTTCTGGTATTGGGACTCCTCGGAATCGCCTGCTCCTTCATCTTCGTGCCGCTCAACGCCATTCTCCAATGGAGATCGCCGCCCGATCGGCGCGGCGCCGTCATTTCGTTTTCCAATACCTGCGTCTTCACCGGCATTCTGTTGGGATCGCTCGCCGGCGGCTCGCTCGCCAATGCCGGTCTCTCGACGAGTAACATTTTCCTCGTCACCGCCGGAGTGACCGTCGTCGGCACCGCGTGGGCCCTGTGGCTGATGCCTGACGTGTTCCTGCGGCTGTTGCTCGTCATATTCACGAACACGCTCTATCGCCTCCGCATCGTCGGTCAGCAACACATTCCCCAATCCGGCGGAGCACTGCTCGTCCCGAATCACATGTCGTTTGTCGATGGGTTCTTGCTCATGGCCAGCATCGATCGGCCTATTCGGTTCGTGGTGGATGCTGCCTATGCCACGCACCCCCTGCTTCAATGGCTTATGACGGCCATGAAGGTCATCCCGATTGCTTCGACCGGCGGCCCGCGCATGATTCTTCGGGCGCTGCACAGTGCGGGGCAGGCCCTCGACGACGGAGAAATCGTCTGCATCTTCCCTGAAGGACAGATCACTCGAACCGGCACACTCCTGCCGTTCCGCCGCGGCTTCGAACGGATCGTGAAGGGACGGCAGGTACCGGTCATCCCCACACACTTGGATCGCGTCTGGGGCAGCATCTTCAGCTTTGAGCGAGGTCGTTTCCTCAGAAAATGGCCCGAGCGAATCCC
>JBKJJJ010000158.1:0-4057 GCA_046598045.1 Candidatus Eiseniibacteriota bacterium
GCACCTTGAGCGTCGTGGTCTTGCCGGCCCCGTTCGGCCCGATCAGAGCGAACGTTTCGCCGGGTTCCACTGCGAACGAGAGATCCTCGACTGCGGTGACGGCGCCATAGCGCTTGATCAGGCCCTCGACCGTGATCACGCGATCCTCCGCCCGGCGGTGACGCCAAGGATGCCGAGGGCGAACAGGCCGGCGAACGCCGCCGCACCGCCGTTTGCATGCGGGGAAGCGCCGGACGGCGCGAGCGGGGCGCCGGCGCCGGTCGCGCGCATCGGCGCGAGGAGCGGGTGGTGATCCACGGCCTCGCTCGGGCGCAGTGCGGGCAGCACGCGCTCCGCCACGGCGAGCGCCGCGACCGCGGGGCTGCGCGAGAGCACCGCGAGGTCGGGATACTGCTTGGACAGGAACGCGAACGCGGTCACCGGGCAGTAGGGTACGTCGCCGACGCCGTCGCCGTCGAGGTCGTAGGGCGCGCTGTCGCTCCAGTAGTTGCCCCGGGCGCCGTCGTCGAACCGGTTCGTGGTCCGGCGCATGTCGAGTGCCACCGGGTAGTCGCACTGGATGAAGGTGTTGCCGGAGACCTCGTTGTCCGCGCTCGAGGCGAAGATGAACAAGCCCCAGCCGTTGTTTTCGAGCAGGTTACCGCGGAAGCGGTTGCGGTTCGAGCCGTCGAAGAACACCGCGATCGTGTTGTCGACGAGGCGGTTGCCCTCGAACAACCCGTCGGAGCAATCGCGCAGCAGCAGCCCGTAGGCGCGCGGCCCGCGATTTCGCCAGAAGGCGTTGTGCACCACCACGAGGTGGTTCGAGAACATGATCGCGCAGCCGGCGACGTTCTCGAGGAAGCGGTTCCGGTCGAGCGTGTTCTCCTGGCAGTACATGGTGTGGAGGCCGTAGCGTCCGTTGCGCTCGAGCAGGTTTCGAGCGATCGTCGCCTGGTTAACGAACGAGAGGTAGATGCCGTCCACGAAGCCGCGCTCGCGGTTACCCGTGATCTGCAACTTCCCGCAATACCAGAGGTGGATGCCGTTGCCCTCGCCATCCTCCTTGAGCGCGGGGACGCGCCCGACGAGGTCGCAGTCCTCGACCGCAATTCCGTCGCAGCGCTCGCCGTAGATCCCGTACAGGACGTCGCGCAGGCGGATCCGCCTCAAGCTCACCCCCTGACTCTTGATCACCGCGATGCCGGCGTCGATCGTGATCACCCTCGTACCACTGCCCCGCACCTCGAAATCCTCGAGCGTCACGCCGTCGCTCGCGACCAAGAGCACGGTGCCGGTGCCATCCCCTGCGATCACCGCACCTGGTTCGCCGCGCAGCACGACCGGGCGGTCCACGCGCACCGGTCCAGCGTGCACGCCGGGGGCGAGTTCGAGGGTGTCGCCCGGCGCCGCCGTGGCGAGCGCGACCGCGAGCGCGCCCCGCCTTGCCGGTACGATCGTGGCGGCGCGCACGGGGGCGGCTATGAGAGCGGCCACGAGAGCGAGCGCGAGCAGAGAGACGGTCTTCATGCGGGGGTTTGCGGGGTCGTGGACGCAGGGGCGCGGCGGCGTGCCGCGCGGCGGGCCAGGAAGTCGAGCAGCGCGACGAACGGACCGAGCAGCCACGCGAGTCCAAGCAGAATGCTACCTACGCCGGGGAGGTTCCAGACCTTGAAGTTTGCCATCTGCTTGAAGCCGATCAACGGCGGCGAAAACGCCGGCAGCTTGATCGCCGCGCGCGGGTCGAGATCGTGCCCGTAGTGGTAGAGCCAGCTCGCAAAATCCTTGAACATGACCGCGGCGAACAGCGTGAACGCGAGCCAGCCAATGAGCGCTACGTCCCGACGGTTCGCGAGCGCGGACATCAGCGCCATGATCCCGAACAGCGTGAGCGCGAGCGGGAGGTAGGCGAACTCCTTAAAGTCGCCGGGGGCGATGGAGTGCATACCGACGTAATGATTGAGCGTGTTGACCTTGTCCAGATCCCCGCGGATCGTGTTCGGATAGATCACGAGGTTCAGCCCTTCCGGATACTGCGGCGCGTGCATGATCATGCGCCACACCGGCAACGCCGGCGCGAACATCACCGGGATCAGCACCAGCGCGGCGATGAAGATCAGCCGCCGATGGGCCGGGTTCAACGGTTCGCTCCAGAATCGGTTCACCGGGTACCTCGTGGAAGGGGCGGCCCGGAACGGGTCCGGGCCGCCCGCGGAATTCAACGACGGATCTCTGCGGCCACCTGCGCGAGGAGTTGCTGGTTCGGGCGCTGCACAGCCGAGAGCGGCGAGCCCTTCGGCCGCACCTCGATGTAGCCCTGCATCTCCTGGTGGAGCGCGCTGCAGAAGTTCGAGCAGTAGAATGGGTTGATCCCCACCTTGTCGGCCGTCCACGTCATGGTCTTGGTTTCGCCGGGTTCGACCTGCATGTTCTTGTTGGACCAGCAGATCCCGAACCCGTGGGCGATGTCGTCGTCCTGCTCCACGTTCGTCCAGTGAAAGAACACCTGGTCGCCCTGGTTGACCTTCACAATGTCGGGCGCGAAGTGCGTGCGCACCACGATCCCGTAGACGTCGACACGGTTACCCTTGCGCTCGATGCGCACGTCCTCGGCGCGCTTGACGACGCCGACCGTCTCGTTTTTCTCGAGCGGGTAGACCGTGAACGGCTTCAGTTTCTCAGCCTTGATCATTTGAGCGTAGTGCGGCTCGAGATAGGTCGGGAAGTCGTACAGCAGCTGCATCTTCGGTCCGCGCAGGTCGATCAACTGTGCGGCCTCGGGGTGCGTCGGGCCGACGCTCAGGTAGCGGTCCTTCGACAGCTTGTCGAGCGCGACCACGTAATCGCCGGTCGGGTGGCGCGTGTCACCCTCGGACGCCATGAGATGCCCGATCGAATAGTAGACGTCGATCTTGTCCACCACGTCCCAAGGTGGACCGACCTTCCACTTCGCGATCTGGGAGTCGAGGAACAGCGACGTGTAGGCGTAGCCCTTGCCGTCGAACTGCGTGTGCAGCGGGCCGAGGCCGACCGGCACCTTGGCCTCGAGGATGTCCTCGTAGCGCAGGGTCGGCACGCCCATCTTCTCGCCATCGAACTTGCCGGCGTCGATCGCCGCCTTGAGCTTCGCGAAGCTGTAGATCGAGACCTCGGCCTGCAGCTTGCCGGAGCAGCACACGTAGGCGCCGCTGGGGTCGACGTCGACGCCGTGCGGGCTCTTCGGCACCGCCACCAGGTAGACGAGGCCCTTTACCTTCGCGGGATCGAGCACGGGCGCGCCGTTGATCATGGAGGCTTTGCCCTCGTCGACCGCCTTTTGTGCCGCCCGCCAGTCGAGGGCCGCGAAATAGTCCATCTCGTTCTGCGAGGCCTTGACCTCGAGCGAGTCGTAGGCCATCTCGCTGTTGTAGCAGGTGAAGAACACCCAGCCCTCGCTCGGTCCCTTGCCGGCGTCTGCCAGGTCGTAGTCGAACGGCGGCATCAGGACCTCGAACCCGAGCGACATCGTGCCGTCATTCGGTGCGACCTTGACGCCGGCGATCACGCCGCGGAACTGATTCGCGTAGTCCTCGACCTTGACTTGGCGCATCGGGACCGGCACCGAGAAGCGCGACGCCGCGAACACGTACTCGGTGTTCGGCGTCGGGAACGGGCAGGCGTGTGCAGCCGACAGGTTCGGGATCGGTCCGAAGATCTGGTGGGTCTTGAAATCGGACAGGTCGATGCGCGCGATGCGCGCATTCGGCATGTCGTTGATGAACAGCCAGCGCCCGTCATAGTCGCCGTTGGTCTCGCTCAGGCCGGGGTGGTGCGCATCGCCCCAGGTGAATCCGCCGAGCATCGCCTTGGACTTCTCGTCGATGCCGTAGCCGGAGGCCGGCTCGGGCGTGAACACCGGGATCGTCGTGATGTGGCGGCACGACGGAAAGCCGTAGACGTAGATCTGCCCGCTGTGGCCGCCCGAGAGGAACCCGTAGTACGCGTCGTGCTCCCCGGGCTTGACGTAGACCTTCTCCGCAGCGCTCCCACTGACTGCGCCGCCGGACTTCGGGGCGGTGCAACCGGGGAAGTGCGCCAG
>JBKJJJ010000029.1:0-5446 GCA_046598045.1 Candidatus Eiseniibacteriota bacterium
CGTGGAAGGGGAGCGAACGTTGGGCGCTACTCGTGCTGCCGCCGGCTCCGCATGCGCAGTCTCCGCTGACCGCAACGCCGGAGGCCGCCCCGCGCGCCGCGCTCGCGGGCTGTGACGCCCTGGTCGACGAGGGCATCCGCCGGGCGGAGGCGGGCGACACCACGGGCGCCGAATCGCGCTTTGAAGCGGCGCGCGCGCTGTGCCCCGCGTCGGCCGCGCCGCTCGAGGAATTGGCGGGCCTGCGCTTTCGCGCGCGCGATTGGGCCGGCGCAGCGCGCCTCGCCGATCGCGCGCTCGAGCGCGCGCCGGGTGAGCCGCACACCCTGCGCCTGCTTGCCGGGAGCCGCTTCCTCGCCGGCGACGTGCCCGGTGCGCTCGAGGCGTGGAACCAGCTCGCCGAGCCGCGCGCCGACCTCACGCGCATCGATGGGCTCGTGCACGTGCGCTATGACGTCGTCGCCGGCCGGATCAGCCTGCCGCCCGGGCGACTGGTGACGCCGCGGGCGTTTCAACTCGCGCAGCGGCGTCTCGACGAGCTCCCCGCCGGCGTGCAATCGCGCCTGAGCCTCAAGCCGCAGACGGGCGGCGTGGCGCAACTGGACGCGGCGCTGCTCGAGCGGCCGCTGCTGTTCGCGGGCCCGTGGGACGCCGGCGGCGCGGGCCTGCGCGCGGTGATCGACCGCGAACTCACGCTCAACCTGGCGAGCCCGACCGGGCAGGGCGAGTTGTGGACCGCGGCATGGCGGTCGTGGCACGAGCGGCCACGCGTCGCGCTCGGGCTCGCGATCCCGGCCGGCGTGCGCCCCGGAATCTGGCGGGTCGAGGGATCGTGGGAGCGCCAGGCGTACGCGGGAGCCTTTCGCGCCGGGGCCGACTTCGCCGCGAGTCCGGAGTTGATCCACGAGGAACGGCGACGGGCAGCGGTCTCCTTCGGAGACTGGGTGGGACCGAATCTCCGGCTTGAACTCACGGCGGCCCTCGATCGTTGGGTCGACCGCGGCGCCTATCTGTCCAGCGGCGGGCGGGTCCAGTGGCGGTGGCTCGACGATCGTGTCGCGTTGACCGCGGATGTTTCCGCGTGGACGAGCCTGCGCGGCGGAGCTCCGTTCGAGGCCGGGAGACTCGCCGCCCGTTGGACTTCGCACGACGCTGAACAGGGCGCCTGGCAGGCGCGCGCCGGGCTGTCCGGCGTCACGGCGACGGCGCCGTTCGCACTCTGGCCGGGGGCCGGCACAGGCAGCGGGAGGACGCCGCTCCTGCGCGCGCACCCGCTGCTCGCGGACGGGGTGGTGACCGGCTCCACGTTCGGGAGGACGGTCGTCGATGCGGGGCTGGAATGGCAGGGTTGGGCGATGAGGGCTGCACCGCTGCGCCTCGGTTGGGCCCTGTTCATCGATGCGGCCCATGCGTCGAGCCGGTGGCAGGTCGATCCCGGGGCGGGCGTCCGGCTGGCCGGACTTGGATCCCGGGGAGTGTTTCGTTTCGACGTGGCTCACGGGCTGGTGGACGGGAGAACCGCGTTCTCGTTCGGATGGGAAACTCGATGAAACGATCGGCCTGGTATGTAAAACCAGTTGGTTGCAATTGTGTGCGATCAGAGTGCGTCCATCGCGGCAGTGTAAGGATCTGCGCCCATCGCGGGAGTGTAAGGATCTGCGCCCGGCGCGGGACTTGTCCCGATGCTATGGTCATCCGAGGAGTAATCTTAATTGGGTAAAGCAGGTCCTGCGGAGGGCGCCATGATGACCCCGAAGTCTGGAATCAAGATCTTGGACGTACATCCCGCGCTGAACGAGCGGGTCGCAAAACCGGGATCCCACGCTACCGCTCCAAGCAAAGGCAAGAAGTCAGGATCGAAAGCAGCGACGGGTGCGCTCGAACCCGTGACTCCGAAGCTGAAGGCGTCGGAAATGCGCTATCGACGACTCTTCGAAACCGCGAAGGACGGCATCCTCATCCTGCACGGTGAAACCGGAAGGGTGGTCGACTGCAACCCGTTCATCGAGCACATGCTCGGCTATTCGCGGGACGAAATTCTTGGAAAGCGCCTGTGGCAGCTTGGCCCATTCAGGGACATCGTCGCGAGCCAGGCCGCGTTTCGGGAATTGCAGGACAAGGAATACATCCGCTACGACGACTTGCCCCTGCAGACCAAGAGTGGGGAGTGGCTCCAGGTCGAGTTCGTCAGCAATGTCTACCTCGTCGAGTCCACGCGGGTGATCCAATGTAACATTCGCGACATCACTGCGCGCAAGCGGATGGAAGCCGGTGAAAAGGACGCGAAGGAGCAGCTCGCGGGCATGGTCACGGCGTTGCAGCAGCGGGACTCCGAGATGACCTTGATCAGCCGCATGAATGACTTGCTCCAGACGTGCGAGACCCGGGAAGAAGCATTCCGCATCATTGCCCTGACCACTGCCGAGCTGTTCTCCGGACAGGAGGGCTGCCTCGCCGTGTTCCAGCCGACCGGGCAGTACCTGGAGACCGTCACGCGCTGGGGGAATGAACATCTTGTGACCGACACGTTCGCCCTCGGGGATTGCTGGGCGCTTCGGCGGGGGAGTTTCCATGAGGTCACGGATCCTGCGACGGGTCTGCTCTGCCGGCACTTCAAGGAGCCCCCGCGGCATGGTTACCTGTGTCTTCCCCTGACCGTTCAGGGCGAGACCCTGGGCGTTCTCTACTTCAGTTCTGCCGATGGTGTCGGACATGGCCTCGAACGGGAGCAGCACCAGCTGGCCGCCTCCGTCGGGGAGGCGATCAAGCTTTCGCTCTCGAACCTGAGGTTGCGGAGCAAGCTCCATGAGCAGGCCACCCGCGATGTCCTGACAGGATTGTTCAACCGGCGCTACCTCGAAGACACGCTCGCGCGCGAGCTGCACCGGGCGCTTCGAAGCGGCGCTTGCCTGAGCGTGGCCATGCTCGATCTGGATCACTTCAAGCAGTTCAACGACTCGTTCGGACACGAGGCCGGCGATCTCATCCTGCGCGAATGGGGCCGGGTTCTGCATGCCAACCTGCGCCGCAGCGACATTGCCTGTCGCTACGGGGGGGAGGAGTTCGTCCTCATCCTGCTCGACTCTTCGATCGAAGACGCGGCGCATCGGCTCGAGCAAATCCGCCTCGTCGCCGAGAAGCTCGAGATTCGCCACGAGGAAACCCTGTTGGCCCCGACGACCGTGTCGATCGGCATTGCGGCAGCCCCTCAGCACGGCTCGACGGCGGCCGAACTCCTGCGGGCGGCGGACTCGGCGATGTACGCCGCCAAGGAGGCCGGGCGCAATCGCCTGGTCATGTACCAGCCGGTGATGGAAACCTAGAACCGACCCTCGCAGGTTCGACGTTGGCGCCCGCGTCGCGTTCCGGTATTCTCCCCGCTTGCCCCCTCGTACATGCATCCGGCCTCTGCGGCCCGAACGCAGGGATCGGTCCTGCCCGACGACGCTGCCCCAATGTCGACCGCAAGCTCCTCTGACCCGATTCCAGGAGGTCCCGCGTTGACCCAGCTCCTGTTCAAGAACGCCCGCGTGTTCGACGGCCAGGGCGCCGACTGCGCCGAGGGCATGAGCGTCCTCGTCGAAGGCGGCGTGATCCGCGAGGTCTCCGCGAAGCCGATCAGCGCGCCCGACGCGCGTGTCCTCGACGTCGGCGGGCGCACGCTCATGCCCGGGCTGATCGATGCGCACGTCCATGCGATCGCGAGCGACGTGTCGGTGCAGAAGGTCGAGGCGCAGGGACCGGCCTACCGCACGGCGCACGCGGTGCGCATGCTCGGGCACGCGCTCGACTACGGCTTCACCACCGTGCGCGACGTCGGCGGCGGCACGGACTCGCTCGCGCGCGCGATCGCCGACGGGCTGATCCGCGCGCCACGCTACCTGTATTCGGGCAAGGTGCTGTCGATGACGGGCGGTCACGGCGACTTCCGGCCGCAGCACGTGGAACCGAGGCCGGAGTGCGCGTGCGGCGCGGGCAATGCGTTTGCCCACCTCGCCGACGGCGTCGACGCCTGCATCAAGGCGACGCGCGAGGAGCTGCGCCAGGGCGCGCACTGTATCAAGATCATGGGCTCGGGCGGCGTCGCCTCGCCGACCGACCCGATCTGGATGAACCAGTATCGCGAGGACGAGATCCGCGCGATCGTGCATGAGGCGACCGAGCGCCGCAGCTACGTCACCGCGCATTGCCACCCGGCGAGCGCGGTGAGGCGTTGCGTCGAGTACGGCGTGCGCGGCATCGAGCATGGCACGCTGATCGACGACGAGACCGCGCGCTTCGTCGCCGAGCGCGGCGCGTACATCGTGCCGACCATGGTGATCATCTTCACGATCATCGAGCTCGGCAAGCAGCTCGGCTTCCCGCCCGAGAGCCAGGAGAAGGCCGAGTTCGCGTTCAAGGAGGCGCTCTCCGGCCTCGACAAGATGCGCCAGGCGGGCGTCAAGCTGGGCTTCGGCACCGATCTCCTGGGCTCGCTCCACGTGCAGGAGTGCCGGGAGTTCACGCTGCGCAGCGAGGTCTTCACGCCGCTCGAGATCCTGCGCCAGGTCACCTCGATGAACGCGGAGATGATGCAGATGGAGGGGCAGATCGGGTGTATCAAGCCCGGTGCCTTCGCGGACCTCATCGTGGTCGATGGGGATCCGCTGAAGGACGTCGGGCTGCTCGCGGCGAATGGCACAAAATTGCGCACGATCGTGCGGGCGGGCGAGGTGGTAAAGAACGAATTGGCATGAGCGCGCGTGGAGCGCCGCGCCTTAACGCGCGTCGGTGCTGCTCGCGACCGGGCTTCCGCTGACCAGGCTCAGGATGTTGCCATCGGGATCCTTGAACCACGCGTTCCGCATTTCGCCCATGACGTGGACATCGCCCTCGTGCTTGATGCCGGGAAAGTCGTAGTTCTCGAACGCGACACCCTTCGATTTGAGAGTCGCGACCAGCGCGTCGACCTCGTCTCCCACGACCCAGGTCGCGACGGTTGCGCGGTTCGTGCCCGCCTCATCGGAGCGGTAGACCATGACGTGCGTCGCACCGGCGCGATAGGTGACGACGTTCTCATTCTCGGTGCCGATGGGCTCGAGGCCGAGCAAGCCTTCGTAGAATTTCCGTGCTGCGTTCAAATCCTTGACCGCGATCGTGGCGGTCACGTCCTTGCTCTTCAACATGGGATACCTCCTGACAGGGGTGCAGCAGTTGCCGGGCTGGCGGTTGCATCGCCGCGCCCACTACCATGTTGACCCCATGGCTGGAGAGCGCCACTTCCAATTGCCTTACCTTGTGATTGCTGGGGTTTTGTTCAACAATGCTGCTCACCCGAGGAGATCGGGCGTACCCGCGAGGAGATCGACCATGACTCCCGAAGACATCGGACCCCACCTGCACTACGACGAACAGGTCGCCACGGAGACCCATGTCCTCCGCAATTACGCGCACCTGCTGACCGACGAGG
>JBKJJJ010000064.1:0-28402 GCA_046598045.1 Candidatus Eiseniibacteriota bacterium
CACGATCCGGAGCGCGCTCGACGACGTGCCGGGCATCGGGCCGGCGCGGCGGCGCGCGCTCCTGATCGTGCGCTTGCTGCGCAGCGTGCGGTGGTAGGTGATCGCGAAGCGGTGGGCCTCGTCGCGCAACCGCATGAGCGAGCGCAGCGCCCACGAGCGCCGCGGCAGCTTGAGTTCACTGCCGTCCGGGCGCACGATCGTCTCCTCGCGCTTGGCGAGGCCGACCACCGGCAGCGTGGCGACGCCCTCGTGACCGAGCCCGAGCAGCGCCTCGCGCGCGGCCCCGACCTGCCCGATGCCGCCGTCGATCACGACCAGGTCGGGCGGCGGCGTGCGGCCGTCGGCGACCCGCGTGAAATAGCGCCCGACCGCCTCGCGCATCATCGCGAAGTCGTCCGGCCCCGGTGTGCGCATGCGCATGCGGCGGTAATCGCTGCGCTTGGGCTGCCCGTTCTCGCTCACGGTCACCGACGCCACCGGCTCGGTGCCCGAGGTGTTCGAGATGTCGAAACACACCACGCGGAACGGCGCGCGATCGAGCTCGAGCGCGCGCTGCAGCTCGTACACGCCCGGCTGATAGCGCACGCGCTTGCCGCCCTTCTTCGCGAGCGCGACTTCGAGCGCGAGCCGCGCGTTCTCTCCCGCCGCCGCGATCACGGTGCGCGCCTTGCCGCGCTTCCCCGACTGGAGCGCGATCGCCCGGCCCTGCGCCGCGAGCGCCTGCTCCAGCAGCGCCTCGTCGCGCGGCTCAAGCGGCAACCACAGCGCCTCCGGCCACGCCTCGGCGCGCAGGTAGCGCTGGAGGATCGCCTCGTGCAGCACGCGCGCCTCGCTCAGCCCGGCAACGCCGCGCATCAGCACGATCTCGCGTCCCGTGACCCTGCCCGCGCGCACGTGCAGCACCGCCAGCGCCGCGCGGTCCCCCTGGCGCGCGAGGCCGAGCGCGTCCGCGTCGTAGGCGCGCGGGCCGAGCACCTTCTGGCCGGCGGCGAGGCGGTCGAGCAGCGCGAGCCGGTCGCGCCCGAGCGCGGCGTCCTCGTAGCGACGATCGCCGGCGGCACGCGCCATGTCGCCCTCGAGCAACTGCCGAATCTCGTCATCCTTGCCCGAGAGCAGCATGCCGAAGCGCTCCGCCAGCGCGCGATGCGCCTCGGGGCTCACACCCCAGCGCGAGTAGCACGGACCGACGCAACTCTTGATGTGGTAGTTGAGGCACGGGCGATCGGCCTTGAGGTAGGGCTCGATGTTCGCGCACGTGCGGATCGGGAACATGCGCCGGAGGAAGCGCAGCGTGCGCCGCAGCGCCTTGACGTCGGTGAAGGGGCCGTAGTAGCGGGCGCCGTCGTCGAGCACGCGGCGGGTCACGAGCAGGCGCGGATACGCCTCGGCGAACGTGATCTTGACCCAGGGGAAGGTCTTGTCGTCCTTGAGCCGGACATTGAAGTAGGGCTGGTGCTCGCGCACGAGCGTGGCTTCGAGGATGAGCGCCTCGGCCTCGCTGCCCGTGACGATGATGTCCAGGTCATGGACGACCGCCACCAGGCGGTCGGTCCGCGGATGAGGCACGCGGCCGGCCTGGAAGTAAGAGCGGACCCGCTGGTCGAGCCGCTTGGCCTTCCCGACGTAGACCACCTTGCCCTGGCGGTTCTTGAAGAGGTAACAGCCGGGGCTCTGGGGCAGGCGTTCGAGGGTGGCGCGAACGCGTTCTTGAAGCAAAGCTTGAAGCCTCCTTGCGAGAGCCCGGTGCGACACCAAGCTAGCACAAGGAGATTATTGTCAACAATAGGCGGAATCCCCCACCCGGGCCGCCTGGACGCGCGCGACCAACGGCGGGATGTTGTCCGGGCCGCCCCGTCCGAGCCCGGGAGCGGGCAACGGGTTGACGGAGACCCGCAAATTGGCTAAGGTGCGGCGGTTAAGTACTCATACTCGTCCCGTTGTCGGAGGCAATCCATGCCGCATCACAAGTCGGCCAAGAAGCGCGTCGGCACCAACGAGAAGGCCCGCGTGGCCAATCTCGCGGTCAAGTCCCGCGTTCGTTCCGCCGTGAAGAAGGTCCGCGAGGCCAAGACCGTCAAGGACGCGCAGCCCCGGCTCCAGACCGCCCTCTCGGTGCTCGACCGCGCCGCGCAGAAGGGCATCATCCCGCGCTCGACTGCGAGCCGCACCAAGTCCCGGCTGACGCTGTTCGTGCACAAGCTGCCGGCCTGAGTTCCGTGCCATGAGGCCCGGGAGGACATCGAGCCCGCGCACCTGCGCCGCGCTCGCCCTCCTGGGCCTCTTGCTGTTCCCCCGCCCCGCCGCGGCCGACTCGACGTACGTTCTGCCGAATCTCGAGACCCCGCATCCGTCGTACACGCGCTCCTACGTCGCGTTCGGCGCGGGCGTCGCGCTGACCGCCGGATCGTTCGCGCTTGCCACCTCCGCCGATCGCGCGTACGAGCGCTACCTCGACGCCAGCGACCCGGGTTCGATCAGCGCGGCGTACGACGACGCGCGCCGCCTCGACCACTGGTCCGCCGGCTTGCTGCTCGCCGGGACGGGCGCGCTCGCGCTCGGCGTGTACTGGCGTTTCATCCATCGCCCCGCCTCCGCACGCGAGGCCCTGCTCGAAGTCGAACCCACCCTGACTCCGCACCATGCCGGCCTCGCGCTCTCGCTCCGCTTTCCTTAGGGGCGCGGCGGCGCTCGCGGCCGCGCTCGCGGGCCTGGCGCTCGTCCTCGCCGCCTGCCAGGGGCGCCTGCGCTCGAATCCGCTCGACCCGAACAACCCCGACACCGGCGGCGGCCCGACGGAGTTCGCGGCGGTCGCCGGGAACGGGACGGTCGCGCTGAGCTGGCGCGCCGCGCCGACCAACGTGCAACTCGCCGGCTTCCTGCTCGAGCGCCGGCGCCATGGTCCGAACGCGTACGTCGCGCTCGGGCCGGTCCTGCCGACCGCGGCATCGAACTTCGACGACGCGACTGTGACCAACGACCTCGATTACGACTATCGCCTCTCCTATCTGCTGCCCGACGGCTCCGTCTCGGGCACGCCGGTCGAGCGCCAGGCGCGGCCCGGCCAGGAGATCGCGTGGGTCGCGGATCCGGGATCGGACGAGGTGGTGCGCGTCAGCCCCGACGGCCGCGCGCGCGTGTTCGCGCTCGGCGGGGTGACGGCGGTCAACCGTGTGTCGGTCCAGCTGTCGGGCGGCGAGATCTGGGCGACCGCGCCGATCGACGGCCGGGTGTGGGTGTTCAATGTCGACGGATCGCCGATCCACTCGTTCAGCGGCCTCGCCGAGCCGAACGCGATCGCGGTCGATCCGGCCTCGCTGACGGCCTGGATCTGCGAGGAGCTGGGTCCGCGCGCGCGCCGCTGGACCGACACCGGGGTCGAGCAGGCCAGGGTGCCGTCGCTCGTGCTGCCGACCGACATCGCAGTCACCGTCGGCAGCGGCGCGTGGATCGTGGACCAGGGCCGCGGTTGGCTGGTGCGCGTCAATGCGGGGGGCGCCCCGGTCGACACCGTCGTGGTCGGGGCGGATCCGCGCCGGCTCGCCGTGGACACGCTCGACGGCTCGGTGTGGGTGTCGCGCACGACCGCGGACGAGGTCGTCCACGTCTCGGCCGGCGGTGCGATCCTCTCGCGCACGCCGGGGCTCGAGGGCGCTTACGCGATCGACATCGACGAGTTCAGGAACCAGGTCTGGGTCTCGCTCGATGGCGCCGGCGCGGTGCAGGTGCTGGCGCGCAGTGACGGATCGAAGAAGTTCCGCGTGGCCGGCCTGGCGCACCCGCGAGGCGTCTCGCTGGTCGATCGCACCGGGGAATGCTGGGTGGTCGCGATCCAGACCCACGAGCTGGTGCGCATCGGCTCGGGCGGCGTGATCGAGTCCCGCTACGGCGGCTTCAGCGCCCCGTTCGACGTGCGCGTCGACCCCGGACCGCGCTAGCTAAAAATTGTAGCCGATGATGAACCGGGCCCGAGTCCTGGGCTCGATCTTGACCAGGTTCGTGCGCTTGACGAAGTCGACTCGCAACACCGGCCAGTAGCCCCCGCCGATGTAGACCCCCGCCCCCACCCCACCGATGCGTTGGAGCGGCAGGCCGTGGCCCCCCGCCACCGCGGCGTCCGCCAGCAGCGCGACCGAGACCTGCGGGAACGTGAACGACGCCGGGAACCCGAGCTGCAGATGCCGCAGCAGCGGGAAGCGCAGCTCAGTCTGCGCGAACGCGGTCTTGGGCCCGAAGATCGTGCGCCGGTCCCAGCCGCGCACGCTGTAGGGCCCGCCATAATAGAAACGCTCCTGGTCGTTGCCGAACGCGTTCTGGGTCACGAGCCGCGTCGCCCACACCACCTCGGGCAGCAGCGTGACGTACTTGCGCGCGTCGAGCGCCGCGGTGTACGAGTCGCCCTGGCCGCTCGAAAGGTCGCGCGTGAAGCCGACCGTCAGGTTGGCGCGCTGGCCGCCCGCCGGCCCGTAGTACGTCCAGCGCGCGTCGTCGTGCACGACGGCGAAGAAATTCGAGAGCAGCCACAGGTCGCGGAACTCGCCGTTGCGCAGCAGGTGGTCCTGCGCATAGCGCAACACGGCGGAGCCCTCGACGCGCGTGAACTTGTCGATCGGGTATTCCGCGAGCAGCGACCCGCCCACGCGCCGCTCGCGGCGCACGAGGTCGTAATCGCGATCGTACTCGCGCGTGAGTCGGAACGCGCCGACGCCGTAGTTGAGGCGCTGCCCCCGGTTGAAGTAGGTCACGCCCAGCTCGAAGCCGTCGAGGAAGCTCGACAGCGTCGAGGAGTCGTTCGCCAGGAAGAACGAGTAGCCCGTGTCGCCGAGGATGTCCGAGAGCGCGATCATCCCGCCCCCGCCCGAGGACCCGAGCGCGGGGTCGAGCGCCACCACGCTCTGCGCGATGTCGAGGCCGTAGCGGCGCCGGTAGACCTCGCCGGGCTCCGTCGCGCGCGTGACCGCGGGGGCGCCCAGTCGCGCCGAGTCCGGCGCCTCGGCCAGCCACAGGCTGTCGACCGGGGCGACCGGCACCTCGTACAGACCGAACTGCCAATGCGCCTGGCCGGCGAAGAACAGCGCCTTGCCGTCGGGCCGCCACGCGGGGTCGTAGCTCGGACCGAGGAAGCGCGAGGCGCGCTGCACCTGGCCATCCTTCCACAGCCACAGGTCGTCGATCCCGAGGCGATCGGACAGGAACGCGAGCGTGCGGCCGTCGGGCGACCACTGCGGGTGGCGGTCGTTCGCCTCGCCCGAGGTGAGCTGTCGAATCGTCCCGGTCTCGAGGTCGAGCGTGAACAGGTGGTAGTGCCCGCGCGGGCCGCCCTCGCGATCCGAGGAGAACACGATTTCGGGGCGCGTGGGGTGCGCGCCGGGGTCCTCCTCGTCGCTGTCGTCGTGCGTCAGCGCTCGCATCGCGCCGTCGCTCGCCCGTACGCGGTAAAGGTCGGTGCGGCCGGTCACCGCCTGGCCGGTCACCACGAGCGCGCTGTCCCCCGGCAGCCACGCCGGCGACGACAGCCCGACGATCCCCGGGAACGACCACGTCGCCACCAGCTCGCGCTTCCGCACGTCGAAGATGTGCAGCACGTCGTTGCCGCCGCGCTGGGAGACCAGCGCGAGCTGGTCGCGCGCGTTCGCCGACAGGCGGCTGCGGAAGAAGTGAAACGACTCGAACCTGCTCGAGAACCCGCCGCGCAGCAGGCGCTCGTCGGAGAGCTTCCGCCCGTGCGATTCCGTGCGCAGCCGCAGGTCCACCGCGCCGTCCTCCGCCTTGAGGTAGGCGATGCGCACCGTGGTGTCGCCCGGCGCCTGGGGCAGGACGCAGGGCGCGAGGTTGTAGGCGTCGGGCCCGACGGTGAGCGGGCGCGCGATCTCGCCCACGGCCCGGCGGGTTGCGACCGCGGGGTAATAGCGCACGCGCATGGCCTCGAACCATTCCTTGTCCATCTCGTCGATCGGCCGGCCGAACGTCTTCGTCCAGATCTCGGCGAACGTCGGGGCCTCGGTCCAGTGATCGAACAGGTCGATGACGCGGCGCTTGCCCCCGTTTGCGCGCGCGACGAAGTCGAGGAAAGACTGGCCCTCCTTGTACATCAGGACCGTGCCCTCGATCGGATCGCTCTTCGTGATCGGCAGCGCCACGCCGGTCACGACCGCGTCCTGCATCAGCCCCTCGGCGGTCGCGTCCCAGGTGGTCGCGATGAACTCGGCGAGCCCCTCCGTGAACCACAGCGGCGGGAAGGCGACGCGGTAGTGGTGGTTCGCCTTCTGGACCTGCGCGAGCTTCTCGAGCATGTAGGCGTGCACCAGCTCGTGGCGCGTCACCCAGACCAGGCGCGGCGTCGACCCCGTGTGCGGGATCAGGACCCGTCCGCGGATCAGCTCGGTCAGGCCGCCGGTGCCCTCGCCGATGAAGCCGCCGGCCGCGTTGCTCTGCTGGAACGCCTGGTGGGACGCGTAGGAGAGAATCGGGATGCGCTTGCGCGGCCGCATGCGAAACGTGGTGTCGTACTCGGCTGCGGTGGACTCGGCGATGGCCGCGACCTCGCGCGCGAGGCCCTCCTCGTCGGAGTAGTAGAACACCTCGCAATGGTCGGTCTTGATCGAGAACCAGTCGCGGCGATCGTAGGTGACCTTGTTCTTGCCGAAGAAGCCCTGCGCGCGCACGGGGCCCGGGGCGCCCAGCAAGGTGAGGGCCAGCGCGAGGAGTGGGAGCAGAGCGAAGTGGTGGCGCGAATGCGGCATGGGCTGGGGCTCGCGACTCAGGGCACGAGCGCGTCCTCCAGGGCGTACGTCCCCGGGCGCGCGGCCGCGAGGAAACGCAGCGCGGCCAGTGCGCCGGCGGCGAACGCGGCGCGGTCGTGCGCCACATGCGTCAGTTCGATCGTCTCGTGGGGTCCGGCCAGCACCACCGTGTGCTCCCCCACCCACGCCCCGCCGCGCAGCGAGTGCATGCCGATCTCCCCCTTCGGCCGCGGGCCGACGCTGCCCTCCCGCCCCGCGCGCAACGGCGCGACGTGGCCGCGCGCGTCCTGCACGACGCGCGCGAGCGCGAGCGCGGTGCCGCTCGGGCTGTCGACCTTGGCCGCGTGATGGCGCTCGAGGATCTCCACGTCGTAGCCGGGCAGCGCCGGAACCGCCGCGCGGATCGCGCGTGCCAGCGCCGCCATGCCGAGGCTCAGGTTGGGCGCAACCAGCACCGGCACCCGGGCCGCCGCGCGGACGAGCGCGGCCTGCGCGGGGGCATCGAGGCCGGTCGTGCCGACCAGCAGGCCCACGCCGCGCGCCGCCGCGAGGTCGGCGACCTCGGCCGTGCCCGCGGGCGATGTGAAGTCGGCGATCGCGCGCGCGCCCTGCCAGTCGTCGGCGAGCGTGCCCTGGTCGAGCCGGGCCACCAGCGTGAACTCGGGCGCGGCTTCGAGCGCGCGGGCGACCAGCGACCCCATGCGCCCCGTGGCCCCGGCGACCGCCACGGGGAGCGCCGTCATCGTGCCGCCCCCACCGTGTCCTTGAGCGGGACGCCCGCCACGCGCGCCGCGTCGCGCAGCGCGCTCGCGGTGGTCGCCTCGACGGGCACGAGCGGCAGCCGCAGCTCGTTCGCCATCAGCCCCATGTCGCAGAGCAGGCGCTTGACCGGAGCCGGGTTCGACTCCAGGAACAGCGCGCGCATCAGCGGCGTGAGCTGCTTGTGCAGGCGCTCGGCGTCGACCAGGCGCCCCTCGGAGAACGCATCGAGCAGGTTCTTGAGCGGGCGCGGGGCGACATTGCCGAGCACGGAGACCACGCCGCTCGCGCCGATCGCGAGCATCGGCAGCGTGAGCGAGTCGTCGCCCGAGAGAATCGTGAGGTCGGTGCGCGCGCGGATCGCGCTCACCTGGTCGAGCGAGCCCGACGCCTCCTTGAGCGCGACGATGTTCGGCACCTCGGCGAGGCGGACGACCGTGTCGGGGGTCATGTTCGTGCCGGTGCGGCCGGGCACGTTGTACAGGATGAGCGGAATGTCGACCGCCTGCGCGATCGCCGTGAAGTGCGCGACCTGCCCGGCGGGCGTGGGCTTGTTGTAGTACGGGACCACAAGCATCGCGCCGTCGTAGCCAAGCGTGCGCGCCTCGGCCGTGAGCTCGATCGAGTCGCGCGTGACGTTGGTGCCGGTGCCGGCGACGAGGCGGGCGCGCCCGCCGTTCGCGCGCTGAACGGCGAGGTAGAGCCGGCGACGCTCCTCGCGCGTGAGCGTCACCGCCTCTCCGGTGCTGCCCGCGACCACGAGCACGTCGGTGCCGCCCGTGACGACGTGGTCCACCAGGCGCTCGATCGCGGCTTCGTCGAGCGCGCCATCCTTGAACGGCGTGACCAGGGCGACCGAAAGTCCCTCGAACATACGCATGCCTCCTGTTCTTGTCTGGGGCGGGCCCGGACCTGACCCCATGCGCGCCGAGTGTGCTCCCCCGGGGAGGGGGCGTCAATTCTCCAGCTGGGCTAGCGGGCGAGCCGGACCAGCTGGGCGGTGATGCGCTCGCCCCCGCTCTCGAGGCGCACGAAGTAGATGCCGCTGGGCGTCGCCCGGCCGGCGTCGTCGAGCCCGTCCCAGGGCGAGCGCCCGGATTCCGCGCCGGGCCCGTCGTAGAGCTGCCGGACCCGCCGGCCCCGCACGTCGTAGAGCGCGAGCGTCGCGCGTTCGCCCTCGGGTGCGCTCCAGTCGAGCACGGGCGAGGGCCCCGGCTGGCCGCGCGCGGCGAGCGCGAGCACGGGCGCGGGGGGCGGCGGGTCGCCCACGCCGGTGGTCACGCCGATCGTGAACGCGTTCGACTGGTCGCAAGCGTGCACGGCGTTCTTGGCGAAGATCACGACGCGAATCTTCGCGTTGAACTTCGGCCCGGCGGGCACGGTCCAGTTGAACGAGAGCTGGTTCACGTTGCGCTTCGCGAGCTTCGTGGGCGCGGTCGCGAAGTCGTCGTAGGACAAGAGCACGAGGAACGAGTCCACCCCCGCCGCCGCGGAGCCCGTGTAGCGGATCGTGAAGGTCGAACCGGGCGCCAGGTTTTCGCCCCCGGCCGGCGCGGTCTCGTCGATCAGCGGCTGGGTCGCCGCGGCCGGGGAACCGACCGCAGTATCCCGCACCGCGTCGAGGCCGACGAATCCGCGCGGCCCGGTCGCGAGATCGGCGAGCTGCAGGCGCACCGGCCAGCCGCGGCGTCCGGTGCTCGACCACGAAAGCGGGGTGAGCGCGCTCGTCCCCGGCCCGGCCGCGCGCGCCAGCTCCTGGCCGGTGCAATCGTCGACCAGCGCGAGATACGTCGAGTCGATCGCGGCCCCGCCCGATAGCTTGAACGCGAGGACGTCTCCCAGCAGCGTGAAGCGCGGCGAGCGCAGCGTGCCCGTCCGGTATTCGAACTCGGGAGCGACGCACACCGAGGACTCCCCCGGCTGGCGCAAGGACTCACCGGTGCCGAGCCAGCGCATGCCCTCGGGCAGGGCCGGCGTGTCGCCGCGCAGCCGGGGCCCGTCGCTGTAGGTGGGCTGGCTGGTGAACGCGTCGCCGTCGGTGATCCACCCGGTCGGCAGCCCCGCCGGGCCCGGCACCTTATAGGCGATCGTGGTCGTGGTCACGGTGTCGATCACGATCACCGAGGTCTGCCCGTTGCACAGGTCGAAGCGCACGCGCGAGAACAGGCTGACCGGGCCGTCGAGCACGATCTCGCCCGCGCCGCCGCGGGGGTCGACGTCGAGCGGCTCGGCCAGGTTCCACGGCCCCGCGGAGGTGGACGCGGTCAGCATCTGCGTGTGGTAGCGCGTGAAGTGCAGCTCGACGCGGTTGCCGCGGAACACCAGGCTCGGGCTCTCGATGTCCGTGTACTGCACGGACGTGGAATCGATCGCGAACGGGCCCATGTCGTTCCAGTGGAGCAGGTCGAGCGACTCGGCCCGGCCGAGCGCGGGGTAGCCCGGGGCACCCGCGGTCTCGGCGGTGTAGAGCAGGTTGAAGACGCCGTTCTCGAAGTACACGAACGGGTCGCGGCACGAGCAGCTGATGTCACTGCCCCAACGCGCCCACGTGGTCGCGGGCGTGAACACCGGGCTCCCGGGCGCGAGCAGCCAGCTGTCGAGATCACCGCTGGTCAACGCCCCGATCGCCTCCGACCCGAGATCGCTCTTCGCGCTGAACAGCATCACCCACCCACCACCCGGCGCGGCCGAGACCTGCGGCGCCCAGACGCCCTTCTGGAACCACGATTGCCCGCCGGCCACGAGCACGGTCGGACGCTCGGTCCAGTGCGTCAGGTCCGTGCTCACGGCGTGCCCGATGCGCGTCGCCGGTACGAGCGTGCTGGCGAGCTCGGTGTAGAACAGGTGCCAGGTCGCGCCGCTCTTGAGCAGCATGTGGTCGGACATGCGCCGGCCGGTGCCCCCGTAGCCTGGCGTCTCGAAATCGAACGAGGTGTAAACGGTTGCCCGCGCGGACAGCGCCGCGCCCAGCCCCCCTGCGAGCAGCAGCAGGGCGAGCGCGAACGCGCGAAATCGCGATGGACGTGCCGGGGCACGCGCGGGATCAGGCCTCATGGGTCGTCTCGAACTGCGATTCGGGTGCACAACCGCGGAGTAGGGGACTCCGATCACGACCAGGAATAGATACCCTCGAAACTCACGTGCACCGGCCCGGAGAGCGTGGCGTCGCGCAATGTCGCGCCGTCCACGCTCCCGAACGAGACCGTCAGGATGTCGCCACTCGCCACCTTCAATCTCACCGGCGCGCTCACGCGGCCCGCGGCCACCAACGCCGCCGCCGTCGCCACCGCCCCGGTGCCGCAGGCCAGGGTCTCGCCCTCGACGCCGCGCTCGAACGTGCGCAAGCGCCCGCTCGCGGGCCCCGTCACCGTCACCACGTCCACGTTCGCGCCCGCGGGCCCGAGCGTCCGGTGCGCGCGCAACCCGGGCGCGAACGCCGCGAGGTCGATCGCGTCGACGTCGGGCGACTCGATCACCAGGTGCGGCACACCCACCTGCACCAGCACGCCCTCGACCGGCCCGTTGGTGGTGTCGAACGCACGGCCCATCTCGGGGGCCTGGACGTCGCCCACTCCGAGGTCGACCTCGGCGCCGCGCACGCGCGCCTCGTGCCGTCCGGCTGACGAGGCGAAGCGGACGCGCCCGTCCTGCCCCAGGCCGCGCGCGACCGCGAACGCCGCGAGGCACCGCCCGCCATTCCCGCAGAGGTCGGCCTCGCCCCCGTCCCGATTGTAGTACCGCATCCGGAAGTCGAGGTTCCCTTCCCCCGGATCGAGGAACAACACCCCGTCGGCGCCGATCCCCCGCCGCCGATCGCAGGCGGCGATCACGAACCGCTCCACCTCCCCGACCGGCGCCATGACGCGGCGATCGACCACGACGAAGTCGTTCCCCGCCCCGTGCATCTTGACGAACGGGACGCGCTGGACGCTCACCGGGGGGACTCCGTTCCGGGGGTTGCGGGCAAAAGGAGCAGCGTGATCCTGCTCGCCGTGCCGCCCGGCACCAGGTCGATTTCGACGGGTGCCGATACCGGCTCCGCGGGCGAGCGCGTGCGATCGTCGTTGAGGTCGCGAAATGCGACCAGCCGCCAGCGACCGGCCCGCAGGTTGCCGACGAACTTTCCGGCGACCACGTCCATGATGCCGACCGGCACGCGATCGGCAGCGATGGCGGTGTCCACCGGGACGGCCCGCGCCTCCACGCGCAACGGCGCGGTTCCGGGCGCCAGAGAGTCTATCACAGTCCCGTCGACCGCGGCCAAGGCCTCGGGATCGATCGCCGGGAGCCGCACCCCGCGCGCCGCCGGGGCCGCCACGGTGAGCGCCAGGAGACTGTCCGAGCGGCTCAGGAGGTCGGTCCCGGGCTCGAACGAGCGGTTCCGGTTCCGGTCCACGAAGGCGTACAGGCGGTAGGTCCCGGGCACGGTCAGGCCGGGCAGCAGGAACCTCCCCCCCTGGCGGGCCTGGGCGAGCGCGTCCATGTCGAGCGCCGTCGAGTCCGGCCGCCGCCCGAGGTCGTCCCGGTAGGCCCAGACGTACACCCCGTCCGCGGTCACCCCCCGCCCCTCGACCACGCCCTCGATCGCGCCCGGCGGGAACGAATCCGCGGTCGTGAAGTGCACGACGAACGCGCGCTCGAGCGCGTTGCCGCGCACGTCGCGCGCGCCGGGTGGAATCAGCAGCGTATAGGCGCGTCCGGCGACGAGCGGCGGGTCGGGCGTGAGTGCGATCGTGCGCCCGTTCTCCCAGCGCGCACGCAGCGCGCGAATGCCGGGCCCGAGCAGCACGTTGTTGCCCACGCTCGCGCGGTCCATCGGCTCGCTGAACACGAGGCGCAGCGGCGCGTCGAGCGCGACCCGGGTCGCGCCGGAGTCCGGCTCGGTGGCGGAGAGCGACGGCGGCAGGACGTCGCGCGGTCCTCCGGTCGGCGACAGCTTGCGCGCGCATCCCGCCGCGAGTGCGGCGCAGAGGCCGGTCGCGAGCGCGAGACGCAGCAGGGTCCTGCGGGAGGCGCGGTGCACGCTAGAGGATGTAGCGCGTCAGGTCCGGGTCCTTGAGCACGGGCGCAAGGCGCCGGCGGACCTCGTCGCGCGTGATGCGCACCAGCTTCTTGCGCGGGTGCGGGACCTCGAACAGCACGTCCTCGAGCAGGGTCGAGAGCACGGTGTGCAGCCGCCGCGCCCCGATGTTCTCCGCCGAGGCGTTGACCAGCGTCGCAACCTTCGCGATTTCGCGCACCGCCGCGGCGTCGAGCACGAGCCGGCAGTCGTCGGCCTTCAGCAGCGCCTTGTACTGCTTGAGCAGCGCGTTCTCGGGCTCGGTCAGGATGCGCACGAAGTCGTCCTCGGAGAGCGACGCCAGCTCGACGCGGATCGGGAAGCGGCCCTGCAACTCCGGCAGGAGGTCCGACGGCTTCGCCTGGTGGAACGCGCCCGAGGCGATGAACAGCACATGGTCGGTCTTGATCATGCCATAGCGCGTGGGCACGTTCGTCCCCTCGACGATCGGCAGCAGATCGCGCTGCACACCCTCGCGCGACACGTCCGGCCCGCCCTGGCGGCCCTCGCCACGCGGTGCGGCGACCTTGTCGATCTCGTCGAGGAACACGATGCCGGTGTTTTCGGCGCGGTCGAGCGCCTCGACGATCACCTTGTCCATGTCGAGGAGCTTGGAGACCTCGTCCTGGAACAGGAGCTCGCGCGCCTCCGCGATCGCGACCTTGCGCCGCTTGCGGCGCGGCGGCAGCGAGTCGGCGAGGAACTCCGACAACCCCTGCTCCACGTCGTCGAACGGCAGGTGCGACATGAGCTCGGGCGGCGGCATGGCGCGGCTCTGCACCTCGACCTCGACCACGCGCTCCTCGAGCTCGCCCTTGAGCAATTGGCGCCTGAGCTTTGCGCGCGTCGCCTTCCTCCGCCGCGCCGCCGGGTCCGGCTTCGGCGCGCGAGCGGACTTGCCCGTCGGCTTGTCCGCCGACGTCTCGGGCGGCGCGGCCGGGCCGGGCGGCAGCAGCAGGTCGAGCAGGCGCTCGTCGACGCGGTCCCACGCCTCGTCCTCGACGTCGTCGGTGTGCTCCTCGCGCACCATGTTGACCGCGAGCTCGACGAGGTCGCGCACCATCGACTCGACGTCCCGCCCGACGTAGCCGACCTCGGTGAACTTCGAGGCCTCGACCTTGACGAACGGAGCCTGCGCGAGGCGCGCGAGCCGGCGCGCGATCTCGGTCTTGCCGACGCCGGTGGGGCCGATCAGGATGATGTTCGCCGGGAGGATCTCGTCGCGGATGTCGTCGTCGACGCGCCAGCGTCGCCAGCGGTTGCGCAGTGCGATCGCCACCGCCTTCTTGGCGGCGGCCTGCCCGATCACGAACTTGTCGAGCTCGGCCACGACCTCGCGCGGCGTGAACTCGGCGACCTCGTCGCCCTCCTCGGGCCGCACCGGCTCGCGCGCGGGCTTCGGGTGCTTCCCCTTGCCCTTGCCGCGCTTCGTCGCCGAGGGCGACCCCGCGCGCGCACCGCCGTGCCGCCCGCCGCCCGATGGGCTCAAGAGAGCAGCTCCAGTTCGAGCTCGAGATTGGTGTAGATGCAGATCTCGCCTGCGATCGTAAGTGAATCCCGGACCAGCGTTTCGGGGGTGACCTTCGTGTGCCGCACGAGCGCCCGGGCGGCCGCGAGCGCATACGGTGCGCCCGAGCCGATCGCGATCAGGCCATCGTCCGGCTCGACGATCTCCCCGCTGCCGGCGACGATCAGCGCCTTCTTGCGGTCGAGGCATGCGAGCGTGGCCTCGAGGCGATGCAGCGAGCGGTCGGTGCGCCATTCCTTGACCAACGCGACACACGCCCGTTCGAGCTGGCCCGGATAGCGCTTGACCTGCTCCTCGAGCCGGTCCAGCAGCGCGAGCGCGTCGCCGGCCGCGCCGGCGAACCCGGCGAGCACGTGGCCGTCGCCGAGCACGCGGATCTTGCGCGCGTGGCTCTTGACCACGACGTCCCCCATCGTGACCTGGCCATCCGCGCCGAGCGCGGCCTTGCCGCCCTGGACGTAGCCGAGCACGGTGGTGGAACGGAACAGCGGGCTGCGCGGACGCGACATCGGAACTCCCCCGGGCTCACGCCCGCGGATGGGCCTTTTCGTAGGCGCGGCGCAACCGCCGCGGGTTGACCTGGGTATAGATTTGCGTGCTGCCGAGCGAGGCGTGCCCGAGCAATTCCTGGATCGCGCGCAACTCCGCGCCGGCGTCGAGCAGGTGGCTGGCGAACGAGTGCCTCAATGCGTGCGGGCTGACGCCGGTCGCCTTCGCGACCTCGCCGAGGCTCGCGCTCACCGTGCGCTGCACCGTGCGCGGCGAGAGCCGGCGCCCACCGGGCCCGAGGAACAGGGGCTCGTCCGAGGCGGACGCGCGCGACGCCCCGGCCACCGGTCGCGGCGCCTTGCGATCCTTCAGCATCGCGAGCAGCGCGACCTTGGTGTGCGCGCCGAACGGGACGATGCGCTCGCGGTCGCCCTTGCCGATGACGCGCAGCGTGCGCCCACCCCAGTCGAGATGGGACAGCTCGAGCCCGAGCGCCTCGGAGAGCCTCAGGCCGGAGCCGTAGAGCAATTCGAGCAGCGCGCGATCGCGGCGCTGGACGGGCGTGGCGGTGGGCAACGCGCTGAGCGCGCGATTGAGGTCGGCCTGCGGCAGCGTGCGCGGCAGCCGGCGCGGCTTGCGCGGCAGCGGCAGCAGGGCCGCGGCGTCTTCGGCCACGCCGCGCTCCTCAACGAAGTGCGAGAACGTGCGCCAGGCCGCGACTGCGCGCGCCTGCGACGAGGCGGCGAGGCCGCGCCGCGCGAGCCGTGCCAGCACCTCCGCGAGCAGGTCCGGGCGGAAGCTCTCGGGCCCGACCGGTTTGCCCATGCGCCCGGCGAGCTCGTCGAGCAGGCGCGTGATCTCGAAGCGATAGGCCGAGACCGTGCGCGGCGAAAGCCGGCGCGCACCCTCGAGATGGACCAGGAAGTCTTCGAGCGCGGCGCGCATGGTCACGCGCTCGCGGCCTGGCCGCCCTGGCTCTCGGGCTCTTCCTCGTGCTTGCACTGCTGGCACTTGTAGAACGTCCCACGCTTCTTCGAGGTCTTCTCCGACAGGAACGGGAAGCCGCACTCGGGGCACGGGCGTCCCGGGACCGGCCGGTCCCACGCCGCGTACGTGCACTCGGGGTAGCGGTTGCACGAGAAGAACACCTTGCCGCGCTTGGAGCGGCGCTCGACCAGCTCGCCCTTGCCGCCGTCGATCGGGCACGGCACGCCGAGCCCGAGCGGACGCGTGAACTTGCACGCCGGGTAGCGCGAGCAGGCGACGAAGCGGCCGTAGCGCCCCGTGCGCGCCTGCAGGTTGCCCTCCTTGCAGAGCGGGCAGCTCTCGCCCAGGTCCTCGGGGATCTCGGACTCGTCGACCGGGCGCGTGTACTTGCATTCGGGATAATTCGGGCAGGCGTAGAACGGCCCGTTGCGCCCGAAGCGCCGCACCAGGTAGCTCTCGCCGCGCCCCTCCCGCTTGCACTCCTCGCACAGGATCGTGGTCTTTTCTTCGAGGCTTGCGCGCAGGGCCTTCTTGTCCGCGCTCGCGCGGTCGAGGTCGGCCTTGAACGGCGCGTAGAACTCGCGGATCACGGCGTGCCACTCGTCCTCTCCGGTCTCGACGCGGTCGAGCTCCTCTTCCATGCGGCGCGTGAAGTCGACGTCGAAGATGTCGGGGAACATGCGCACCAGAAGCTTCGACACGGCCATGCCGAGATCGCTCGGCACGAGGCGTCCGCCGTCGCGGTTGACGTAGTCGCGCCCGGTGATGGTCGTGATGATCGTGGCATAGGTCGACGGTCGGCCGATCCCGAGCTCCTCCAGCGCCTTGACCAGCGTGGCCTCGGTGAAGCGGGGCGGCGGCTGGGTGAAGTGCTGTTCCGGGTGGAGATCCACCAGGCGCAGCTTCTGCCCCACCGTGAGCGTCGGCAGGCGCGACGAGCGTTCCTCGTCGGTCTCGCCGTAGGCGCGCAGGTGCCCGGGGAACACGAGCACCGAGCCCGTGGCCTTGAGCCCGAGCCGGCCCACGCCGACGTCGATGGACGTCGCCTTGTAGCGCGCCGGGTTCATCTGCGACGCGACCGCGCGCGACCACACCAGCTGGTAGAGCTTGGCCTGCTCCTCGGTCAGGAAGCGGCGGACGCTCTCGGGCGTGCGCAGCACGGAGCTCGGCCGAATCGCCTCGTGCGCGTCCTGCGCGCCGGCGCGCTTGCCGTACACCGGCGGGCTGTCCGGCAGGTACTCCTTGCCGTAGGAGCCGCCGATCCACTCGCGCAACTCGGTGATCGCCTCCCCCGCCAGGCGGGTCGAATCGGTGCGCATGTACGTGATCAGGCCGACCGGACCCTCCGCGCCGAGCGGAATGCCCTCGTAGAGCTTCTGCGCGATCTGCATCGCGCGCTTCGCGCCGAAGCCGAGGCGGCCATAGGCGTCCTGCTGCAGGGTCGAGGTGATGAACGGCGGGCGCGGTTTGCTCTGGCGGTCGGTCTCCTTGACCTCGGCCACGAACGGATCCACGTTGCGCATCTCCTCGATGAACCGGAGGCAAACGCCCTCGGCCTTGAGCTCCTTGTCCTCGAGCTTCTTGTCGCCGACGCGGAACAGCTGCGCCTTGAAGCGCTCGCCGGCCTCGGTCTCGAGTTCGGCCTCGACCGTCCAGTACTCCTCGGGGACGAACGCGCGCACCTCGTCCTCGCGCTCGCACACCAACCGCAGCGCGACCGACTGCACGCGCCCGGCGGAGAGGCCGTAGCGCACGACCTGCCAGAGCAGCGGGCTCACCTGGTAGCCGACCAGGCGGTCGAGCACGCGGCGCGCCTGTTGCGCGTTGACGAGGTTCATGTCGAGCTCGCGCGGCGCAGCGATCGCCGCCTTGACGGCGCGCTCGGTGATCTCGTTGAACGTCAGGCGGTGCATCTTGCGGTCCTTGCCGGTGAGCGCGGTCGCGAGGTGCCAGGCGATCGCCTCGCCCTCGCGATCGGGGTCGGGCGCGAGGTAGATCTCGCGGGCCTTCGCCGCCGCGAGCTTGAGCTGGCTGAGCACCTTCGACTTGCCGTCGATCGCGACATACTGCGGCTCGAAGTCGTGCTCGACGTCGATACCGAGACCGCTCTTGGGCAGGTCGCGCACGTGTCCGTAGGACGCGAGCACGAAGTAGTCCTTGCCGAGGAACTTCTCGAGCGTCTTCGCCTTCGCCGGCGCCTCGACGATCACGTGGTTCTTGCCGGAGCTCCTCTCGATCTTCGCGAGCGTGGCCTGGTCGCGTGCGCTGGCGCGGGCCTCGGCCTCCTCGGACGGGACGCCCGCGCGCCCGAACGCGCGCTTGCCGGCGGCAGGTGCGAGCTCGGCGACCGCGGCCCTCTTGCTCGCCGCCTTCTTGCGCGCCGCCTTCTTGCCGGCAGCCTTCTTACCCGCAGCCTTCTTGCCGGCGGCTTTCGTGGCGGCCTTGCGGGCGCTGGGCGCAGCCGTCTCCTCGCCGCCGTCGACGGGCAAGGCGGTGCCGTCAGGCGCGGCCTTGGCGGCCTTGCCCGGCGCAGTCTTCTTCTTGCCCGCCGCCTGCTTAGTGGACGCCCGGGGAATCGCCACGGTCCCCTCCCGCGCTGCCGCCGCCCAGGGCGGCCTCGAGCACCAGGTCCTGGATCTCGTCGAGCCCGACACTGCGTTCGCCGGAGGCGAGCGCACGTTCGAGCACCCATTCGAACTGTTCCTCGTCGATCGCGCCGTTGCCGCGCACGCCCAGCAGGTAACCGTACGCCTCGGGCGAGAGCCGGCTGCGCTCCTCGAGCGAGAGCACGCGGTTGCCGTTCTCGGACCCCGCGGCGTCCGGGAGGTCCTCGCGGTTCGGCTCGGTGATGGCGAGGATCGAATCCAACGCGGCTTCGATCTCGTCCCCCGACGCACCCGAGGAAGCGAGCGCCTCGTGCAGGTCCTCGAGCGCGAACTCGTCGCCGTCGAGGGCAGCGCGAAGCTGCAGCACGATGCGGCGCAGGACGCCCTTGACGTGCTCGTTCATCGCTCCCCCTCGTCCGGGCCCGCGTTGCGCCCGCTCAGGACTGTGCCTCGTCGATCGGCAGGTGACACTTCTTGTACTTCTTGCCGCTGCCGCACGGACACGGATCATTGCGCTGGGCGCGGGGCTCGAACTGCGGGCGCCGCGGCGCCTGCGGCATGCCCTGGGCGGCCTGGGCCCGGGCGGCCGCCGCCGGCGCGCCGGTCGACAGCTCCTGCTCGGCGACCGCGACGCCGCCGCCCGAGGTGTTCTGCGGCACGGCCGAGAACGCGCTCGCCGCCGCTTCCTTGCTCGCGGTCATGCGGGCCGGCTCGCGGCGCGGCAGGGGCGGCGGCTCGGTCGCCAGCTCGACGCGAAACACGCGCCGCACCGACTCCTCCTCGATGTCGCCGACCAGGACCTCGAACATCTCGAACGCCTCCTTCTTGTACTGGAGGAGCGGGTCCTTCTGTCCATAGGCCTGCAGCCCGATGCCGTGCTTGAGATGATCGAGCTCGTAGAGATGATCCCGCCACTTCTCGTCGATGGTCCACAGCAACACGTTACGGACGATCTCGAGGAACGGCTCGCCGCCCATGTACTCGATCTTCTCGCGGAACGCGTGCACGCCGAATTCACACAGCTTCTCCTCGAGGTCGGCGTACGACGGTTCGGCGCCCGCGATCTGTACGAGGTCGACCGGGCGTCGGAAGATGAACGACAGCTCGTCGGCGAGCAGCTTGCGGTTCCACGTGTCCGGGTGGTCCTTGTTCTCGCACGCCTTCGCCACGCGGCCGGCGACGATCTCCTCGAGCCACTGCTCCATCTCCTCGCGCGGGTCGCCGTGGTCGAGCATGCGGTTGCGCAGGCCGTACACCACCTCGCGCTGCTTGTTCATCACGTCGTCGTACTGCAGCAGGTGCTTGCGCATGTCGAAGTTGTGCGCCTCGACACGCTTCTGCGCGTTGCCGATCGCGCGCGTGACGAGCGGGTGCTCGATGACCTCGCCCTCCTGCACGCCCAGGCGATCCATGATCCCCGAAATGCGCTCGGAGCCGAACATGCGCATCAGGTCGTCCTCGAGCGAGAGCGAGAAGCGCGAGCTTCCCGGGTCGCCCTGGCGGCCGGCGCGGCCGCGCAGCTGGCGGTCGATGCGGCGGCTCTCGTGGCGCTCGGTGCCGAGGATGTGCAGGCCCCCGAGCTGGGTGACGCCCTCGCCGAGCTTGATGTCGGTGCCGCGGCCGGCCATGTTGGTCGCGATCGTGACCGCGGAGCGCTGGCCCGCGAGCGAGACGATCTCGGCCTCCTTCTGGTGGTATTTGGCGTTGAGCACCGAGTGCGGGACGCCGCGCCGCTTGAGCATGCGCGAGAGCAGCTCGGACACCTCGACCGAGACCGTGCCGACGAGCACCGGCTGGCCCTTGGCGTTGAGCTCGACGATCTCCTCGACCACTGCGTTGTACTTCTCGCGCTTGGTGCGGAAGACCACGTCCTCGAGGTCCATGCGCTGCACGTCGCGGTGCGTCGGGATGACCGTGACGTCGAGCTTGTAGATCTCGTAGAACTCGCGCGCCTCGGTCTCGGCCGTGCCGGTCATGCCCGCGAGCTTGCCGTACATGCGGAAGAAGTTCTGGAGAGTGATGGTGGCGAGCGTCTGGGTCTCGCCCTCGACGGTCACGCCCTCCTTGGCCTCGATCGCCTGGTGCAGGCCGTCGGAGTAGCGCCGGCCCGGCATCAGCCGGCCGGTGAACTCGTCGACGATCAGCACCTTGCCCTCCTGGACGACGTACTCGACGTCCTTCTCGAACAGGGCGTAGGCCTTGAGCAGCTGCAGCACGTTGTGGATCTTCTCGTTCTGCTGGGCGTACGAGCGGTAGACGCGCTCCTTCTCCTCGATCAGGTCCTCGGGCGAGAGGTCCTGGCGCGCCTCGACGGCCGCGATCTCGAGCGAGATGTCCGGCACCACGAAGTTCGTCGGATCGTTCGGCGACAGGAACTCGCGGCCCTTGTCGAGCAGGTCGACGTTGTTCGCCTTCTCGTCGATCGCGAAGTAGAGCTCCTCGTCCACCTCGTGCATGCGCTTGTCGCGCAGGAACTCGAGCTCGGCCTTGTGGATCCGCTGCTGGATCGAGGGCTCGTCGGAGCGCATCTTGGTCAGGCGTTTGTGCTTCGGGAACCCGCGGTTGGCACGCAGCAGCGCGACGCCGGCCTCGTATTCCCTGCCTTCCTTGAGGTCCTTCTCGGCGCCCACCAGCAGCTCGGTGACGAACTCCTGCTGGCGGCGGATCAGGCGGTCGACGGCGGTCTTGGCCGGGCCGTAATCCTGCTGCGAGTGCTCGACCGGCCCCGAGATGATGAGCGGCGTGCGCGCCTCGTCGATGAAGATCGAGTCGACCTCGTCGACGATCGCGTAGTTCAGCTCGCGCTGCACGCGGTGCTCGGGACGAACGGCCATGTTGTCGCGCAGGTAGTCGAAGCCGAACTCGTTGTTCGTGCCGTAGGTGATGTCGCTGCCGTAGGCGGCCCGGCGCTCGTCGTAGTCCATCGCGTTCTGGATGCAGCCGACGGTCAGCCCGAGAAATTTGTAGATCTCGCCCATCCACTCGGCATCGCGGCGGGCGAGGTAGTCGTTGACCGTGACCAGGTGCGCGCCCTTCGCGGGCAACGCGTTGAGATAGAGCGGCATGGTCGCGACCAGGGTCTTGCCCTCGCCGGTCGCCATCTCCGAGATCTTGCCCTGGTGGAGCACGATGCCGCCGATGAGCTGTTCGTCGTAGGGCACCATGTCCCAGCGCGTGTCGACGTCGACCACGGGCCAGGTGCGGCCGACGAGGCGGCGGCAGGCGTCCTTGACGGCGGCGAAGCCCTCCGGGAGCAGGTCGTCGAGCGTTTCCCCCTCGGCGAGGCGCGCGCGGAACTCCGCCGTCTTGGCGCGCAGTTCGTCGTCGGAGAGCGCGGCATACGACTCCGCGAAGCGGTTGATCTCGTCCACGACGGGCCAGAGACGCTTGACCTCGCGGTCGTGCTTCGAACCGAAAACCTTGGTGACGATTCGTCCGAACATGGATCCTTTCGATGCGCGATGAGGAGAATCGTCGCGGCCCGGCCTGCCCGAGGGGCTAAAGCGCGACCCGACGAATGGGGATCCGTCGGGTCGGGTGGCGCCGTGTCTCCTTGTCGATCAAAGCTTTACGACGTGAGCCGCCTCGACTCCCCTTTCGCCTTTTCGTTCTTCGAACTCGACTGCTTCGCCTTCATGGAGGGTCCGGAATCCCGAGCCCTCGATTTCAGCGTGGTGCACGAACACTTCGTCTCCGTCCTCGCGAGCGATGAAGCCGTAGCCTTTGGAGTCGTTGAACCACTTGACGGTGCCTCTCGGCATGAACGACCTCCTGCTCCAGAATCCCTTGGGGCGCACGGACCACCAAAAGGCAGCCTAGCGAGCGCCTCGGGCGAAGGTCAAGGAGTTTGACAATACTAATGAGGAACGGGGCGATTCCGGCCGACCCTGGGCTTGCGGCGGAGCGCGCGCGCGAGCGCAAGCGCGAGCGGGTGTTCGGGTTCGGCGGCCAGCACGGCCTCGAGCTGGAAGTCGGACTCGCCCCACTGCCCGCGCCGCGAAAGCGCCTCCGCGAGGTAGACCCGGGCCTGGTGGAACGAGGGATTGAGTTCGAGCGCGCGGCCGCACGCCTCGGCGCAGTCGTCCCACTCGCCGCGCTCGCGCCGCACCAACGAGAGCGCGAGGTGGGCATCCGGGAAGAACGGATGCTCGTCGACCAGTGCGCGCGCGAGCGCGAGCGCCTCGTCGGTGCGATTCTCGGCGAGCAGCGTCCCCACCTCCCGCAGGCGCTCGTCCACCGGCGAGGGCTCGAGCCCGAACGCGCGCCTCAGGATGTCCTCACTGCCCTCCCAGTCCGCGTCCGCGAGCTTCTCGAGGCCGCGCCGGAAATCCTCCGCGACCGGGACCGGCCGCGACTCCCCGAGCTTCCTGAGCAACGCGAGGCTCTCGCCGAGCCGGCCCTGGCGGGCGTCGATCAACGCCAGCTCGACGTGCGGCGCCGCGTAATTGGGCGCGATCGTGAGCGCGGTCTCGAAGCTCGCGCGCGCGCTCGCCACGTCGAGCAGCCTGAGGCGTGCCATGCCAAGCCGGAAATGCAGGTCGGGGAAACGGGGCGCGTCCGCGATCGCTCGCAGCAGGAACGCGGCCGCCCCCTCGACGTCGCCGCGCAGCTCGCGTTCGTGCGCGAGGTCGGCATGCAGCAGGCCGCGCAGGCGCAGGAACTCGGCATGGCCCCCCGCGACCGGGTCGGACTCCGCGAGGCGGGCGAGCGACTCGAGCGCGCGCGCCGGGCGGCCGGCGCGGCGCAATGCGAGCACCTCGTCCCACACCGGGTCGGCCGGGCGGTCGGAGGGCAGGGGCGCGGGTTGCGCGCGCTTCTTCGCGGGGCGGGCCATGTCCTGATTATCGGCGGTTTCGGGGGCGACCTGAAGTCCGGCCAGGGTCCGGGGCGGGCGGCGTGGCGTCGATCATCGCAGCGTCAAAGGGATGGTCACGCCGGTGGGCGTGCCGTCCTTCGCCGAGTCCTCGCCCACGAACAGGTCCACCTGGCCGATCGGGCCCCTGGGGATCGTGAGCTCGAACTCGCCCCAGGTCGTCGCCCAGTCCGCCGCGGTGCCGAACGTCTTCGCCTGCTCCTTGCCATCGACCAGGATGCGCGCGATCACGTTCGACTCGAACGTGCGCGCGTAGCCGCGGATCGTCAGCGGGTAGCTCGCCTGCCCCGTGCGCGGCTCGAGCACGACCACGTTGTTCGCACGCGGCGCGGGCGCCGGCACGGCGCCGCCGCCCGGGGAGAGGTCGATGCCGACGCGCGCCGGATTCGGGAGCGTCGGCAGGCGGACGAACGCCGGCTGCGCGAGGTGCAGATCGAGGAAAAAGCCGCCGTCCCGCCCGTGCACGACGTAGGCGGCGGCGACGAGGCCGCCTCCGAACACGCTGTCGGCCTCGGCGACGCTCGTGACGCCGGCCGGCAGCTCGACGCGCACCACGCCGTAGGAGCGCATGACGCTGACCTCCCCCCGGATCGGCGCGACCGACACCGGCGACGCGGAGTTCGAGAGGCCGAGCGTCACACGCTCGCACTTTCCTTCCCGCTTGCGCACGAGCTCCCCGGTGGCGAAGGCCGCGCCGGAATCGGACGCGCCCGCAGGTCCCGCGCCGAACGAGCCATCCTCGATGCCCAACATGGCCGGGTTGCACAGCGGAGGGTCCCCCGCCGTGCCGTCTGGCTTGCGCGCGGAATCGCTGCGCGCGCAGGCACCGAGCACGAACGCGGAAATCAGGAAAACGAGTAAGGTCCACCAAAGCCCGACACGCATGGCGGAACTCTAGAGGCCCGCACCGGATCAGGCAAGGCCGCAGGCCCCGTCCTGCCTTGCCCTTCGAGCCGCGATCGGGGGTCGCCTTGCAGGAGTCCCCGCCGCGGTGCTAGCCTCGATGGAGTCGGGCTGCGCCTTGCGCAGCCCTCGGACCCTCGATCGAACGGAGCTCCACCGCACCATGCTCGTCCTTCTTTTGCGTCACGGTCCTGCGGGCAACGCGGACTCCGGACGCTGGCCGGACGATCGCGATCGTCCCCTGACGTCGCTCGGCAAGAAGCGCACGCGCCGGGCCGCGCGCGGCATCGTGGCGCTCGCGCCCGACCTCGAGGCGATCTGGACCAGCCCCCTCCAGCGCGCCCGTGACACGGCCGCGCTCGTCGCCCGGGCCTACACGGTCCCCCCTCCGGTGGTCGTGCTCGACGCGCTCGCGCCCGGAGGCGACGTGTTGCCCGAGTTCACGAAGCGCGGACCGCGGCGCGTGGTCCTCCTGGTCGGACACGAGCCGACGCTCGGCCTTCTCGCCGGGCAGATGCTGGCGCGCGCGGGGCTCGCGCTAGCATTCAAGAAGGCGGGCGGCTGCGCGATCGATTTCAACGGCGAGCCGCGGCGCGGCGCCGGCACGCTGGAATGGTTCCTGCCTCCACGGCTCCTGCGGCAGCTCGCGAAGCGCGCGATCGAGGTCGAGGACGAATGACCACTCCTGCGAACACCTACGGCGGCAACCACCCGGACTGGCCGGGGCGCCTGTTCATCGTCGAGGGCATCGACGGCTCGGGCAAGAGCACGCAGCTCACGCTGCTCTCGCAGTGGCTGCAGAGCGAGGGCTATCCGGTCGTGTTCAGCGAATGGAACAGCTCGTCGATCGTGCGCGAGACCACGCGCCGCGGCAAGAAGCGCAAGATCCTCACGCCGCTGACGTTCTCGCTCCTTCACGCGACCGATTTCCATGACCGCGTCGAGCGCGAGATCGTGCCGTTCCTCAAGGCCGGCGCGATCGTCCTCGCCGACCGCTACGTCTACACCGCGTTCGCGCGCGACGTCGCCCGGGGCGTGAGCCCGCGCTGGGTGCGCTCGCTCTACCGTTTCGCGGTCGTGCCCACGATGGCTTTCTACTTCCGCACGCCGCTCGAGGTCGCGCTCAAGCGCATCCTGTCCGGCCGGCCGAAGCTCAAGCACTACGAGGCGGGCATGGACCTCGATCTCCACGCCGACGTCCAGCAGTCGTATCGCCTGTTCCAGGCGCGGATCCTCGAGCAGTACGAGCGCATCGTCGGCGAGTACGACCTCACGGTGATGGACGCGACGCGCGCGATCGAGACTCAGCAGCGCGCCCTGCGCAAGGCCATCAAGCCGCACCTCGCCGGCCTCAGGCGCATGGAGGAGGTGTCGTGAGCGCGCCCGAGAACGTGACCGAGCGCCGCTTCGCGTCCTATGGCGAGGGCATCCCGGGCATCGATCCGACCGACCTCACCGGATGGCTGATCGTGATCGAGGGCACGGACGGTGTGGGCAGGACGACGCACGTCGACCACCTGCGCTCGGTGCTCGAGCGCGCGGGCTACGCCGTGGCCGAGACCGGCCTCACGCGCTCGGATCTCGCGGCCGAGGGCATTCGCCGCGCGAAGGAGGGCAACACGCTCGGGTCGAACGCCTACAACCTGTTCTACGCAACCGATTTTGCGGACCGCCTCGGGCGCCAGATCCTGCCCGCGCTGCGCGCCGGCTTCGTCATGCTGACCGACCGCTACATCTACTCGCTGATCGCGCGCGCGATCGTGCGCGGCGCGGACGCCGACTGGATCAAGAGCGTGTACTCGTTCGCGCTCCGCCCGGACGCGGTCTACTACCTGCGCATCGAGGTGCCCGATCTCGTCCCGCGCGTGATCATGAACGGCGGCTTCGACTACTGGGAATCGGGCATGGACCTCCCCATGGGCCAGGATATCTACGACTCGTTCGTCAATTACCAGGCGCGCGTGATCGAGGAGCTCGACGGCCTCTCGCGCGAGTACGGCTTCGAGACGCTGGACGCGACCCGGCCCGTCGAGGAGACGGCGAACGACCTCGCCGAGCGCGTGCTCGCCTTGCTCAAGAGCCGCCCCCACGCGGACGAGGACACGTCGGCGCCGGGAGGCTGACGTTGCTCGCCCACCCCGCCGCCACTTCGGCCCGCCTCCTGGCCGAGCTCTCCGCCCGTGCCGCGGCCCTGCTCGACGCCGCCGGACGGGTGCGCGGACGCTCGGACGACGAGGCGATCCACGACCTGCGCGTCGCGATTCGCCGCCTCGCCGGGACGCTGTCGCTCTGGCGCACCGCGCTCGACGAGGCGCCGTCCCGCCGGGCGCGCCGAAGCCTCGCCCGCCTGCGCCGCCGCCTCGGCGTCGCGCGCGAACGCGAGGTCCACATCGCGCTGCTCTCTGCTCTCGAAACCGACGCCGCGCCCGAGATCGCGGACGCCGTGCGCCTGCTCCGCCACCGCCTCGAGTCGCGGATCGCCCGCCCGCGGGACGCCGCCGCGCGCATCGCGGGACGCCGCCGCATCGCGCGCATCCTGCGCCGCGTCGAGTCCGCCGGCGCGGGCCTCGCCGCGCGCGTGGCCGCCACGCCGGGCCTCGTCCCCCATACCGCCGGGCGCGCCGCGCGCCAGCTCGCCGACGCCCGCGCCGCGCTCGCCCACGCCGGGCGGGTGGGCGACGACGAGGCGCTGCATGCCGCGCGGGTCGCCGCGAAGAAGGCGCGCTACGCGCTCGAGAGCCTCGCGGCGGTCGGGGTGCGGGAGGACGAGGCGGCGGAGCGCGAGCTGCGCCGGGCCCAGCGCGAACTCGGCGTCGTGCACGATTGGGTGACGCTCAAGGCGTGGATCGAACGGGTGCGCCTGCGTCGGGCGCGACACGCCTCGGCGGACGTGGCCGCGGAGCTCCCGCTCGGCAACGAGGATCGCGCACTCGCCGCGCTGCTCGAGCGCGTGGACGAGCACCTCGTCTCCGCGCGGGACGCGTTCTTCGGAGGGTCTAGCGGCCCCGGCTCGCAGCGCGAGGCCGGCGCCTGACGGGTTTGCGCGTGGGCGCTTTCGCCACCGCGAACACCACCCGCACGGGCTTGCCGACCAGCTTCGACAGCAGGCTCGCGCGCTCGCGCGCCGCCCACATCTCGAGCCGGGCGGTCTCCCGCGCCGCCACCCGCAACGTGAGCGCGCCGCCCACACGCGACACCTTGACGCCGCGCACGAGCTGGTACTGGCTGCGGTCGAGCGCCTCGGCGATGCGCAGGATCGCCGCCAGCCAGCGCACCGACTTGCGCCCCTTGCGGTCGAGCGCCGCGTAGCCCGGGTCGCTCTTCCGGGGTCGCGCCTTGCCGTGATAGCGCGCCACCGCCGCGACGATCTCGAGCTCCGCCGCCGGCAACCCGCGCAGCCCACCGTGCTTGATGATGTAGTACGAGTGCTCGGTGTGGCGATCGTGCTGGATCACCGATCCGATGTCGTGCAGAAGCCCCGCGTACTCGAGCAGGCGGCGCGCGTCGTCGCCGAGTCCGTGCTCCTTTGCCAGACCGTCGAACAGCGAGAGCGAAAGGTCCGTGACGTGGCGGGCATGAGTCTCGTCGCCGCGGAAGCGCTCGAGCAACTGCAGCACGCTGCGCAGCCTCAGGTCCACGACCGCGTCGAGCTTCGAGATTTCCCTGGCGTGGCGCGCGATCTCGTCCGCGAGCAGGCCCTCGCGCACGCCGAAGTCGGACATCGTGATGCCGTCGGCCTTGACCTGCTCGAGCACGTGCAGCAGCACGATCCCGCCGTGCACCACGATCTCGGCGCGCACCGGGTCGATGCCCTGGATCTTCGCGCGCTCTGCGACGGTCATACCCTCGAGCCACGCGAGCGTGCGCGCGAGCGAGCGCCGCGACAGCACGTGGCCGTTGAGCTGCGCGATCGGCGGCGCCTCCTCGAGCGCGCGCGCCGCGTAGGCGAGCGCGTGAATCGATCCCGACGAGCCATAGACCTGCTTGGGCTTGAAGGTGCTCACCGCGGCCAGCCCCGGCTTGGCGGTTTTGCGCACGTAGCGCTGCAGCTTCTCCAGCGCGGCCTTCTTGGGGGGATCACCCAATGGAAAGAGTTCCCCGAGCCGCAGCGCGCCGAGCGGGGCCGACACCACGTGCTCGAGCTTCTCGCGGTCCCCCACCACCATCTGGAGGCTGCCGCCGCCGATGTCGAGGATGAGTGACGGCCCGTCCGGCAGCGGCAGCGCGTTCATGACCGCGAGGTGGATCAGGCGGCCTTCCTCGCGCGCCGGGATCACGCGCGGCGTGATGCCCGCGATCGCGCGCGCCGCGCGCAGGAAGTCGCCGCCGTTCTTGGCCTCCCGCACGGCCGCCGTCGCGGTGCACGCGATGCGCTCGACGCCCATGCGCCGGGCGAGGGCGACGAAGCGCGCCAGCGCCTCGACGGTTCGCAGGATCGCGTCCTTGCGCAGGCGTCCG
>JBKJJJ010000176.1:0-13592 GCA_046598045.1 Candidatus Eiseniibacteriota bacterium
CGGTATCTCTAACTCGCCGACCTTGCGGCAACTTGCGCCGGCGCAAGCTGCGCGCCGCTGGACATGCCCCGCGGCACGCTCGCGGAATTTCTGTGCCAGCGTAACTCGTTGTGCCGCAACACCATATTCGGTTCGAACGTGCCATGTGGCACGTTCATTTTGAAACGCGCGTTGTGGGGCAACGAGTTGCGCCGGAATTGAGTATCTAAGGACGCCGCTTCCGCGCGCGACTTGCGCCGGCGCAAGTGCGTCGCGCGGCCAACTCGCATGCCACGTGGCATGCGAGTTGAGAAATGCTCGAAGTGGGACAACGACTTACGCCGAAATGGAAATGTCTCAAGCATGCCGCGGGGCATGTTCCACTTGCGCGTTACCTGCGCCGGCGCAAGTGCGGCCCCCGGCCGTCCGGTGCTAGGACCCCGTGGTCCCGGGCTCCACCACCGCCTCGCTCGCGGGCGTGGCCGCGTCGCCCGCGGACTCTGCGGCCGGGCCCGCGGGCGGAGCCGGCGCCTCAACGGCAGGCGCCGCCGCACCCGCACCCGCTGCCGCCTTCTTCACCTCGTCCACATAGTTCATGCGCAGATCGGTCAACGCCCGCTTGAGCACCTCGGCCTCCTCGGCCGACAGGTTGCCCCTGGTCTTGAGCTCGAGCGCGGCCAGGGTGTCGATCGTGATCTTCGCGGCCTCGAGGTTCGGATCGACCTGGCCCGTCAGCTCGTTCTTGATCTTGCCCAGCTGCACCCACGCCGCCTGCACGAGCCCGATCACCAGGCTCACGAACAGCTGCGCGTTCCGATCCTTCAGGTCCCCGGACATCATGAGCCCTCCTGCTCGAGCGACTTGGCTTCTTCCCACAGGGCGTCCATCTCCTCGAGCGTCGATTGCGTGGGGTGCGAACCGCGCTCCTTCAACTGGTCCTCGATGTGCTGGAATCTGCGCCGGAAGCGGCCGACCGTCGCGCGCAGCTCGCGCTCCGGATCGACGCGCACGAATCGAGCGAGGTTCGCGACCGCGAACAGGAGGTCGCCGATCTCGGCCGCGAGCCGCGGCGGCGCGTCGGCCGTGCCGCTGTTCGGACCACCGTCGAGCCCGGTGGCCGCCAGGCGGACTGCGAGTTCCTCCTTCACCTCCCCGAGTTCCTCCTCGACCTTCGCGACCACCTCGTCGATGCGCGGCCAATCGAAGCCGACCGATGCCGCCTTCTCCTGCGTGCGGAATGCCGCGGTGAGCGAGGGCAGCGACGCCGGCATCTTGCCGAGCAGGGAGCGTGTCTTCTGCTCCTCCTGCTTGATCTCCTGCCATTGCCGCTGGGACTCCCCCGAGTTCGCGATCGTGGCGTCGCCGAACACATGCGGGTGCCGGCGGCGCAGCTTCTCGGCGGCGCCGTGGCACAGCGTATCGAGCGTGTGCGGGCTCTTGTCTGCCAGGATGTCGGCGCAGAAGACGATCAGGAACAGCGTGTCGCCCAGCTCCTCGGCGATCTCGGCCGGTTGGCCTGAGGCAACTGCGTCGAGGACCTCGTAGGCCTCCTCGATCAGGTAGGGCGTGAGCGTGGCGAGCGTCTGGTCCTTGTCCCACGGGCAGCCGTTCTCGCCGCGCAGCCGGCGCAGCACGTCCCAGAGTTCGAAGAAGCCTTGCCCGCGATCCGTCGATGCATTCTCGGTGGGGTCCATGCACGGAACAATAGTCGAGCGGGCGCGTGCGGACAACGCCGCGGTCGCGCGGTTGCGCCACGCGCGCCGGGGCCGTAAACTGCGCCCTCACGCGCCCGTGCCCGCGTGGAGCCCGAAGGGGGTCCCGTGCCGTTCTCGTCCTGGGTCGAAGTCGACCTCGACATCCTCGATTCGAATCTCGAAGCCCTCCAGCGCACGGTTGGTCCCGGGCGCGAGCTCCTGCTCGTCGTCAAGGCGGACGCGTACGGCCACGGCGCGGCCCAGGTCGCGCGCGCGGCGGCGGCGAAAGGCGTGCGCCAGTTCGGCGTCGCCACGCTGCACGAGGGCATGCAGCTCCGCGGGGCGGGCATCACCGAGGACGTGTGGGTGCTCTCGCCGCTCCTCACCAGCGAGATTCCGCAGGCGCTCGCGCACGGTCTCGAGCTCACGCTGCCGTCGCTCGACTTCGCGCGCGCGCTTTCGGGCGAGGCGATCCGGCGCGGTCGGCCGTGTCGCGTCCACGTCGAGGTCGACACGGGCATGGGCCGCACCGGCATCGACGCCACCGAGGCGGTGGACTTCCTCGCCGCCGTCGACGCGTTGCCGGGGCTGCGCGTGGGCTCGGTCTACACGCACTTCCCCGATGCCGACGCCGACGATCCCGCGTTCACGCGCCAGCAGATCGCGCGCTTCGAGGAGGTGCTGAGCGCGCTCGCGGAGCGCGGCCTGACGCCGCCGCTGGTCCACGCCGCGAACTCGGCCGGCACGCTGCGCGTCGCCGAAAGCCGCCTCGGACTGGTGCGCCCCGGGCTCGCGGCCTACGGGCTCGTGCCGCCCCACGGCGAGGACCCCGGGCTCGCGCCCGCCATGTCGTTTCACAGCCGATTGGTGCAGGTCCGGCGCGTGCGGGCGGGGCGTCCCGTGTCCTACGGGCGCACGTTCGTGACCCCGAGGGACAGCGTGATCGGCGTGGTCCCCGTGGGCTACGGCCACGGCTACTCGTGGCTCTGCTCCAATCGGGGTGCTATGTTGGTGGCCGGAGAGCGGGTCCCGATCGTCGGCCGCGTGACGATGGACCTGACGATGCTCGACCTCACCGACCTCGCCGGCAAGCTCGGGCGCATGCCCGAACCCGGCGACGAGGTGATCCTGTTCGGCCGCCAGAACGGCGCCGTGCTGCCGGTCGAGGAACTGGCGAGCTGGAGCGAGACGCTGGCCTACGAAGTGCTGTGCACCATCGGCAAGCGCGTCACGCGGGTCTACCTGCGGGGCGGGCGGCCATGGCGCGTCGTGACCCTGATCGGAGAGATGGACCCCGCGGTCGCGCCGTGGGACATGGGCGGAATCACCCGGGAGGCAGGCGATGGCGTTTCGCGTTGGTGAGCGTGTGCTGCATTCGAAGTTCGGCGCGGGCCTCGTCCTGGCCGTCTTGGGCGCGGGCGATGACCTGTCGTATCGCGTCTCGTTCGACGTCGACGGCGAGCAGCGCCGCCTGGTCGCGCGGCTCGCGAACCTGGTCTCGACCGGAGAGCCCGTGCGCGCCACGGCCGTGCGCAAGTCCAAGGCTCGCGGGGGAACCGTTTGAGTCACGACCCCAAGGCCCTGGTCGCCGAGGCTCGCGCCGCGGCGGCCCACTCGCACGCGCCGTACTCGAACTTTCCGGTCGGCGCCGCGTTGCTCACGCGCTCGGGCAGGGTCTTCCAGGGCGTGAACGTGGAGAACGCCTCGCTCGGCCTCTCGATCTGCGCCGAGCGCAACGCCGTGTTCGCCGCCGTCGCCGCGGGCGAGCGCGCATTCGAGGCGATCGCGGTCGCGACCGGCGCCGCTTCGCCCACGCCGCCGTGTGGCGCATGCCGGCAGGTGCTGCTCGAGTTCGCCGACGACATGACGATCCATCTGGTCGGGCAGGGCGACGGGGTCGAGACCCACACGCTGACCGAACTCGTTCCGCGCGCGTTTCGCTCCTACAAGTCCTGAGGCCCCGGGTCTGACGCGATGAACCAAGACGAGCTGGTCGACCGCATCACGAAGATCGTCCTCGCCGAACTCTCGGGCTCCACGCCGCCACTCGACGAGGTGGGCGCGCTGCACGCCTACGCGCGCGACCGGCGCCCGACCACCGGCGCGCCCGGCTGCGCCCGCTGCGACGCCTGGGGCCCGTGCCCCGACCACTGCGGCATCGAGGTTCAGAATGCGCTCGCGGTCGGCGCCACGCGCGCCAGCTCCGCGCCCGGGTTCTGCCCGCCCGACCAGAGCGGGATCTCCGCGCGCATCGACCACACGCTGCTCAAGCCCGAGGCCTCGCGCGACGACATCGTCACGCTGTGCAAGGAGGCGGCGGACCACTGCTTCGCGTCCGTGTGCGTCAATCCCTCGTGGGTCACGCTCTCGGCCGAGCTGCTCAAGGACTCGCCGGTCAAGGTCTGCACCGTGGTCGGCTTCCCGCTCGGCGCGACGCTGCCCGAGGTCAAGGCGTTCGAGACCCGGCGCTGCGTGCAGAACGGCGCGCGCGAGATCGACATGGTGATCAACATCGGCGCGCTCAAGTCGCGGGACCACGCGCTGGTCGAGCGCGACATCCGCGCCGTGGTCGAGGCCTGCGGGCCGCACGTCGTGAGCAAGGTCATCCTCGAGATGACGCTGCTCACGCAGGAGGAGAAGATCGCCGGCTGCTCGCTCGCGAAGGCCGCCGGAGCCGACTTTGTCAAGACCTCGACCGGCTTCGCCGGCGGGGGCGCGACGCTCGACGACGTCAAGCTCATGCGCGAGGTCGTCGGCGCGGACATGGGCATCAAGGCCGCGGGCGGCATCCGCACCCAGGACGACGCGAAGCAGATGATCGCCGCCGGCGCGACCCGCCTCGGCACCAGCGCGTCGATCAAGATCGTGCGCGGCGAGAAGGTCGAGGGCGGGTACTAGTGGCGGACGACTTCGACGCACGCGCGTTCATCCGCACGAAGCGAGACGGCGCCCGGCACGCTCCGGGCGCCGTTCGCGATTTCGTGCGCGCGTTCACCGCCGGCGCCGTGCCCGACTACCAGGTGGCGGCGTGGCTGATGGCCGTGTTCTTTCGCTCGCTCGAGGACGAGGAGACGTTCGAGCTCACCGACGCGATGCTCCACTCCGGCGAGGTGATCGCGTTCACGGACCTTCCGGCGCCGACCGTCGACAAGCATTCGACCGGCGGCGTCGGCGACAAGATCTCGCTGCCGCTCGCGCCGCTGGTCGCGGCCTGCGGGGCGTGCGTGCCGATGATCTCCGGCCGCGGTCTCGGGCATACCGGCGCCACGCTCGACAAGCTCGAGTCGATCCCGGGCTTCGACCCGAAGCTCCCGGTCGCCGACTTCACGCGCCTGGTGCGCACGCTCGGCTTCGCCTTCGGCGGGCAGACCGCGCAGCTCGCGCCCGCCGACGGCAAGCTCTACGCGCTGCGCGACGTGACCGCGACCGTCGAGTGCATTCCGCTGATCATCGCGTCGATCCTCTCCAAGAAATTCGCCTCGGGCACCGAGGCCGTGGTGTTCGACGTCAAGACCGGCCGCGGCGCGTTCATGAGAGAGCGGGCCGACGCTCTGATGCTCGCGCAGGGGCTGATCGCGGTGTCGAAGCGCATGGGCAAGCGCGCGACCGCGCTGATCACGAACATGGACCAGCCGCTCGGCTGCGCGATCGGCAACGCGCTCGAGGTCCAGGAGTCGATCGACGTGCTGAAGGGCTCGGGCCCGGCCGACGTACGGGAGTTGACGCTCGCGCTCGCCGGCGAGATGCTCGTGCTCGCGGGACTCGCGCCCAACGTCGCCGAGGCTCGCGCCAGCGCGGAGCGCGCGCTCCAGTCGGGCGCCGCGCTCGCGAAGTTCCGCGCGATCGTCGAGGCGCAGGGCGGCGATCCCGCCACGATCGACGATCCCTCGCGCCTGCCGCGCGCGCCGCATGTCGAGCCCGTGCTCGCGGGCGCGGGTGGGTTCGTCGCCGCGATCGACTCGTACGCGCTCGGCGAGCTGGTCGTTCATCTGGGCGGCGGCCGCGTGCGCAAGGAGGACGTGATCGATCCCGCGGTCGGAATCGTGCTCGCGCGCAAGGTGGGTGACCGCGTGGACGCCGGCCAGCCGCTTGCGTTCGTCCACACGCGCGATGGGGCGGCGGACGCCCGCGCCGCGCTCGCCGGCGCGTATCGTATCGAGCCAAAGGCCCCGGTTGCGCCGTCGCTCGTCCTCGAGCGGCTCGCCTGATCCCGGACTGAACGTGGGGGAGGTTCCCATGAGCGTCGTCCTCGATGAAGTTCTCGCGATTCTCGGCCGCACGCCCCGGGTGCTCGACGCGCAATTGCGCGGCCTGCCCGCCGCGTGGACCGAGATCGACGAAGGTCCCGGAACCTGGACCCCGCGCAATGTCCTCGGTCACCTGATCGACGGCGAGGACCAGGACTGGGTCCCGCGCGCGCAGATCATTCTCGGCGAGCGCGTCGACCGGCAGTTCGAGCCGTTCGACCGCTTCCAGCACCTGACGCGCGACGTTCCGCTGAACGAGTTGCTCGAGACCTTCGCCGAGAAGCGCGCGGCGAACCTCGACCTCGTGCGTAGCTGGCGGCTCCGCCCGGAGGACTTCCTGCGGACCGGCGAGCACCCCGAGTTCGGGCCTGCCACGCTCGACCAGTTGCTCGCCACCTGGGTCGTGCACGACCTCGACCATGTCGCGCAGGTCACGCGCGTGCTGGCCTTGCGATACCAAGCGACGGTCGGTCCCTGGAAGGCGTACCTTTCGATTCTCAAGCCACGCGCCTGATTCCACCCGTCCCCGGAGAACTCCCATGCCGCGCCTGATCGCCCAGCCCACCGTCGTCCCCGCCGCCGGACATCCGCCCAAGCGCATCGAGGAGTACGTCGGGCGCGCGAACTCGGGCCACACCAACGTGAGCATCGCGCGCATGGTCTCGCCCGAGGGCTGGGAGGAGCCCGGCCAGCGCCCCGAGTTCGAGGAGGTCACGATCGTCGTGCGCGGGCTGCTCAGGGTCGAGCACGAGGCCGGCGTGATCGACGTGCGCGCCGGCCAGGCCGTGGTCACCGCGCCGGGCGAGTGGGTGCGCTACAGCAGCCCCGGCCCCGGCGGCGCCGAGTACATCGCGGTGTGCGTGCCCGCGTTCGCCCCGGACACCGTGCACCGGGACGCCTGAGGCCCGGGCCATGGCCGGCCACACGATCGAGATCAACCGCGCGCCTGTGCTCACGCTGTGGGCCACGATCGTCGCCGAGCGCCTCGGACACTCCCACGGCGAGGCGCTGACCCTCGGCAAGGCCGTCGCCGGGCTCAACGCGCAGGCGAAGGGCCAGCGGCTCGGCATCTACGCGAAGCCGGTTCCCGGCTCCAAGCCAACGAAGAAAGCCGGCGAGCCCGCGGCAAAGCCCCGGCCGGAAGCGGTCGCACTCATGGGCCGCCACATCCCGGTGCGCCACACCAGGGACGGCATGCGGGCGCTGCTGAAGGACGCGCCGATCGATCCCGCGAGCGTCGAGAAGTACGTCGCGCAGAAATTCGGCGACGATCTCGCGGCGGTGACCGCCGCGCTCACCGCGCTCGCGAAGTCGCGCAAGCCCGCCGAGCTGGCCGACTCCGCGTACGCGCTCTACGAGAGCTTCCGCCCAGAGATTCCCGCCGGCACGCGCGGTTGGGGCGCGAAGGGCGTGCTCGATCTCGCCGCGGTACGCGCGCTCGCCACGGTGCGCGTGCTCGCCACGAAGAGCGCGCGGTGATCGCCCGCGCGCTCGCCGTCGCGCTGGTGTTGTTCGCTGGCCCCGCCCGGGCGCAATCCACGCTCCGGCCGGTCGACGAGGCTTCGAAGCGCCCCGCCTTCGCCGCATTCCGCGATTCGCTGCGCGCTGCGCTCGCGCGCCATGACACCGGCGCCGTGCTCGCGGTCACGGACCCGAACATCAAGCTCGGGTTCGGCGGCGACGATGGTCGGGCCGTTCTTGAGAAACAGCTCCGCGCGGCGGATAGCAAATCGTGGCGCGACCTCGCGGAGACACTCGCGCTGGGCGGCACCTTCAGCGCGAACGGCCAGTTCGTCGCACCCTACGTGTACAGCCGATGGCCCGAGGCGATCGACGCGTTTCAACACGTCGCGATCACGGGCAGCGGCGTGCGCGTGCGCGCGCGGCCCTCGCCCCGCGGGGCGGTCGTGGAGCGGCTGAGCTACGCGATCGTCGCGCTGCCGACGGGCGGCCCGGGCAAGGCGCCGCCCGGGTGGACCGCGATCCGACGGGCGAACGGGGCGAGGGCGTATGTCGCCTCGCAATTCGTCCGTAGCCCGGTCGGCTATCGCGCGTTCTTCGCGCCGGACGGCGCGAGCTGGAAGCTTGCGCTGTTCGTGAGCGGGGACTGAGGACTTGGGCGCGGCCCATCCATCGATTCGAGCGGCACTCACGTGCGCGATCCTGCTGGTGAGCGCTCCATGGATCGCGCCACGAGCGGGCGCACTGAGCTATCCTCAACCACCCGGAATTTCCAATCGGATCGGGCGGGCCGAGGTCATCCTCGTCGGACACTTCGCCGACCGAGTCCGGCAAGCCGGCGTCCGGAAGTTCTCGAGTGGCCAGGAGATTCTCGTCGACACGACCCTGGTTGACTCCCGGTCGCCCCGCGTTCGCCTGGAGGTTCCGCCCCGAGACCTCAAGCTTTCTCCGACCTATTTCGGTCCGTCGCCGCAGAGATCCGGACGCTGGATCATCCTCTACAAACGCGGCGCAACGGGACTGGCTCTCGAGCAGACGCCGATCCGGCTGCCAGCGAATGTCGAGGACACGGATCGCCTGCTCGATGAGCTTGCTGACTCGCTCGCGGTGTCGAGGAACCCGAACTTCGGCGCGGTGGCTCGCTATCTACTTGAGGGGCGCGAACACCAGACGATGTCGCGCAGGCATGGTCTCCACAAGTACGACGCGTCGGGTAAGTGAATCTCAGCCCGCCACGTGTGTTTTCCGTAATCGTCGGCGTCGCCACCTTCATCGCCCTGGTTCCGCTGAGCATCGCCGTCCACGGGCTCACCGCCAAGTCAGGCCACGCCGACGCCGCGCTCGTCTTCGGCAACACGGTCGAGCGCACGGGGCTCCCCTCGAAGCGCCTCGCCGCGCGCCTGGACGCGGCGCACGCCCTGTTCGCGGCGAAGCAGGTGCGGTGGATCCTCGTCAGCGGGGGCGTGGGCAAGGAGGGCTTCGACGAGGCGCATGTGATGCAGCGCTACCTGCACGCCCGTGCCATCCCCGACAGCGCGCTGATAGAGGACGCGCACGGCATCAACACGCTCGCGTCCTGCGTCGACGCGCGCATCCTGCTCGCGCCGCGCGGCGCGCGCAGCGTCGTGTTGGTCACGCAATGGTTCCATCTCCTGCGCGCGCGCGTGACCGCGGAACGCGCCGGCCTCGTCGTCGTGGGCGCATCCGCGCCGCACTTCTTCGAGCCCCGTGACGCGTGGTCGCTCGCACGCGAAACGGTCGGGCTCCCGGTCTACGTGCTCCGGCTCGCGCTCATGCGGCACGCCGAGGTCGACCCCGCCGTCATCGCGCAGGCCGACCTCGACGAGGCGACGCGCCGTTACGCCGACTGCGTCCTTCGCATGGACTCCGCCGGAATCGCGGCGATGTTCACCGAGGACGGGGAGATGGTCGACACCGGCCGCCCGCCGACGCGGGGCCCGCTGGCGATTCGCACGATGCTCGAGGGCTTCGCGGCGCACCACGTACTCGAGGAGTCGATGGTCGCGGACTCGGTGCGCATCGCGGGGGACCAGGCCTTCCAGGCGGGCGCGTTTCGACAACTCGTCCGGCTGCCGGATGGCAACGTCGTGATCGCCCACGGGCGCTATGCCTCCGACTGGGTCAAGGTGGCGGGCGCGTGGCGAATCCGGCGCATGGCGACCGCGCCGGGAGGATGATCGGAATGCAAAGGGAACCGACGCACGGCCGCCGGGTAGTTCCCTTCATGCGACCCATCCCGTCTTGGATTGCGCTGCTGGTGCTTGCCCTTCTGCAGCCAAGCCCCGCAGTGAGCGCCACGGCGAGCGACTCCACGCTCGCGGGGATTCGCAAGGGATTCCCGATCACGATCCTCCGAGCGGACGGCACGCAGGTGAAGGCGACGTTTCTCGGGATGGCGACGAACCCTCCACGTCTCCTGCTCGCCGAGCCGCACACGCGCAGTTGGGGTGGGACCCGAAGGTACGAGTTGTCGATCGCCGAAATCCGCTCGGTCGAGGGCAAGATCGCTCCGACCGCAAAACCACGCCGAATCCTCGTCGGCGCGATGGTCGGGATGGTGGCGGGGGGAATCCTGGGGGCCGCCACGCCGCTCGACCGGGGTGGGACCAGGCCAGCCAGCCCGGACTGGAATGCGTTCCCATACGGGGACGGCCGCATCACCAATATCGCGGACGGAGCGGCCGCGGGAAGCATCCTCGGGGCGCTGATCGGCCTCCTCGCGACCCCATCCCGCGGGGCCGCTCGCCGATGGACGTTCCCGTCGGCGCCCGGAGGAGCCTCTTTCGCACCCCCGGACTCCGCCCAAGTCCCCATTCGATAAAGTGTTGCGAACCCCGGCGGGGGCCTTGCCGACCCCGGCCCGCCTTCCTATAATGCCCGGGACCAAGAAACGCGCCGGCAGAACACCCCTCTTTATGGATTCCCTGCCGCAGGGCCGGCCCTGAGCCCGGCACACATCGCGCATCCTGACCCGACGCAGACCCATGAAAGGGGGCCTCGGTGAGCACGCGTACGAAGACCGCCACAAGCGGTCTCAGCAGAGTCGGCCTGTCCGAAGACCGCGCCAAGGAGCTGTACCGCCGCCTGTACACGTCGCGCCTGATCGACGAACGCGGCCGCAAGCTCTTCCGCCAGGGCCGCATGCTGGGCAATATGTACACCGCCGTCGGACAGGAGGCGATCACGCTCGTCCCGGCGTTCCTGCTCAAGGAACTCGACTTCATCGGGCCGTCGCACAGGGAGCTGCCGGCGTCGGTCGGCAAGGGCGTTCCGCTCAAGGCGATCTTCGCGCAGATCCTCGCGCGCGCCGTCTCGCCCGATCGCGGCAAGTCCCACCCGTGCCATTACGGCTACGCGCCGCTGCGCGTCCTGACGCCGGCTTCGACGGTCGCCGCCCAGGTCGTGGTCGCCACCGGCGTTGCCCTCGCCTACAAGTTGCAGAAGAACGGACTGGTCGCGATCGCCTACACGGGCGATGGCGGAACCGCGCGCGGCGACTTTCACGAGGCGCTCAACTTCGGCGCCGTGCACAAGCTGCCGGTCGTGTACTTCGTCCAGAACAACCTGTGGGCGGAGTCGGTGCCGCTCTCGCTGCAGACCGCGCTCGTCGACCTGTCGGACCGCGCGAAGGCCTACGGCATGCCCGGCATCACGATCGACGGCAACGACGTGCTCGAGGTCTACGAGACCGCGCAGAAGGCAATCGAGCGCGCCCGCAATGGCGAAGGCCCGACGCTGATCGAGGGCAAGACCTATCGCTGGTACGGCCACTCCGAGATCGATCCGGCGAACTACCGCAGCGACGAGGAGGTCAACGCCTGGAAGGCGAAGGATCCGCTCCCGCGCTACGAGAAGATCCTGGTCGAAGAGGGCGTGTTCAAGCCGGGCGAAGGCGCCGAGATCCAGGCGCAGATCCAGAAGGACATCGAAGAGGCCCTCGCGTGGGCCGAGGCGCAGCCCTATGCGACCGCCGAGGCGACGTACGAGGATGTCTTCGCGCCGGGCACGTTCGGCGGATACAAGTAGCCGCGTGAGCGCAGGCTTGCTCGATCCCCGGCCGGCATCGGAGTCGGCCACCGAGATGGTGCAGCTCGTCCTGCCCGACGACACGAACCCGATCGGGAACGTGCTCGGCGGGACGGCGATGCACTGGATCGACATCGTCGCCGCGATCACCTCGCACCGCCACGCGCGCCGGCTGTGCGTGACCGCCTCGATGGACGACCTGTCCTTCGATGCGCCGATCCGGATGGGGGACGTCGCGCACCTGAAGGCGCGCGTGACCCACACCTCGAAGCGTTCGATCGAAGTGCAGGTCGACGTGGAGAGCGAAAACCTGAGCACTGGCGGTCGCCGCCACACCAGCACCGCCTTCTTGACGTTCGTCGCGATCGACGATCAGGGCCGCCCCGTTCCCGTGCCGCCGCTCCTGGTGGGGCCCGAGGACGAGGCCGATTATCGAGCGGCCGAGATCCGTTACCGCGAACGCCAGCAGCGCCGCGCCCAGCGCGGCACAACTTGAGCCGCGGGATGCGGTCGAACCGTTAGCCACGAGGAGTCCATGGCCACGACGATGCAGGAGAAGGACACGTCCGACGCTTCCCGCCCGAAGACGATGATCGAGGCGATCACGGAGGCGATGTACGAGGAGATGGAAGCCGACGAGCGGGTGTTCTGCATCGGCGAGGACATCGGGTTCTACGGCGGCGTGTTCAAGGCCACGAAGGGCCTGTGGGAGAAGTTCGGCGCGGACCGCGTGATCGACTCCCCGCTGTCCGAGTCGATGATCGTGGGCGCGGGCGTCGGCGCGGCGCTGGTCGGCATGCGTCCGATCCCCGAGATCCAGTTCGCCGACTTCATCACCTGCGGCATCGACCAGATCGTCGAACAGGCCTCGCGCATGCGCTATCGCACCGGCGGCAGCTGGACCTGCCCGGTCGTGATCCGCTGCCCGTACGGCGGCGACGTGTCGGGCGGCCTCTACCACTCGCAGTCGGTCGAGGCCTGGTTCGTGCACACGCCGGGCATCAAGGTGTGCGTGCCCGCGTTCCCGTCCGACGCCAAGGCGATGCTCAAGGCCGCGATCAGGGACCCGGACCCGGTTCTGTTCTTCGAGCACAAGAAGCTCTACCGCTCGTTCAAGGAAGTCCTGCCCGAGGGCGACGTCACGATGGAGCTCGGTCCCGCGGCGATCCGCCGGATGGGCACGCACGTGACCGCCTACTCGTACGGCCTCACGCTCCATCACACGCTCAAGGCCGCGGAGATCGTCGCCCAGGAGGGCATCGAGGTCGAAGTCGTCGACCTGCGCTGCCTCCAGCCGCTCGACAGAGAGACCATCTGCGCGAGCGCGAAGAAGACCGGCAAGTGCGTGATCATCCACGAGGACCAGCGCACGCTCGGCGTGGGCGCGGAGATCGCGGCCACCATCACCGAGAGCGTGTTCGAGTACCTCGACGCGCCGATCTTCCGTGTCACCGCGCCCGATGTCCCTGCCATGCCGTTCGCGCCCACGATGGAGCACGAGTTCCTGCCCAACGTGGAGAAGATCGTGCACACCCTGCGGCAGGCTGCCGCGTACTAAGGAGTCGACCGTGCCGATTTCGATCGTCGTGCCGCAGCTGGGCGAGAGCGTGGTCGAGGGGACCATCACGAAGTGGCTCAAGAAGGTCGGCGACCCCATCCGCGAGGAGGAGCCGCTGGTCGAGATCATGACCGACAAGATCACCATCGAGGTGCCGTCCGCCGGCTCGGGGACGCTCGCCAGGATCCTGGTCGAGTCGGGCACCGTGCCGATCGGCGAGAAGATCGCCTACCTCCTCACCGCCGGCGAGACCGAGGCCGACCTGCCCGCCGAGGGTGCGCCCGCCGGCCCGGGATCGTCGACCGCGCACGCCGCGCCCAAGCCGCAGCCCGCGGCCGCCGGCGCCGCGACCGCGACCGCCGAGGCGAAGACCGAGCAGCCGCATTCCGCCGCGTCGCCCGCGGGCTCGCGCCCGCAAGGGGATGCGCCCACGCGCTCCGGCACGTCTATCGCACAGGGTGTGAGCGCCGCCCCGGCGCCCGCGCCCCAAGGGCCGGCGGCCGGGTTCAGCGGGCCGCAGGGAGGCAATGGGCACGCGCGCTATTCCCCGGTCGTGCGCCGGCTCTCCAGGGAGCACGAGGTCGATCCCGCGTGGGTCAAGGGCTC
>JBKJJJ010000028.1:0-16368 GCA_046598045.1 Candidatus Eiseniibacteriota bacterium
CATTAAATTACCCGCCCCAAACAAGGGATTGGGACGGGCTGACCGACCCGGCGACCCCCGTGCGCAGCCATAACGCCACGCGGACAGCGGACTTCGGGGACGGTTGGACGTGCCCGACCGCGTTGCCCGCCGGGACCGCCCTTGCGCGATTTCCCACTCGTAGCACGCCACGGCCGCGGGAATGCGACTGGAGCGCTGCCGGATCGACCAGGATCGCCTAGCGCCCTTGGGCATTCCCCAGAGACGAATACTGCCACGATCCGCGGATTCAGTTGTGACTGACATTTTCACTGACCCGCAAACTACGGACGATGTGATCGAACGTGGGCTCGAGCGCCGCGTACTCGTCGGTCGGCGCGATGAGCAGGAGGTAGACGATGTGATCATCGGCGAGCGCACGCGTGATGACCGTCACCTGCTCGCCCCGCCCATTCGAGCTCGAGCGTCCGGCGAGCCGAACGGACAGCGAGTTCTGGCCCGAGATCGTCCTGCGCTGCTCCGAGCCGTCGACGCGACTGAGGCTCGGATTCGTCTGCTCGATCTGTTGGACGAGATCGCTGGTCGCCTGCTCCAGCGGGGACGCGCCGTAGCCCGAGTTCTGCGAATCGGTGAAATTGCCGCCGACCGCACCGTCGAACGGAACGTAATGGCTCACGATCACGCCATACGCGAGATTGTTTCTCCCACGATCGTCGGGGATGAGGCCACCGCGCGGGACGAGCGTGACCCCGTAGGCCCCGGCGGCGGCGCTGCTGGTCCAATTGTCGGGCTGTTCGATCTGGAAGTTGCCCTGCGGCTGCCTGTACACGCGATACCGGGTCGACGGCGCTTCGATCGCGAGATCGGCCCCGTTCGAAGCGGTCGCGCTGCTCGACGTCGAGGGGTTGGCCGCGACCTGCGCCGTCGTCCGCGCGGCGGGAAATCCGCGCAACCGGGTCTGGACCGAAGCGAGTGAGCCGATCGGAGACGAACGCGTCACTGCGCCGAGGAGCTTCGCTTCCTGCTGCACGCGCGCCTCGCGATCCGCAGGAGCCGGGTGATCGCTCAGGAAGACCGCCACCTTGCCCGGGTCCGAACCGGCCTTCTGCCGCAGGAACGCAAAGAAGTGGGCCATCTCCATGGGGTCGTAACCGGCGCGCGCCATGATCTGCGAGCCCACGACGTCCGCTTGGCTCTCGATCGAGCGCGAGAACTTGAGGAACAACGTGTTCATCCCGAACCCGCCAACGGCATTCACGATGCTGCCCGTGGACGAGCCCGACTTCCCACCCAGCAACCCGCCGAGCACGCCGAGTCCGGCGTTCGCCAGGTAGGCCTTCGAGGCCTGGTTCGTCGGGTGGCGGAGCGCAACGTGCGCAATCTCGTGCGCCATCACCCCGGCGAGCTCGCCCTCGGTCCGCACCTGCTCGAGCAGACCGCGATGCACGTAGATAAATCCTCCCGGAAGCGCGAATGCGTTGATGTCCGAGAGGTTTGCCACCTTGAATTGGTAGTTGAACTTGGTGCCCGGAGCCTGGGCCGCGAGTCGCGCGCCGAGTGCGGAGACATAGCGCTGCGTCGCAGCGTCGCTCATCATCGGCAGCTGGCGCTCCACCTGGAGCGCCGACTTCTTGCCGATCTCCACGTCCTGGGCGACGGAGAAGATGTTGAAGCCGGGGCGGACCACGGTCTGCGCGCCCGCCATCGAGGACGCGATGACCAGCGAGATGAGTGCGAGACCAAGAGGTCCCAAGGCATGTCTCGTCTTCATGTCGAGCTCCTCCTGTGGCGGCCGATCGTCTTCAGGGCCAACGCCTCCCACCAGCGTCCCGCCACGAAGGGCAGCAGGACTGTGAGGACGCCGAACGCGACGACCTGGGGGAAGAAGCCCATCCAACGGATGATCAACAGGTCGGGCGTGGCGCGATGACCGCCGCGTCGAGTTGCTTGAGGGGATCGCTTGCCTGATGCGCCACTGAGAGCTCCCCGTTCCGTTACCCGCCCATTGCGCTGGTGGTCGACATCCGGGCTCGGAGCCTTGGGCCACGATCCTTCAGGGCGGCGGAAGTTCTTCCGGGGTTCTCCTTGAAGCTCTCGTCTTGGCCCAGCTCACGGTCGGGAAGGGCTCGGACTGCGCCCACCGTTCCCGGCGTAATCCCGCACCGCGCGGGATACTCGACACGGATGCCGAAGTGGGGACACCTCTGACATCGTGCGCCTACCCACGCGGAGCGAACTTGATGGCGTGGTTCCACGCGTGATGGGTGCGCGGTCTGACGCCTGCACTCAAGTTATAGCCTCGACGCAACAACCTGAATACCGGGGCAATGCCTGATTTCATAGTCAGGAAAACCCCGACAGCTGAATTCCAGGTGATCTTGACCACGTGGACACCCTGAACTCGAAGTGGGACGCAGCAATGATTGCGGCTGCAAATCAGCTTGTCGAGAGCCCCGCCCAGGCACACAGTCGGGAACGGCCGTTGCCGGTTTCGGGAGTTGGCCGGCGTGTTTCGCTGGACCGCGAACGGCAACGCAGCCGCAACTCCGGTCGCAGCCGCGACCCTTCGCGTCGATCAATGGAAGTGGCGGGAACAATCCCGGGGGAGGCCACCAATGCTGTACACAGTCGCAGTCGTCCTCGTCATTCTCTGGCTGCTTGGCTTCCTGACGCACACGATGGGGGGTTTGATTCACATCCTGCTGGTGATCGCCATCATCGCGGTGCTGTTTCGCGTGATCTCGGGGCGAAGAGCTCTCTAGCCCGGGCGTCACGGATGCCCGAAGACGGGCGAGCGCGGGGTTTGGCGTTGTGCTTCGGGGCTACCCCGACCTTCGCGTGGGTCGAGATCGCCCCTCGGCGCAAAGGACCTCTAGAGCCGGCCGCCGACCTTGTTCAGGGCGTCCTGCCCGAGCTTCTCGACGCTGTCCCGCCCATCCTTCAAGGCGTGACCCAGGTCATGCGAAACGTCGCGCGCGCCCTTGCCGAGGTCGTCGAGCTTTCCGCGTACGCCGTCGCCCAGCTCCTTCGCCCGGTCGCCCAGGTCACCAGCTGCCCCCATGAGGCGACGACGCGTGTCACCACCGGCCCCCGGCGCCATGAGCAGGGCCAGCCCGCCGCCGATGATTGCGCCGAGCAGGAAACCCGCGAACATTCCATTGTTCTGGTTGTCAGACATGATGAACTCCTTCGGGTAGGGAATGCACAGGATCCCGGCCATGACTCCAACGCCGGGTCAAACCACGAACGCCTGAGCGGAGCGCCCGCATGAGCGCGACGACCTGCAGCACCGGGCGCTGGACCTCATCCAGCACCAGGCCGCTGATCGAGGTCGCCTGCTTCACGACCCCTGCGATGCCCGTTGCGCCGCTCCGAACGGTCAGGGCGATCTCCTCGAGGGACAAGACCAGCTCGCGAACCTTTTTCGAGGTCTCCCGCGTGTCTGCGAGGAGGTCCTCGACGAGGATGGTCATTGCCCTACTCCTCCGGTCATTCAAGGTGCGTCGTGAGTTGATGCGTACTCCTCGATCCACCCGATACTGGGTGCCAGAGCCTTCGAGGCACAATCAGGCGATTGCTGACAGTGTGATCAGAAATTGTCCGCACTGCCCACCATTCTGATTGCCGAGTGTGCGTGCATCGCACACGAGATCTCGGGCATGGGGAAATTCCTGATTCTGGTGTCAGGCAATGCCGTACGACATGTGTTTCTGTGATTGTCTTCATCGCTCGAGTTGTCGACGAAGTGAGTCTGTCACAGGTCTGTGTATACGAATGAACTTGTGCTGTGGCCCGGACAGGCCCACAGTCCGGATAGCTCTCGCTCGATGCAGACGGCGGTCCTTGAGATCCAGCCTCCGACTCGCAAGCGAGCCACGAATCGCGTGACCAACCCGCCTCGGTTGGCCTGCGGTCGATCCCACCCGACCGCGCACCGGCAACGCTTCCGGAGGATCCGGACGGAGCCGCCCCCTCCTTTCACGCCGACCGCGCGCAGTTGCGAGTCGTGCGACCGTTACCGTGTTCCCCGACAGGAGCCAAAACATGCGTTCCACAATATTGATTGCCACCGCCGCGCTGCTCGCGGCGGGCGTTCTCCAGGGATGTGGCAGCGACAACAAGCTCAGCGCGGACAGCGCCAACCCCGCGTCCGTTCCCCTCGGGGGAGTCGTGACCGGAAGCAACAACTTCCGCGTGCTCGCGGGTTCCACGGTCGCCAACACGGGCGGCACCACGGTCGCCGGAGATGTCGGCGTGTGGGCGGGAACTTCGGTTACCGGTTTCGGACCGGGGACGATGACCGGAAACGGCGGCGTCCCCCACGTGGCCGATCCAGCCGCCCAAACAGCCCAGTCGGACCTGACGATCGCCTACAACAATGCGGCCGGTCGCGCTGTGGGCGCGGCAGTGGCCGGAAACATCGGCGGACAAACGCTCACTCCGGGCGTCTACACGTCCACCTCGTCGCTCGCGATCTCGTCGGGGGACCTGACGCTCAACGGCAATTCGAACGGCGTGTTCATCTTCCAGATCCCGAGCTCGCTCACCGTGACCTCGGGTCGCAAGGTGATCCTGACCGGCGGCGCCCTGGCCTCGAACGTGTTCTGGCAGGTCGGCAGCTCGGCAACCCTGGGCACGACCTCGAACTTCAGCGGAACCATCCTGGCGAACTCGTCGATCACGATGGCGACCGGCGCCACGCTGCACGGCCGCGCGCTCGCACGGGTCGGCGGAGTCACCCTGGATTCGAACATCATCGGGCCGTAGTGAAACGCATCGCCCGCAAATCGGACGGTCGGCGAATCTACTCGGCCGAGTTCAAGCGGGAGCAAATTGCCCGGGTTCTGCGGGGTGAAGTCACGATCGCGGAGCTCGGCCGGAAGCTCGGCATCGCGCGGGGCCTGTTGCAACGATGGAAACGCTTGGAGATCCTTGGCGTTTCGACCGGAGCGGCGGGTTCCGACGGTGCCTGGCGCGGCAGGTCAGCGCGTGCGTCCGAGCAGCAGATCGGGGAACTCCAGCGCCTGGTCGGCAGGCAGGCGGTGGAACTCGAGAGCCTGCGTGCCGAACGCGACGCACTGAAGGCAAGACGGCGCTCCTAGGGAGCGGCGGGAACCAACCAACAGGAGGCCGCTCATGCTCTATACAGTCGCAGTCGTACTCGTGATCCTTTGGCTGCTCGGGTTGCTGACGTCCTACACCATGGGCGGGCTCATCCACCTTCTGCTCGTGATCGCCATCATTGCCATCCTGTTTCGGGTGATCTCGGGCCGAAGGGCGCTCTAGTGAAGCCGCTCGGCTACGTGCTCGCGATCCTCGGCATCATCGCCCTCGCCTACGGCGGGATCACCTACAACCGCGAGAAGACGGTCCTCGACGTCGGGCCGCTCAAGGCGACCGCGACGGAGCAGAAACGCATCCCGTTCTCCCCGGTCGTCGGCGGGCTGCTCTTGCTCGGCGGGATTCTCCTGCTGGTGGTGCCCGGAAAGCGGCTAGCCGGCGGGTCGTAGGCGGGCGACGACGAAAGTAGTCGAAAGCGAAACGGTGGACACGGTCGCGCTACGATTCGGAGGCTGCCTGTGGGGGAGTGCCCCGGACCCGAAGCCGACCGTCGTTCACCGTTTCCGTTTCACGGCGACGGCTCGTCGCGCGATCCCGTCGATCAGCCCGTTGAAGATCAGCCCGTGCAGCGGGTAGAGCGCAAACCAGTAGAGCCAGCCCATCAACCCCTTCGGCGCGAAGAACGCGGTCTGCGATAGCAGTGTGCGGTGGTCTTCGCGCGGAACCACCTGGAATTGCAGCCACGCCTTGCCGGGGACCTTCATCTCGGCGCGCAGTCTCATCATGCGGTCCGGCTCGACGGCCTCGACCCGCCAGAAGTCGAGCGCATCCCCGACGCGCACGCGGTCCGGGTCGCGGCGGCCCCGCCGGACGCCCACGCCGCCCAGCAAGCGATCCAGCCATCCGCGAAGTCCCCACGCCCAGTTCATGAAGAACCACCCGCGCATCCCGCCCAGCCCGGTGAAGACGGCGTAGATGTCCGCAGGGGACGCGGAGACAGTGCGTTGCCGGTGCTCGAGGATCATCCCTTCCTGGTTGGTCAGCACCACGGGCGGGACGTCACCCTGGGTCGTGCCCAGGGCGTCACTCCACGTGGTCTCGATGTTGCTCGCCTGCAATTGCGCGAGCGTGCGCTCCACGGAGACGCGGTAGCTCACGGGCCGAATGTGGGGGAACATCTGCGCGGCGCCCGGGTCGTGCACGATGTTCTCGTTGCGCAGGCCCTCGACGAGCGGACGCGCGATCACGGCCGGAATGGGAGTGACGATGTTCACCCAGTAGGACGACAGGCGTGGTGTCAGCACCGGGACGGGGACCATCCAGCGCTTGAGTCCCCGCACTTCGGCGTAGATCATCATCATCTCGCCGTAGGTGACGATCTCCGAGCCGCCGATCTCGAGGATGCGGCCGCTGCTTTCGGGAACGGCGAGCGCCGCGGTCAGGTACTCGAGCACCTCGCGAATGCCGATCGGCTGGGTGCGGGTGTAGACCCAGCGCGGGCAGATCATCACGGGCACTCGCTCCGTCAGGTAGCGAATCATCTCGAACGAGACGCTGCCCGATCCGACGATCACGCCTGCGCGAAATTCGGTCACGGGCACGCCGGAGCGGCGGAGCACGTCGCCCGTCTCCTGCCGCGAGCTCAGGTGCTCCGAGAGTCCGGGCGAGGCCTCGGCGAGGCCGCCGAGGTAGAGGATGCGTTCGATACCGGCGGCATGGGCGGCCGATGCGAAATTGTCGGCGGCGCGAATGTCGCGCTCGTGAAAGTCGGAGCCGCTTCCCAGGCTGTGGACCAGGTAATAGGCGAAGCGGACGCCGAGCATGGCTTCGGCGAGGCTTCCGGGCTGCAGCACATCGCCCGCGAGGATCTCGACGTCACCGTGCCAGGGGCGCCCCTGCAAGCGGGCGGGGTCGCGCACGAGACAGCGGACGCGATACCCCAGGGCGAGCAGGCGCGGAACCAAGCGGCCGCCGATGTAGCCCGTCGCGCCGGTGACGAGGACGAGCTCGCGCTCTGCATTCGCTGAGCCCATCGTGCTCCCCTAGGCGACTTGCAGGTAGCGATCGACGAATCCGGACACCCACTGCAGGAGCGACACGTTGAAGTACGCAAGATCAAGGTCGACCCCGTGCCCCAATCGAGTCGCCGCAGGGAACTCCGCCGGGGCGCTCGTGTCCGCCGGCGTCCCTTGGAGGAAGAGCGAGCCACGGATCCAGCTCGAGTCGGGGTAGTAGGCGAACACCGCCGAGCCGTCGCGGATCCGATCGATCACCTTCGCCGCGTCCTTCGCCGCAAGGGCGGGGCATCCCCAGCTCCGGCCCACCTTGTCGCGGGCGGCGAGCGCCGCGCTCACATAGTCCGAACCGTGGATGACGATCGCGCGCGCGGCGGCCTGGTCGTTGAACCCGGGCTCGAGGCCGTCGAGCCGGAGCGAGCGTCCGTGTTTGCCCACGTAGACGTCCCGCGTCACGAACAAGCCGAGGCTGGTCTCGAGGCTCGACTCCTCGTTCGAGAATTGCGTCGCGTAGGTGTCTCCGCTGTTGCGGCCATGGGCGACCAGCTCCTCGAACACGAGGCGCCGCGCTGCGAGATCGAACACCCAGAAGCGGGGTTCGACCGATGGCCGCGAATAGTCGATTACGGTCAGGACGTCGGGCTCGGGCAGGAGCCCACGCTCGAGTGCCCGGTCGTGCGCCTCGAGCGCCAACTGCAGGACCAGGGGATCGATCGAGGGGGCCGCCACGGCGAGCGCGCTCCGGAGGGGGAGCATCATTGCATGCGCGCGTGCGGGCGCGAGGATTTCGAGGACGATCAGCGCCGCGAGCAGGCCGAACGGGCCGCGGCGGTGGGCGGGGTGGATCCTGGGCGTGGGCACGTCTACTAGATGTCCCGAACCGGGGAGCAGTTCCGAATACCGGCCGCATGGCCCGACCTTTTTCGAGCCCGGCTCCGTGCGATCGGAAAGGCGCGCTGAAATCCGGTTTATCTCTGGAGCATCGTCATTTCGATTCGAACTCTGCCCTCCGCTCCGCCGGGTGGCCCGGATCTGCGCCGGGCAGGCGAGGGCCCACCGATCCCCGAAAGGGGTGGGAACTCCCGACCCGCATCACCGGGCGAGCGCCTTCAATGCGGCATCCGCGGTCACGCGATCCCCGTGACCGTGCGCGATGCCGGCGAACGTGATCCTGCGCTTCGAATCGAGGACGAAGGTTGCCGGGTACGCGGTCTCGTTCGCCGCCTCCCAGCGCAGGTGATAGGCGTTGGTCACCGCGTAATCGGGATCGGGCACGATCGAGAAATGCGGGGGGTAGTCCTTGCCCTTCACGAACTCGCTCGCATGCTCCTCGAGTTGGTCCGACGGGCCAGGATAGATGAAGACGACGCGGGCTTTCGCTTTCTTGAACGCGGCGCTCCTCCCAAGGAACTCGCCGAACTGCCGGGTGCAGAATGGACACTGATACCCCGGGTAGCCGCGAAGCATGACGAGCACGACCGGGCCCTTCCGGACGAGGGTCGAGAGCTTGATGCGTTGGCCGCCGAGCGCGGGGAGCGCAAAATCCGGGGCTTCGTCCCCGACCATCGGCGCACTCATCTCTTCCATCCTTTCGGCCGCGCGGGCCGATTGCGGGGTGAGGAGTCCGGTGCCGAGGCTCGCCGAGACCAGGAGTGCCGCCGCGAACGGGAGCACGCTTCGAGCGAAGTCTTGCATGTCGAACCTCCTAAGGGCGAACGCGACGCGCGTCATGGGCAGTCTCCTCCCGGGGTTTCTTCTCTCGTACGCCCGGACGGTTCGATTGTGACGGACAACCGGGATGAGTTCACCTGCGCAGCCGGCGTTATCAATCGCGGAAGACTTTCAATCGGGGCTCGCCCCGCGCTGGAGCCAGGAGCCGGCGAGCCATCCCACGACGCCGAGCACGCCGGCGAGCACGCACCACCGGTAGAGCGCCGCCGCGCTGATGAGGCCCAGCAACACGTTCGCGTCGGACCAGGGCGCGAGCGGCGTGATGTCCGCATGCATCAGGCTGTCGAGCGCGACGTGCGATACGGTGCCGAGGAGCGCGCTCAGGGCGACGGTGCGGGGCGCGAACGCGTCGGGGGAGGCCAGCCACGCGAGGCCCCCGCTAGTGAGCGCGCGGTTCCAGCGCCGCAGGATTGGCCGACCGAGGAGAGGGGAGATCAGCGTCACCGGAATCGCCATCAGGACCGCGCCGAGGTAGGTGTGCACCGGTCCGTGCAGGACCGCGGAACCCCGCAGCATCCGCACGAGGGTCTCGAGATCCATCGCGACCTGTGCGACGCCGAACGTGACCACGCTGAAGCGACGCCCGGCCACCGCCTTGACGGCCAATCCCGGTCCCATGTGGAACGGCGTGAACGGCATGATTCTCCCTGCGAGTCAGTCTACGACTTCGCGGGCCCGGCATCGGGCGCGACTCCGAGCAGCTGGAGCGTCCGCAAGTCGCGCTTGCCTCCGTTCACCGCAAGGCAGCCTCCGCGCAAGCGGCGAGTCTCGGCCCGAGAACGGGATGCGCCAGGTACGCCCGGGCCTCCCCGATGCCCTTGATCGCGTACCGCTGCGCGGTCTCGCTGAACGCGAGCCCCTCAGCGGTGCAGATCGTGCGGATCGGCGGCGTCAGGCGGCGGCATCGTCCTTCACCACGTTCGCCGGCTCCGCGATTGCGAGCTCGCGCAGGTTCGCCATTGCGCGCGACAGCAGCAGGCCGAGCATGATGAACGAGACCGCGATCCCGCCGATATCGAACACCGTCATCGCGACGCCGTTCAGGTGGAACGGCAACGGGGTCCACGCGCCCGCGAACAGGTTGAGCGCGAGCAGGAACACCCGCGCCTCCGTGGGTCCGAGCGATCCGTAGCCGTAGCTGAAGCGGCCGAACACGTAGGTCTCGAGATAAACGTTGATCGACAACATCAGGTAGGCGATCACGCCCGCGAACCCGACCGACAGCAACATGTAGGGAGAGAGCCCGAGCCCGAGGCCGATCGCCGTCGTCGAGTAGGCGTCGGTCAGGTGGTCGAGGTAGAAACCGTAGCGCGGCCGCTGGATCTTGCGCACCCGCGCCAGCGTGCCGTCGAGGCTGTCGCCGAACCAGTGGACGACCAGCCCGAACGACGCGCCGTAGAGCCAGAGCGGGTTCGAGTTCGACTTCATGTAGCAGAACGCGATCCAGGTCGCAGCCACGATGCCGAGGCCCGTCAGGTGGTCGGGCATCACCCAGCGCGGCAGCCGCGCGGCGATCTTGGGGAGCGCCCACTTCTCGAAGCGGGCGACCAGAAACTTCGCCTGGCGTTCGGCGTCCTTGTGCGGCTTCGGGGTCGGAGTCGTCTCAGGCATGGGCGGCGACGTCCGGGACGAGAGGTTTCTGCTTGAGGAGTTGCGCGTAGTAAAGCGTGTTGCGCGCGAGATTCTTGGCCATGTGCTTGGTCGCGCCGTTGACCAGGCGTTGCTCACGATCCTTTGCCGTCGGCTGACCGACCTCGCCCACCCAGTACGCCGCGCACTCGGGGGGGAGCGTGAAGCCCATGAACGTCAGCACCATCATGATCGTGCCGAGCGTCGAGAGCGCGCCGTCCTCGCTGCCTGTGATCACGACACCCGCGACCTTGTTGTAGAGCGCACTCCGGCCGCTCGCGATGTATTCCTCGTCGAGCGCGTCCATCCGCTCGATCACGCGCTGCATCAGGCTCGAGCGCCCGCCCCACCAGATCGGGGTCGCGAACAGGATGATGTCGGCCGCCTTGATCCTGGGCACGACCTCGGGCCACTGGTCGTCGTCGCTCTCGCGGAACCCGAGGCCGACCGGGAGGCTCAGGTCGGACAACCGCACCACCTCCGTCACCAGGTTCGCGTGCTGCGCGCGCATGTTCTCGAGCACCAGCTCCGAGAGCTCGCCGGTGTTCGAGATCTCGGGGCCATGCTTCAGCGAGGCGTTGAGCACGAGCACGTTGAGCGGCATGTCGGGCGCAGGCATCGCGCAATCGCCGCAGGGCTTGGTCTTGTACATGATCGCCTCCGATCGAACGTGGAAACGGGTCCTCGATCGCTTTGTTCGCATTCTGCGCGGGAGGGAACACCCTAGCCCAGCCGCGGGTGATCCGCTACATTCACTTGGTCCGACGGGCCCACTCTCCGGTGGCTTTTCCTCGTAGACTCCCTCTCCAGGCAGCGCGATCGCGAACCCGGGCCCGCCCCGTCTTGACCTTTCTCGGAGGATCCATGGCCGTCTTCAACGGAGTCGACTTCCTGCGCATCGATGACCTCCTCACCGATGAGGAGAAGACCATTCGCCAGGCGGTGCGCGACTGGGTCGAGGACAAGTATCTCCCGCTCGTCGAACACCACTACGAGGCCGCGACGTTCCCGATGGAGATCATCCCGCAGATCGCGGAGCTCGGGCTGCTCGGTGCGAACCTGCCGGTCGAATACGGTTGCGCGGGCATCGGCGACGTGGCGTACGGCCTCGCGATGCAGGAGCTCGAGCGCGGCGACTCGGGGCTGCGCTCGTTCGTCTCGGTGCAGGGCGCGCTGGTGATGTATCCGATCTATGCGTACGGCTCCGAGGAGCAGAAGAAGTTCTGGCTGCCCAAGCTCGCGGCCGGCGAGAAGATCGGTTGCTTCGGCCTGACCGAGCCCGACTTCGGGTCGAACCCCGCGGGGATGAAGACCACCGCCAAGACGGTCGAAGACGGCTACGTGCTCAACGGCGCGAAGATGTGGATCACGAACGGCACGATCGCCGACGTCGCGGTGGTGTGGGCGCGCCTCGATGGCGGCTCGATCCGCGGCTTCCTCGTCGAGAAGGGCACGAAGGGCTACAGCGCGCCCGAGCAGAAGCGCAAGTACTCGCTGCGCGCTTCGGTCACGAGCGAGCTCATCCTGCAGGACGTGCACGTCGGCAAGGACGCGATCCTGCCGAACGGCGAGGGCCTCAAGGCGCCACTCGGCTGCCTGACGCAGGCGCGCTATGGCATCAGCTGGGGCGTGCTGGGCGCCGCGATGGCGTGCTATCACATCGCGCTCGAGTATTCGAAGGTGCGCATCATGTTCGACAAGCCGATCGGGTCGTTCCAGCTCATCCAGGCGAAGTTCGCGGACATGATCACGGAGATCACGAAGGGCCAGTTGCTCGCGCTCCAGGTCGGCCGCCTCAAGGAGAAGAAGCAGCACACGCCCGAGATGGTCTCGATGGCCAAGCGCAACAATTGCGAGATCGCGCTCGACATCGCGCGCGAGGCGCGCGACATCCTCGGCGCGAACGGCATCACGGGTGAGTATCCGGTGATGCGCCACATGTGCAACCTCGAGTCCGTCAAGACCTACGAGGGCACGCACAACATCCACACGCTCGTGCTCGGCGAGGCCGTGACCGGACTCTCCGCGTACCGCTGACATGCGCTTCCGCCTCGAGGGCGTTGTCGCGGCGCTCGCGATCCTTCTCGTGGGGGCACCCGCCGCCCGCGCCCAGGGCCCGCTGCCGCTCGACGCGTTCGCGCACGGGTTCGAGAGCACGCCCCCGGCGCGGCCCGGCGCGCCGCGCCTCGTGGTGGCGTTGCTGTTCGACCAGTACCGCGGCGACCTGCTCGAGCGCTACCGCCCTGCGTTCAGCAAGACGGGCTTCGCGCGCCTGATGGACGGGGGCGCGCGCTTCACCGATTGCACGATTCCGTACGCGATCACCTACACCGGGCCCGGCCACGCGACGTGGCTTTCGGGCGCGCCGCCGTCGGTCCATGGCGTCGTGGGCAACGCTTGGTACGACCGCGTCGAGCAGAAGAGCGTGGCGTGCGTGCAGGACTCGAGCTACGCCAGCGTGGGATCGAACGGGGTCGCCGCGGGCGAGGCCGCTTCGCCGCGCCGGATGCGCGCGCAGACTGTGGCCGACGTCCTCAGGCGCGACACGCTTGGCCGCAGCAAGGTGGTCGCGATCTCCGACAAGGCGCGCGGGGGGGTGCTGCCCGCGGGACGCCACCCGAACGGCGTCTACTGGACGGACCCGACGACCGGCCTCTACCAGACCAGCACGTACTATGAACCCGCGCTCCCGGCGTGGGTCGTCGCCGAGAACGGCCGCCTCGCCGCGAAGCTCGCAGCCGCCGCCGGCACGGCTTGGACGCCGCGCCGCGGCCTGGCCGCGCTGCTCGCGCGCACGAGCGCGGATCCGAACGACACGTTTCCGCATCCGCTGGTCCTGCCCGATGGCAAGTCCGCCGGCAAGGCGGTCGCGCCGCAGGTCCTGCTCCCGTACCACCCGCTCGCGCTCGAAAGCGCGTTCGAGTTCGCGCGCGCCGCGATCGACGGCGAGCAGCTCGGCGCCGACGATGCACCCGACCTCCTGATCGTCTCGGTCTCGGTAACCGACCGGGTGGGCCACCAGTTCGGGCCGGATAGTCCCGAGGCGCTCGATCTCGCCTCGCGCGCCGACAGCACGCTCGGCGCGTTCCTCGCGTTGCTCGACACGCGCGTCGGGCGGGGGCGCTGGAGCGTGGTCGTGACCGCCGATCACGGCGTGACGCCGAACGCCGAGATCGCGCGCCGTTACGAGTCCGCCCCGTTCGATTCGATCGGACATGTCGCCGCGGCGTCGATCGAATCATGGGTCGACCGGGTGCTCGGCGCGACCGCGCGGGGGCTCACGGGCCTTGCGCTCTCGGTGAACGACGGCAACGTGACGTTCGACCGCGCGAAGCTCGCCGCGCTCCACCTCGGCGTGAAGGCTGCCGCGCGCACCGTCGCCGACTCGGCGTTCGCCAGCCCGCTGTTCAGCGCCGGCTATACCGAGGCCGAACTGCGCGCGCCGGGCGCGGGTGATCCGATCCGGCTCCGCGCCGCGCTCGGATGGTTCCCGGGGCGCAGCGGCGACGTGCTGCTGTGCCCCGCGAACGACGTGTTCTACGAGGACGCGGCGCGCGCCCGCGCCGGCCATGGCGGCCCACAGCGCGACCAGCGCCTGGTGCCGTTCCTGCTTTATGGCGCCGGCGTCCGGCCCGGCGTCCGGCGCGAGCCGGTCAGCTCGCTCGACATCGCACCCACGGTCGCCCGACTGCTGGGCGTCGAGCCACCGGCGCAGAGCGAGGGGCAATCGCGCTACGAGGCACTGGCGGAACCGCGCCGCTAGCGGCATGCGGGTGTATACTCCCGCTGACATTGAAGGAACCCGATCTCCCTCGTTCATCGCAACCAGGACACGACTTCATGAGCGCACACAACGACCGTCCCCGCACCCTGGGCCAGCTCGTGGCGCAGGGCTACCGCCCCCGCACCGTCAAGGAGGAGATGCGCGCAAACCTGATCGCGCGCATCCAGTCCGGCGCGGAGCTGTTTCCCGGCATCATCGGTTACGACAAGACGGTGATTCCCCAGCTCGAGAACGCGATTCTCTCGCGGCATGATTTCATCCTGCTCGGGCTGCGCGGCCAGGCGAAGACGCGCATCCTGCGCCAGCTCAAGTCGTTCCTCGACCAGGCGCTGCCAGTGGTCCAGGGCTGCGAGATCCACGACGAGCCGACCGCGCCGATCTGCGCCTCGTGCCGGCGCCGCGCGCGCGAGAAGGGCGATGATCTCGAGATCGCGTGGATCGGTCCCGACGAGCGCTACAACGAGAAGCTCGCCACGCCCGACGTCTCGATCGCGGACCTGATCGGCGACATCGACCCGATCAAGGCCGCGACCAGGAAGCTCGCGTTCGCCGACGAGGAGGTCATCCACTACGGGCTCGTGCCGCGCACGAACCGCGGCATCTTCGCGATCAACGAGGTGCCCGACCTCCAGCCGCGCATCCAGGTCGGCTTGCTCAACATCCTCGAGGAGAAGGACGTGCAGATCCGGGGATTCCCGGTGCGCATCCCGCTCGACATGCTGCTCGTGTTCTCGGCCAATCCCGAGGACTACACGAACCGAGGCAACATCATCACGCCGCTGCGCGACCGCATCGCGTCGCAGATCATGACGCACTATCCGCTCGCGCTCGAGGATGGCATCACGATCACCGACCAGGAGGCGTGGACCCAGCGCGCCAGCTCGGTCAAGGTCGACGTGCCGTACTACTTCAAGGAGCTGATCGAGGAGGTCGCCGTCCAGGCGCGCAAGTCCGAGTACGTGGATCAAAGCTCGGGCGTGTCCGCGCGCATGACGATCTCGTTGATGGAGAACCTGATCTCGAACGCCGAGCGCCGCGGCCTGCGCACCGGCGAGCCGGTCGTGCGCCCGCGCCTGGCCGACCTGTACGGTGCCGTGTCCGCGATCTCGGGCAAGGTCGAGCTGGTCTACGAGGGCGAGCAGGAGGGCTCGGCGAACGTCGCGCGCCACTTGATCGGCAAGGCGGTCAAGGCGCTGTTCGCGCGCAAGTTCCCCGACGCGTACAAGACGCGGGGCAAGGACGCGTCGACGAGCCAGGTCTACAAGCCGATCGTCGAGTGGTTCGCCTCGGGCAAGACGATCGAGATCACGGACGAGTCGAGCGCCGAGGAGTTCGCGCAGGGCCTGCGCGCCGTGACCGGGCTCGAGCCGCTCGCGGTCAAGCACCTGCAGGCGATGGACGCAGCCGAACTCGGCCCCGCGATGGAGTTCGTGCTCGAGGGCCTGCACCAGCACTCGATTCTCTCTCGCGAACGCGTGGACGGCGGGGGCACGGCCTACAAGGACATGCTCAAGTCGATGTTCTCGGGGTTCAGCACGCGGGACGAGGACGACTGACGTGCGCTTCCGTTACGGAGCATGGCGGGGCGGGCCCGATCCCGAGTTCCTCAAGGCCCTGCTCAACCTCTACAACCAGCTCCTGCTCCAGACCAACGGCGACGTCGACCGCGCGCTCGATGCGCTCGAGCAGATCGGCGAGCAGTACGGGTTCTTCGACGGCAAGTTCGACCTCGAGGCGTTCAAGAAGTGGCTCAAGGAGAACGACGCGATCAAGGAAGTCGCTCCCGGGGAACACCGCCTCACGGGCAAGGGCGAGCGCGCGATCCGCCAGGATGCGCTGACCGAGATCTTCGGCCAGCTCCGCAAGTCGGCCGGCGGCGACCACCGCGTGCCGCAGGCGGGCGTCGGTGTCGATCGCCTGCCCGAGACGCGCGCGTTCGAGTTCGGCGATTCGACGACCGACCTCGACGCGATCGCCACGATCGGCAACGCGATCCGCAGGAACGGCGCCGACGACATCGAGATCGGCGAGGAGGACCTCGAGGTCTACGAAACCGAGCACCTCACCGCGTGCGCCACCGTGCTGCTGCTCGACGTCTCGCACTCGATGATCCTCTACGGCGAGGACCGCATCACGCCCGCGAAGAAGGTCGCGCTCGCGCTCACCGAG
>JBKJJJ010000044.1:0-4975 GCA_046598045.1 Candidatus Eiseniibacteriota bacterium
AAGATCACGCTCGACGACTCCGCCCTGCACCGTCACCCGGAGCTAGAGGCCCTGCGCGATCCCGACGAGGAGGACCCGGCCGACAAGGAGGCCCGCGAGGCGGGACTGACGTTCATCAAGCTCGACGGCACGATCGGCTGCATGGTCAACGGCGCTGGTCTTGCGATGACGACGATGGACCTCGTCAAGCGAGCCGGCGGCGAGCCCGCGAACTTCCTCGACATCGGCGGCTCGTCGAATCCCGAGAAGGTCGTGGCTGCGCTCCAGATCATCACCGGCGACAGCTCGATCAAGGCGATTCTCTTCAATATATTCGGCGGCATCACGCGCTGCGATGACGTGGCGCGCGGCATCATCACCGCGCTCGAGCGCCTGAAGATCGACGTGCCGCTCGTCATCCGGTTGACCGGCACCAACGAGGACATCGCGCGCAAGCTGCTCGCCGAGAAAGGCCTCACGGCCACCACCTCGATGGACGAAGGCGTCAAGGCCGTGATCGCGGCCGCCCAGGGAGGTGCGCGATGAGCGTGTGGGTCGACAAGAACACCCGCGTGGTGGTGCAGGGCATGGGCCGCGACGGCTCGTTCCATGCGAAGGGCATGAAGGACTACGGCACCAAGGTCGTCGCCGGCGTCTCGCCGACGAAGGCGGGGGAATCGTTCGAGGGCATTCCCCTGTTCGCGACCGTCGCCGAAGCCGTCAAGGCGACGAAGGCGAACACGAGCATCATCTACGTGCCCGCGCCCGGCGCGGCGGACGCGATTTATGAAGCCATCGACTCGGGCGTCGCGCTCATCATCGCGATCACCGAGGGCGTGCCGGTCGAGGACATGCTCGGCGTGTGGGACTACCTCAAGCGCGTGCAGGCGACGCGCAAGGGCGGCTGGCCGCGGCTGATCGGGCCGAACTGCCCGGGCGTGATCTCGCCGGGCCTCGCGAAGGTCGGCATCATGCCGGGGCACATTCATAAGCCGGGCCGGATCGGGCTGGTCTCGCGCTCGGGCACGCTCACCTACGAGGTCGTCCATCTCCTGACCCACGCGGGGCTCGGCCAATCGACGTGTATCGGCATCGGCGGCGACCCGATCAACGGCACGAATTTCATCGACGCGCTCGCCGCGTTCGAGGCCGACCCGGGCACCGACGGCATCGTCCTGATGGGCGAGATCGGCGGCACCGACGAGGACGAGGCGGCGGCCTACATTAAAAAGCACGTCAGGAAGCCGGTCGTCGCGTTCATCGCCGGGCAGACCGCGCCTCCCGGCAAGCGCATGGGGCATGCGGGCGCGATCATCTCGGGCGGCGCCGGCACGGCCGCGGAGAAGATCGCCGCGTTCAAGAAGGCCGGCGTGCCGGTGGCGCAGATCCCGTCGCAGATCCCGGGCCTGATCGCGAAGGCGCTCAAGGGCAAGGGGAAGAAGGCTGCGCCGAAGAAGGCCGCCAGGCCCGCGCCGAAGCAGGCCGCCAAGCCCGCGCCGAAGAAGAAGCCTGCCAAGCCCGCGACCGGAAGGAAGCCCGCGCCGAAGCAGAAGCCCGCGCCCAAGAAGACCGCCAAGAAGAAGTCCGCCCCCCGGCCCGTGCGCAAGGTGCGCGAGGCGAAGCCGGTTGGGCCCGTTCGCAAGAAGAAGTAGGGGGATTGCCGCGTATGTGGAACCAGAACCGCACGCTGTTCATCGTCAAGCCGGACGCCGTCGAGCGCCACCTGATCGGCCGCATCCTCGCGCATGTCGAGGAGGCCGGCTTCCACCTGATCGCGGGCCGCTACACGACGCTCACCCAGGCCGAGTGCGAGGTGTTCTACGCCGAGCACAAAGAGCGCCCGTTCTTCGGCGAGCTGGTCGCCTACATGACCTCGGGTCCGGTGTTTCTGACCGCGCTCGAGGGCGACGGGGGACCGCTCAGGCTGCGGGAGGTGATCGGCGCGACCGACCCGGCCCAGGCGGCCGAGGGCACGGTGCGCAAGCGCTTCGGCCTCGACAAGGGCCGTAATTCGGTGCATGCCTCGGACTCGGTCGCGTCGGCCGAGCGCGAGGTCAAACTGTTCTTTGGCAACGATTTATAGCCGCGAGACCGGCCGTTTGCGTGACTTCGGGAGCGCGCTCGGCCGTGCCTGTGCTACATTGCCGACGCCGGAACCTTGGAGTGGATGATGGTGGCCTTACGCCTTGACCTGACGGTTCTTAACCCCGGTCACAACCGGGTGGTCGCGGCCGTTCTGCCCACTGCGCTCGGGTTGCCGTCCGAGGAGTGGCCGGTCCCGCTCGACGTCGATGTCGACGCCGATCGTTCGGGAGACCAGGTCACGATTTCCGCCGAGGTGAGGACCGAGGTCCTGGACGAGTGCGCCCGCTGTCTCAAGCGCATCCAGTCGCCGCTCGAGTTCACGTTCAACCTCCATGCGGATAAGCACGGAACCGGCGGACGCTTCGAGCGCGAGCTCGAACAGGACGACTACGTCGTCTTTCACGACGGGCGGAATCTCGACCTCGACGATGAGTTGCGCGAGGCGGCGCTCCTGGCCCGACCCATGGCTCCCCTGTGCCGCCCCGATTGTCTCGGGCTGTGCAGCCAGTGTGGCGCCGACTTGAACGAAGGGCCCTGCCCGCACGCGGCCGGCGCCCACGTCTGAAGGAGAAGCAGCATGGCGGTTCCCAAGCGACGACACTCCAGCACGCGCGGCAAGAAGCGCCGCACCAACTGGGTCCTCAAGACCGTGACCGCCAACCTGTGCGGCAACTGCGGGCAGCGCCGTCTGCCGCATCGCGTGTGCGCGAGCTGCGGCTTCTACGGCAAGGAAGAGATCTTCGTTCCCAAGAACGCGTGAGCGCTGAACCGGGCACACGCCCCATGGACCGTCTCCCCGTCATCGGCGTCGACGCGATGGGCGGCGATTTCGGTCCGTCGGTCGTCGTGCCCGGAACGGTGATGGCCCTCGAGGAATTTCCGGGCCGCTTTCGGGTCGTGTTGCTGGGGGATCTCGACGAAGTCCGCTACGAGCTGGGCAAGCTCAAGGCGGAGCACCTTCCGATCGAACTCGTCCACGCGCCGGAGCGCGTCGAGATGGACGAGCCTCCCGCCACGGTCCTGAGGCGCAAGCCCAACTCCTCCCTCGCCATCGCCACCCAGATGCAGAAGGAGAAGCAGCTCGACGCGTTCTTCAGCGCGGGCTCGACCGGCGCGGTGGTCGCGGTCTCGCTGCTGGGGCTCGGCCGGCTCGAGAAGGTCAGCCGCCCCGCGATCGCTTCGATCTTCCCGAACCGCGGCAAGGGGTGCGTGGTGCTCGACGTCGGGGCGACCGCGGACTGCAAGCCGCAGCACCTGGCGCAGTTCGCGTCGATGGGCAGTTGCTACGCGCATGACGTGCTCGGCCTGCACGAGCCCCGCGTGGGCCTCCTGTCGATCGGCGAGGAGTCGAGCAAGGGCAACGAGCTGACGGTCGAGGCGCACCAGCTGCTGGCGGCGGGGAAGGGCCTCAACTTCATCGGCAACGTCGAGGGGAGAGACATTCTCAAGGGCGAGGTCGACGTGGTGGTGACCGACGGCTTCACCGGCAATGTGCTGCTCAAGCTCACCGAGAGTGTGCTGACCCACATCGTCGGCGGCTTCAGGCGCGAGATCGGCCGCAGCCTGCGCTCCCAGTTGGGCGCGTTCCTGCTCAGGCCGGCGTTCGAGCGCATGCGGCAGCAGTTCGATTACGCCGAGTACGGCGGTGCGCCGCTGCTGGGAGTGGACGGAGTGATCTTCATCGGGCACGGACGCTCGTCCCCGCGCGCCATCCGGAGCGGTCTCCGGACGACGGCCACGTTCGTGGAGCAGCGCGTGAACGAGCACATCCAGGAGCTCCTGAGACACGCCTATGCCGAGAACTGATCGATTGCGCGGCGCCACCATCGTCGGCACCGGAAGCGCGCTGCCCGAGCGGGTCCTCTCCAACTTCGATCTCGAGAAGTTGGTCGAGACCTCGGACGAGTGGATCCAGACGCGCACGGGCATCAAAGAGCGCCGCATGGTCCAGGAGGGCGAGGACAACTCCGACATCGCCGCCGAGGCCGGGCGCAGGGCGCTCGAGATGGCCGGCCTCACCGTGCAGGACGTCGACCACATCTTCGTCGGCACCGTGACGCCGGACCGCATCCTGCCCTCGATGGCGTGCACCGTGCAGCAGAAGCTCGGCGCCTCGCACGCCGCCTGCCTCGACATCAACGCGGCGTGCTCGGGCTTCCTCTACGGGCTCCAGATCAGCCAGGCGCTGATCCAGGCCGGCGTGTCGGACACCATCCTGTTGATCGGCGCCGAGACGCTGACCCGCATCCTCGACTTCGAAGATCGCAACACCTGCGTGCTGTTCGGCGACGGCGCCGGCGCGGCCGTGCTGCGCCCGTGCGATGCGGGCACCGGCGTGCTGTCGGTCAAGCTCGGCGCCGACGGCGAACAGGGCGACATGTTGATCGTGCCCGCCGGCGGCTCCGCACGGCCCGCGACGCACGAGACCGTCTCCGCGCGCGACCACTTCATCAAGATGCGCGGCAACGAGCTGTTCAAGTACGCGGTGCGCGCGATGGAGCAGATCTCGCGCGACGCGCTCGCCGAGGCCGGCCGCTCGACCGAGGAACTGGTCGCGCTCATCCCGCACCAGGCGAACCGCCGCATCATCAACGCCACCGCCGAGCGCCTGGGCATTCCCGAGGAGAAGGTGATGATGAACATCGAGCGCTACGGCAACACGTCCGCGGCGTCCGTGCCGATCCTGCTCGACGAAGTCGTGCGCGCCGGCAAGTTCAAGGACAAGGACCTGATCGAGCTCGTCGCGTTCGGCGGCGGCGTGACGTGGGGCGCCGCGGTCCTCGAGTGGAACCCGAAGGCCGCGTGGCCGATCACCGGCCGCGAGGCGCGCAGCTCGATCGCCGCGGTCAAGACCGGGGCGCCCGCGTGAAGCTCGCGTTCCTGTTCCCAGGCCAGGGCTCGCAGGCGGTCG
>JBKJJJ010000104.1:0-13412 GCA_046598045.1 Candidatus Eiseniibacteriota bacterium
GTGGCGTCGGACCCGAACACCGGACTCCAGTTCGCGCAGGGCAACGCGCTCTACCTGCCGATCGCCGAGCAGGCGCTCGACTGGGACCAGCGCCACACGCTGAACGCGAACCTGATCCTGCGCGACCCGGGGAAGTGGGGGATCACGTTCCTGTGGACGTTCGGCTCGGGCTTGCCGTTCACGCCGACGTTCCGCAACGATCGCAAGCCCGATCCCAAGTACAAGAACACGCAGCGCCTGCCGAGCCAGTCATCGCTCTCGATCGTGGCCGACAAGTTCTTCCGGATCTGGGGGCAGAACGTGACGTTCTTCCTCGACGCGCGCAACGTGCTCGACGCCACGCCGATCGTCAACCCGGCGCCGAGCAACTTTCCGAATCCCTACGTCGACCAGGTGGGGCAGGACTATCTCGTCTACTTCACCGAGACGGGTCGCGCCGGTGGAGCGTACCTGCGCGACACCAACGGCGACCGGGTGGATGACTGGGTCCCGGTCAAGGACCCCCGCGTGTTCGGCGAGGGTCGCAACATCCGGGTCGGGGCGGGGGTGTCTTTTTGAGCGCGATCAGCGGAGCCGAACGATGCGCGCGTTGTGGACACCGCGCGAGCCTTCGGCGCGCGCCCAGTAGAGGCCCGCGCGCACGGTGCGGCCTGAAAGATCGCGGCCATCCCATGACGCGCCGGTTGCGCCGGCGGCGCACGACACCTGCGCGACGAGGCGGCCGCGCGCGTCGTGGATGGTGAGGCGCCGGACCTCGAACCCCGGATCCCACGCCAGGCGCACCGTACCGCGCGAGGGGTTCGGGACGGTGGTGAGGCGCGCCGCGGCCGGCCCGCCCGCGGGGACGGCGTCGACCAGAGGCTCGACCCGAAGCGTGTCCACGGAGCGCCACGCGAAGCCGCCGTCGCGCCGGGTATCGGCAGGCCAGGAGTAGTCGCGCGGCGTGCGCGTACGGATGTTCTGGCTCGGCGACCGGTAGGTCAGCTCGAGCGGCATGCGCGTGCCCGCGGGCAGCGGGACCGTGCCCGTGTACACGCTGTCGTCGGCGAGGCTGTCGGGCCAGACACCGTCGTCCAGCAGCGGGAATTCGCCGAACGTCGCCGAGTCGGGTTCGATCGCGTGCGGCTCGACGGTGAGCGGCATCTGCGGCGTGAGCGCAGGACCGGTCAGCGCGGCGCGCACGATCAGCGTGTCGTCCGTCGCCAGCGCGAGGCGCTGGCTCAGGCCCCGGATCAGGTTCGCGCTCAGGAGTTGCAGCCGCGGATCCGGATCGCCGCCGCCCGCGTTCGGGGCGAGGCCCCAGCTCCACTGGATCGTGCCCGCCGCGAACACGCCGCCGCCCGCGCCGACGACGCCGAACGAGGGGCGCCTCTCGTAGTACGTGCTCGCCTGCACCTGCGGACAACCGGGGCCTTCGGTCGGCGTCTCGAACAGCTTGATTGCGCCCGGCGGCGAGGCGGAGTCGAAGTACGTGTCGAACTCGTAGCCCACGGTCAGGTTGCCGAAGCGATTGCCGACTTCGCCCTCGAGCCCGTCGCTGATCCACGCGTAGGGGTGCGCGAACCGCAGCGACTCCGCCGCCGTCCCACCGCAGTAGGGATACATCACTCCGAGAAATTGGCACTCGGGGCGTCCGAGCACGCGATCGCGCCAGGTCACGGTCGTGGACTCGGGGAAGTCCGGCCACATCGGGTCGTTGCGCGCCTTGTAGCAGACCAGCGTGCGCCCCTGGTCCTCGTAGCGGGCGGCCCAGAAGCAGGTGTTGCCCCCGAACACCGCGACATTGCCCGCGCTGTCGGCGAAGGCTTGCACCGCATCGACCATGGAGGGGGACCAGTATTCGTTGTGGCCCACGACGACCAGGAGGCGCCGGCCGTCGAGGATCGACGGCGAAAGCGCGAGGTCGACGTCGGTCGCGTAGTCGGCGGTGAAGCCCGCGCCCTCGAACCAGCGCACGAACGGGCCCTCGAACTGTGGTTGTCCGAGGCCGCCGTGCGACCGGTACGGGCGGTCGAAGGTCACGCGCGGCGCGCGATCGTCGATGGAGTTGAAATCGTAGAGGCTCTTCCCGCCGAAGTTGTTATAGGCCTGGTAGGTGTTGACCGCGGAGAGGATCAGGATCGGGTTCGGCGCCAGTGCCGAGCCGCGCACCACGAACGGCACGCGCGTCGACTGGGTCGAGTCGTCGGGATCGAGCTCCACGTCGTACCGTCCGCTCGGCCACCCGGCCGGGACGGTGAGCGTGTAGAGCGTCGGCCAGCCGCAGCCCTTGATCCACGAGCTGTCGGGCGCGGGGACGTCCTCGGGGACGAGCCCCCCGACCTCGAGCATGAGCGTGCGTACCGCCCCCACGCGGTAGCAGCGCAGCGTGAGCGATGCGCACGATCCCGAGACGTGGATGCCCAGCGTGTCGAGCGCAGCCACGCTGGTCGCCGACGCGTAACCGGCGAGCGGGGTCGCGCCCGCGATGCCGGGCAGGCCCGCGAAGGCAAGGGCGATGCCGACGATCCAAGGGAGCCCGCGGGCAGAAAGACGGCGCGCGCAGGCCGGCATCGATCCGGTCATGCGATCTCCGGGTTGCACTCAAGGGGGGAAGACCGCCCAATGCGGGCTAGGGAGATAGGATACCTGTTTCGGTACCCGGCGGGAAGCGCAGCCCCGTCAGGCGCCCGGGCGCTCCATGGACCGTGGCGGCAGGGCCGGGGTCAGCGAGAGACCCACACCAGGCGCCCCGTGCGCGAGCCGCTCACCGAGCCAAGGAGCCGCACGAAATACAGGCCCGCCGGCGCGTTCGAGCCGTCCGCCAGGCGACCGTCCCAGTCGGCCGCGTAGGCGCCGGCCGCGCGCGGTCCCTGCGCGAGCACGCGCGTGAGCCGCCCGCGCACGTCGTAGAGCGCGAGCGTGACGTCCTGCGCGACCGGCAGCCGGTAGCTCACCGAGGAACGAACGATGCCCGGATTGGGCACGGCGCGGCCGAGCGCGAACGCCTCGCCCGGTGCGAGCGGCACGGAGACCGGTACGCCGCCCGTGCCGGTCACGGTCACGTCGTCGAGCGTCCAGCCCGCGAGCTCGACGAACGAGTCCGAGACGAAGCGCCAGCGCGCCCGCGCAGTCTGGCCTGCGAACGGCGCGAGGTCGAACGTGGCCTGCACGAAGCCGCCGCTCGATCCGGAGTAGACCGGGGTCCCGTTGGCGAGCGGCGCGCTCGGGCCGCTCAACAGGACGCGCGGGTAGCCACCGACGGGCGTGATGCGCGACCACGAACCGCCGTTGTCGAGCGAGAGGTCGACCACGCCGCCGTCGTACGCGTTGGTCGGGGTGTTGTCGGTCTCGGCCGAGTACGCGTGCCAGAACCGCAGCTGCGCGCTCGGGGTCACGAGGAAGGGCGCGGAGACCAGGCCGGCATCGAGGTTCGAGGGGTAGGTGCCCGGGCCGACCGCGCCGCACTTCCAGGCGAGCGCTCCGCCCGGCGTGTGGCCGGCGCCGGACTCGAGGTGCCACGCGTCGCCATGATTGACCGTGAGCGCGGCATGGGTGTAGGCGCCGTCGCCCTGCTCGAACGTCTCGGCGTAGTTGTTGCCCACGAGCAGCGAGAACGGTGCGGTCGCCACGGGCACGCGGGTGCGATTGCGTAGGCTCGCGCGATCGACGGCGGTGAAGTGATAGCTGATCACGTCGCCGTACGCCGCGCCGGCGCCGATCGCGAACGTGTACGGGCCGTCCCCCGTCGCGCGAACGGCGATTGTCTGCGGCGGGCTGCCCGTCTTCTGCCACTCGACCGCGAGCGAGTCGAGGCCGAGGTTGTCGAACGCCTGGACGCGCACCGGGAGCGGCATCTGCGCGACCGACGGGTCGGGCGGCTGGAGGTGCGACAGCACCGGCGGCGTGGTGTCGGGCCCGACGAGGTAGTGGAACGGTGTGCCCGGTGCGCCGGCGGGCAGCGTGCCCGTGATGCCCGCGGAGTCCGAGGCGGCGGTCAGGTAGTAGTCGACGCTCGAGCCGTTCGGCTGGGCCGGGATCGCGGCCGCGTAGGTGTCGCCGCCCTGGGGCGCCATCGGAACAGCGCTGTAGGAGGCGCCGTTGACGCGATAGTGCAGTTGCGGCGAACCCGGGTCGAACCCGATCAGGCGGCTCTTCTGCGCGATCGACATGTCGGCCGAGACGGGGCGCGGCAAGGTGGTGTTCTCCGTGTCCTTGAGCGGTACGCTCGCGATCGCGACCGTCCCGGCGACCGAGTTGAGGTGCGAGTTCATGCTCGCCAGCCCGTGCACCGCGGCCGCGAAGTGCGGCAAGAACTGCGAGCGGAAGAGATCGAGCTTCGCGAGGTCGGCCGGGGTCGGCGCCTCGCCATTGCGGACCAGAAGCACGAATGCGATGTGGAACGTCTTGGGCGAGACCAGCTTTCCCGGCGAGCGCAACCCGTTGACCGCGGTGATCTGGCTGATGTCGACCGCGCGCCGGTTGCCGGTCGCGGTCACGCTGGTCTCGGGAGCGGACTTGCGCGTGTACGGGTTCGGCGGCACGAAGATCGCCGGATTTGCGATGTACCACAGCGTGTCGACCTCGCTCGAATCCCGCAGGCCGAACAGGTACTCGTCGAGGTAGCACCAGCGCGTCGTCGCCTGCGTGCTGGTGAACGTGCCGTCGCCATTGTCGCGCCACTGGTTGCCCTCGATCTCCGAGGCCAGCGAGTTGAACAAGAAGCCCCAGTGCTGGTCGTCGCGTCCGAGGATCGCGTACGACGCGGTGTCGGCGTCGAGGAACGTCGTGTAGGCGGCGAAGCGGTGGCCGGTCTCGTGTTCGATCACGTCGAGGCTCGAATTCGAGGCGACGACCGCGGCATTCGGATCCTCGGGGTAAACCGAGAGCCGGTTGAAATTCTGGAACGAGCACAACGTGCCCCCCGAGCCGAACGAGGGCGTGTAGTCGAAGAGGTCGAGCCCGATCCCCTGGATCTCGTTCTTGACGTTCAGTTCGTAGGCGAAGCCCCCATCGAGCGACAGGTTCGTGATGTTCGACGCCGCGAACACGCAGATGTCGTCGTACTCGTCGTTGTGGATCGAGAGGAACTTGCGCGTCAGCGCGGGGGCGTCGATGCGCACGTTCGCGCCCGCGGGGACGAGGATCGTGCCGTCGTCCTCGATCACCGCGATGTCGCCGCGGTCGTAGGACTGCGAGGTCGGCAGCAGCGTGATGCTCGCCGGATCGCGTGCCTGGTCGAGCCGGATCTCCTCGAGCACGCGCTCGGGGTAGGAGTCGTCGAGCGGCAACGTTTGTACGGCCACGTCCGGACCCGCGCTCGCGAGGCCGGGTTGCACATCCCACGAACGCTCCGGCAGCGCCGGGCGCGGCCGCACGACGCGTTCGCCCGTGTGCGGGTCGCGTCCGGCCCGCAGCGACGCGGGCGCCGGGCGGGCATCGGGGCCGGACACGCGGGCCAGCACGAATGCCATGGCAAGGGCGGTCGCAAGCGCGAGGCGGGCCAGGCTCGGTGCAGGACGGCGCATGGTGTGACCTCTCGGGCGGCGGGGAGGAGCCTCGCGCGGAATCATACTCCAATCAGGGAGCCCACACGATGCGCTGCGCGGCGGCGCGCACAACCCCGCCCACGCGCGCGAAATAGACCCCCGCCGGGGCGCGCGTGCCGTCGTCGCGCTCGCCGCGCCAGGTGACGGGCGTACCGCCCCCGGGCACGGCCAGCGTGCGCACGCGCCTGCCGGCGGGGTCCCGGATCACGATCCGGTCCCCGGCCTCGCAGCCCTCCGCGGCGAGCTCGACCGCGCCGCGCGCCGGATTTGGCCTGACCATGAGCTGCGCACGCGCGGACGCCGGGCCCAACAGCGCCTGGGTCAGGCGCAGAAGCGTGAACTCGCCCGGGCCGAGCGCGAGCCGGACCTCGGGCGCGGCGGCCGTGCCGCACGGGGCGAGCGCGCGCCACCCGCCGTCCGGGTCGAGCCGCTGGATGCGCACGCGCGGCGTAACCAGGAGCGTGACCTCCTGCGCGGCGAGCGAGTCACTGTTCGCCACGAAACGCACGTCGCGCCCGAGCGAGTCGGTGAACATGGCGACACAGGCGCGGCCGACGACGCCCACGACCGCCGCGTCGGGCGCGAACGCGTCGCCGCGGGACGGCTGGGACCCCGCGTACTCCGTCATGCGCCAGGCGTCACCCGCCAGCTCGACGCCGACGGCGCGGGTCTCGCGATTGATCCGGCGCGCGGCGTCCCACAGCGGCGTGCGCTGACCGGCGGTGTCGACCAGCGACGGTTGCCAGTCGTAGAACGGATTGGCGTCGGGTGTCCAGTAGGTGAACCAGCCGATCCCGCGCGCGCCGTAAGACAGCCAGGTCCCGATCTGCCAGCGCAACTCGCCTTCGGAGGGCGCGCGGAACGGCCGATGCGGAATCACCTGGATGATGCCCCAGAACGGCAGCCCCGATTCGCGCGCGACCAACGCGAGTCCGCGTACGTTCTCGACCTGTTGCCCGAGATCGTGGTCCGCGAGCAGGTCGTAGTGGTCGTCGCTCAGGATCGAGGGATGGACGAGCGCCACGTACTGCCGGACGAACGCGAGGTAGTCGTCGTACGACGCGAACGAACTGCGGCCGCTCAGGTTGTTCCACCCAGGGTGATCGGGATCGCGCTCGGCGAGGCGGGCGAAGAAACCGGCGATCAGCGGCAGGCGATCCGGATTCGGTTCGTCGCCGAGGTAGTAGGCGAGAAACGCCGGCTGGTTCGCGAAGCGCGCCACGATCGAGTCGAGTACGCCGAACGTAGCCGGGTCCTCGGGGTTGACCTGCCTCAGCCGGCGATCCCAGGCGATGCAGGTCAGGCCGTTCGCCTGCGCGAGGTCGAGGCGCGCCTGGGTATCGGCCACGAGGCCCGAGTCGCGCCAGGCCGGGAGCATGACGTTCATCCCCGCGCCGGCGTAGTCGCTCACCCGCAGGGAGTCGGTCCACTCGGGCGGCGGCGCGAGCCAGCCGAAGGTCGTGAAGCGGGGGAGGTTCTTGACGGCGGCGGCCCGTGCGGAGAGCGGGGCGACAAGGAGAGCGAGGACGAGAGACCAGCGGGCGAAGGGGGGCATGGCCCCGAGCATACGCCCGAAATGAAGAAGGGCGGCGCCCCGAAAGGCGCCGCCCCGGCTTCGTTGTAGCGGTTCAGCCCAGGCGACTAGCCCCGGCGGACGTTCGCAGCCTGCAGTCCCTTCGGACCCTGGGTCACGTCGAATTCGAGCGCCTCACCCTCGGCCAGGGTCTTGAAGCCGTCCCCCTGGATCGCCGAGAAGTGAACGAACACGTCCTCGCCGCCCTCCTGCGAGATGAAACCGAAACCCTTCGCCTCGTTGAACCACTTCACCGTGCCACGAGCCACTTTGAAACTCCTTGCAAGGACCTCTCGGTCCTGTAAAACGCCGCCCTTGAAGCGGCGGCAACTCCCGGTCCCTTTGACCGGCGCCCCGTTCGCGGGTGCACACGACTCACGAAAAAAATCCGCCAGGAACATCTCTGGCGGATCCGAGCGCGTTTCGTGCGTCACCCATCGACCGAAGACATGGAAAATGTAGCAAGCTCCGGTGGGTGGGTTCAAACCCAGAATTTGTGAATCCCGCACCGCATTGCTTGGCAAGCGGTTAGGTGACCTCGGGCGGAACGAATACGGGCAGGCCCGAGCTCTCGGGCGTGCCTTCGTAGGCCGTGGCGGCGCTGACCGTTGCCCACGCCTCGACCTCGCCGCGCATCCAGTCGAGCTTCGTGCGCGCGCGCCTCAGCGCATCGTGGCCGAGCAGCAGGCGAAGCGGCGGGCGCGGCGAGTCGACGACCTGGAGGACCGCGTCCGCGAAACGCGCCGGGTCGCCAGGCTGCGTGCCGTGGAGCGCCGCGAAGCGCCCGGGCGCCCCCGCGGCGCCGCCCGGATACGCCTCGAGCGCGCGCGCGGCAGCCTTTGCCCCGCTGCCCGCGAAGTCGGTGCGGAACATGCCGGGCTCGATCAGCGTGACGTGGATCCCGAACGGCGCGAGCTCGAACGCGAGCGCTTCGCTCAATCCCTCGAGTGCGAACTTCGAGGCGTTGTACGCGCCGCCGAAGCCGCCCGCCGCGAGGCCCGCGATCGAGGAGACCTGGACCACATGCCCGCGCCGTCTCCCGCGCAGGAGCGGCAGCGCCGCGCGCAGCACGTTCCATACGCCGAACACGTTGGTGTCGAACTGCGCGCGCGCCTCCGCGTCGCTCACTTCCTCGACCGCGCCGAAGATCCCGTAGCCGGCATTGTTGACCACGACGTCGATGCCTTCGAGCGCGGCCTCCGCGCCTGTGACCGCGCGCGCCACCGCCGGTTCGTCCGCCACGTCGCACACGAACGCGAACGCGCGCCCGGGGGCGAGCGCCTCGAACGCCGCGCGGTCCTCGTCGCGGCGAACCGTGCCCGCGACCTTCTCCCCGCGCGCGAGCACGGCCTCGGCGAGCGCGCGGCCGAAGCCGGTGCGCACCGCGGTGATGAACCAGCTACGCGGGGCGCTCACGTGAGCCTGGCCTCGAGTGTGATCGGCACGCTCGCCAGCGCGCGCGACACGGGGCACTCGGCCTTGGCCTTGAGCGCGAGCTCCTGGAACGCCTCGGGCGTGATGCCGGGAACGTGGCCGTCGAGCTCGAGCCGGATGCCGGTGATCGTGAACGCGTTGTCCACGCGCTCGATCTTGACGTGCGACTTCGAACGCAGTTCCTCGGGCGGATGGCCGGCGCCGGCGAGCATGAACGCCAGCGCCATCGCGTAGCAGCCCGCGTGCGCGGCGGCGATCAACTCCTCGGGGTTCGTGCCGGCCTTGCCGTCCTCGCTGCCAAAGCGGGTCTGGAAGGAGTACGGCTGGTCGCGGAAGGCTCCGCTCTGGGTGGTGAGACTGCCGACGCCATCCGTGCCGGCGCCGCGCCAGACGGCGCTGCTGGTGCGTTCCATGTCGTTGACCTCCGGGTGTCCGAACGAGGGAGCCGCGCGCGCCTCGGCGCACACAGCCTCATCCTAGGATGCCGGGGGCACGGTTGTCGTGCTTGATTTAGCGGGAGCTCTTTGCGCCGACCATGGTTTGATAGATCGGCAGCAGGCTCGAATAGTCGTCCGTCCAGAGCCGGAGGCCGGGCTGCGGCCGCGGTGCGATCCAACGCCGGTCGCGCGCGATGCCGCCCAGGTCGTCCACCGCGCGCGCCACCACCGCGACGCGCGCAGGGAAGCGGCCGGCCACGTACTGCTCGGGCGTGACATCGATGTCGTCATGCAGGCGGCAGACCAGGTGCGCGTCGAGCGCGATCGCGGCCAGCACCGGCTCGAGGTCCAGGTGCCGGTTCGAGAGGTTGAACGCCAGGATGCCGCCCGGCGCGAGCCGGTTCATGTAGAGCGCGATCGCCTCGCGCGTGAGCAGGTGGACGGGGATCGCGTCCGAGCTGTACGCGTCGAGCACGAGCACGTCGTAACGCGCGCTCGAATCGGCCGCGAGCGAGAGGCGGCCGTCGCCGAGCACGGTCCGCAGCGGGACCGGCGCGTCGGCGATGTACGTGAAGTAGCGGCGGTCGCGCGCGAGGCGATCGACCACCGGGTCGATCTCGTACGCGGCCCAGGAATCGCCGGCGTGGGCATAGGCGACGAGCGCGCCCGCGCCGAGCCCAACCAGGCCGACGCGCAGCGGCCGCTTGCGAGCGGCGCGATCCGCGAAGATCTGCCCGAACGGTCCTTCCCGGTGGTAGTACGACAACGGCTGGTCATGCTTCGCCGGGTCGATCCACTGCAGGCCGTGGAACGTGCTGCCGTGCAGCAGCAGGTGCTTGCCGCCGACGGTCGCGATCACGCGGTGTACGCCGAAGAAGCTGCGCTCCTCGTGCAGCAGCTTTCCGCCGCCGATCGTGAACGTCGACGCCGCGAGCAGCATCGCCGCCACGCCGAGCCCGAAGCGCAGCGGCCGGCGCGAGAACGAGAACACGAGCAGAGCCGGCCAGACAAAAGTCAGGAACACCACGAGCGGAGAGGAGATGAGTCCGAAGCGCTTGACGAGCGCGATCGCGGTCAGGGTCAGCGCCCCGGCGAGCGCGGGGAGCAGGGCGTCGAGAAGCGAGAGCCGGCGGCGCACGTCCGCGTGGACGATCACCCCGGCGATGCCCGGGGCGTGCACGACGCTGGTGACGATCGCCGGCGCGACCAGGCAGGCCAGCACGAGCACGATCGGGTACTCCGCCACGCTCGAGAAGATGAGTGGCGCGAGCAACGCGTTGAACCCGCCGCCGAGCACGCCCCCAAGCGCGACCCAGAGATAGAAACCGGTCAGCTCCGACGCCCCGGGGCGATCCTCGGCGAGCATCCCGTGGAACAGCAGACCCGTGAGCACGAGCAGCGCGAGGTCGAGGCCGAGGATGAACGCGAACGGCTCGTTTGCGCGCGCGGCGAGCGTCGCGGTCACGAGCACCGTCACCAGCGCGAGCGCGCGCTGGATGAGGTTGCGGGGCGCCAGGCCCGGCTTTCCGAACGCGACCGTGAAGGTCACGAGGTAGAGCGCGAGCGGGATGACCCACAGGAGCGGCAGCGAACCGACGTCGGACGTGAGGTGCGTGGTCACGCCGAGCAGGAGGCTCGAGGGCACGAACGCCCACAGCACCCAGCGCAGGCACCTTTGCCACGGGATCGGCGCACGCGCGGCGTCCGATGCCGCGTCTGCGAGTGGCGCGTCGGGCAGGTCGGCCGCTTCCGACTCGGGGCGGAGCGCGAGCCACGCGCACGCGAGCGTGAGCCCCGCGAGCACGACGTAGCCGATCGTCCACGCGTAGCTCTGTTCCGCGACGGTGAGTCCCGGCTCGATGATTAGCGGGTAAGCGAGCAGGCCGAGCAGGCTTCCGAGGTTGCTCGCGGCATAGAGGAAGTAGGGATCGCGCGCGCCCCCGTGGCCGGTGCGGGCGAACCAGCGCTGGAGCAGCGAGCCGCCGGTCGAGACCACGAAGAACGGCAGCCCCACTGCCGAGACGAGCAATCCGAGCAGCCAGGGGATCGGGTTCCCGCCGCCGGGCGGGAGCCCGTGGTGCGCGACCGCGATCGGCAGTGCGAGCGCGGGCAGCAGCAGCACCACGGAGTGGAACATCGCCTGCCGGCGCGGGGTGATCCGCGACAGCGCGTGGGCGTAGGCGTACCCGAGCAGCAACACCGCCTGGTAGAACACGAGCGCGGTGTTCCACACGGCCGGCGATCCGCCGAGCAGCGGCAGCGCCATGCGCGCGAACATCGGCTCGACCACGAACAGGAGCGCGGCCGAAAGAAAGATCGTGGCGACGAAAAGGATCAGCACGTACGCCCTCCCTGGCGCCTTGGCGCCGACCCCGCCGTTATCGGCCGAAATCGCGCCCTGCGTGAGCCCGAACATCTCCGGCCCGCCCGGGGCTTGTCCGCCGCGGCCCGCGCCTCTAGATTCGTTTCCAGGGCGTTTCGGCCCCACGTCCCGGAGGACCCGAGTGACTCACCATCCCTGGTTGCGTCTGCTGGCCCTGGTTGCCGCCGCCGGGGTCGGAATCGGAATCGCCACGTTGGACCGGGGGCAGGACGAGATCCAGCCCGCCGTGCTCATGCTGTTCGTCGCTGCTTTCGCGTTCGCCTGCGGGCGGCCGCGCGACGCCTGGGCCTATGCGCTCCTCCTCGGCGCCGGCGTGCCGGGGCTCGAGCTCGTGAGCCGCCTCCAGGGGGTCCCGCCGATCCCGAATTCCGTGCCGGGTTCGACCGTGCTCGCGTTCTTGCCCGCGGCGTTCGGCGCCCTCGCAGGCGCGTTCGCGCGGCGCGCGCTCGGCCGGGAGACTGCGTGACCGATCCGCGGCACATCGTGATCGTCGGCGGGGGCTTCGGCGGGCTCTACGCGGCGCAGGCGCTCGGCCGCGCCGACGTGCGGGTCACGCTGGTCGACCGCCGCAACCACCACCTGTTCCAACCGCTGCTCTACCAGGTCGCGACCGCGGGCCTCTCCGCGCCCGATATCGCGACGCCCATCCGCAGCATCCTGCGCCGCCAGGGCAATACCACGGTGTGGCTCGCGAACGTGACCGGGGTCGACCCCGCGCGCCGCATCGTCGTCACCGACCACGGGCCGCTCGCCTATGACGCGCTGATCCTCGCGACCGGGAGCACGCACTCGTACTTCGGGCACGACGACTGGGCGCCGTTCGCGCCGGGGCTCAAGGACGTCGAGGACGCGTTCGAGATCCGCCGCCGCGTGCTGCTCGCGTTCGAGAACGCCGAGCAGGAGGAGGACGAGGCGCGCCGCCGCGCGTGGCTGACGTTCGCGATCGTGGGCGCGGGGCCGACCGGCGTCGAGCTGGCGGGTGCGCTCGAGGAGATCGCAAAGCGCACGCTGGCGAAGGACTTTCGCAACTTCGATCCCGCGAGCGCGCGCGTGGTGCTGATCGACGCCGCGCCGCGCGTGCTCGCGACGTTCTCCGAGCACCTGTCCGGGCGCGCTGCCGCGATCCTCGAGGCGCGCGGCGTGGAGCTGCTGCTCGACCGGCGCGTCACCGGGATCGACGGGCGGGGCGTCACGATGGGGGAGACCGGCGTCGAGGCGCGCACCGTGCTGTGGGCGGCGGGCGTCATGGCGTCGCCGCTCGGGGCCGCGCTCGGCGTGCCGCTCGACCGGGGCGGCCGCGTGCTGGTCCTACCCGACCTGAGCGTGCCCGGACATAAGGAGCTGTTCGTGGTCGGTGACCTGTGCGCCTTCGAGCAGGATGGCGCGTGGCTGCCGGGCGTTGCCCAGCCCGCGCTCCAGGAGGGGCAGCACGCCGCGAAGAACGCACTGCGCGTGCTCGCCGGCGAAAAGGCGCTCCCATTCCGTTACCACGACCGCGGCATCGTGGCCACGATCGGGCGCGCGGCCGCGGTCGCGCGCGTGGGCAAGTTCGAGTTCGCGGGCCTGTCGGCGTGGCTGTTGTGGGCGGGCATTCACGTGTGGTACCTGATCGGGTTCCGCAACCGGCTGGTGGTGATGATCGAGTGGGCGTGGGCGTACTTTTCGTTCGCCCGCAACGCGCGCGTGATCATGGACCGCTCGGCGATGCCGCCGCCCATGCCCCCGGAGCCGCCGCCGCCGGCTGCAGGCGGGTCGGGCGCTCAGGCGGGAGTGGGCGCCGGCTGAGCCTGGGGCACGGCGCGCGACTCGGCCTTGGCCGCGGTGCGGCGCCAGGCGTCGTTCGCGGCGACCAGTTCGGCCATGAGCGCCTTCTGCAGGTGGAGGCGATTCTCCGCCTGCTCGACCACCGCGCTCTGCGGGCCGTCGATTACGGCGTCGGTCACTTCCTCGCCCCGATGCGCGGGCAGGCAGTGCAGGAACAGCGCGTCGGGCTTCGCCGGCGCCATCAGCGCGTCGTTCACCTGGAAGCCCGCGAACGCCACGCGCCGCCACGCGGC
>JBKJJJ010000204.1:0-2581 GCA_046598045.1 Candidatus Eiseniibacteriota bacterium
AGATCATGTTGAGCACGAGCTTCTGCGCGGTGCCGGCCTTCATGCGCGTCGAGCCCATGATCGCCTCGGGCCCGACGACGGGGCAGATCGCGACGTCGAGCGGGATCGTGACCTCGCTGCGCGGCGTGCAGGTGAGGAGCCCGGTCCGGGCGCCCAATTTACGGGCCTCGGCGAGCGCCGCGACCACGAACGGCGTGCGGCGCGAAGCCGCGATGCCGAGCACAAAGTCGCGCGGCTCGACTTTGGCGCGGCGCATCTGCTCGGCGCCGTCGTCCTCCTTGTCCTCCGCCCCCTCGACCGCCTGGATGAGCGCGCCATAGCCGCCCGCGATGATCCCCTGGATCCACTCGGGCGGCGTGCCGAACGTGGGCGGGCACTCGGCCGCGTCGAGCACGCCGAGTCGGCCGCTCGTGCCCGCGCCGACGTAGAGCACGCGCCCGCCGGCCGCAATCGCAGCGTGCGCCAGCTCGACGGCCTGCTCGATATAGTGGATCTCGCCCTGCACGACGTCGGCGACGGTCCGGTCCTCGGCATTGATGCGCGCGAGCACCTCGCGCGTCGACAGGCGATCGAGATCCATCGTCCGCGGATTGCGCTGCTCGGTCGCCAGGGCGGCGACCTCGTCGAAGACCTTGCGGTTGGGTGCGCTCACGCGCGCACTTTGACACGGCACGCGCGCGCGGGGCAAGGCCCGCGGCTCAGGGCGTGGCGGCGGCTTCGCGCTCGGCGCGCTTCTTCCCCTGGTGACGCTCGTTCGCGACCGTGAGCGCGATCTGTCCAGCCGCGCCCACGAGAAACAGCCCGCCCCCGCTGTCGAGACTCCCCAGGCCGAGCCCCGCCAGTCCGCTCAGGAGCGAGATCCCGAGATCCCCCGCGAGGCTTCCCCGCAGCCCGTTGCCGAGGTGGGCGCCGAGCGGCACACCGATCACCTCCCCGAGCGCGAAGCCGGCGATCGCGCTGGAGGGGATGTCCTCGGTGTTCCGATTTGCCGCGTACCCGAGCGCGAGGCCCGCATAGGCCAGGCCGACCCCGCCGGCCAGGCTGCCGAGGATCGGGGCGAGGATGATTGGCTGGGATCGCGGGACGCGCGGCGCGTGGAACGCCGGGGTCCGCGAGGGTTCGGGTTCCGGGGCCGCGATGGGAGCCGACGCGGCACTCGAGTCGGCCGGCTCGGCGTAGAGCACCGAAGCCTTGTACGCCTGGGCTGACGCGAAGTGCGGCGCGAGGGCGCAGGCCAGGGCGAGGGAAACAGCGAGCTTCCTCATGGGGCAGAAGTAGACGCCTCCCGCCGCACGCCTGGCAAGCCTGAACTCCCGCCCCGCCTTTACACGTGGGCTGCGACTCCCTAGTGTCGGGACATGCCTGAACTCCCCGAGGTCGAGACCGTCCGCCGCGCGCTCGAGAAGCACGTGACGGGGCGCAAGGTGCGCGTCGTGTGGCTCTCGGGCCTCGCGCTCAGGAAGCCGGTGCCCGCCGCGCTCGTTCGCCGCGCGCCCGGGCGCACGATCGAGGGCGTGCGGCGCCACGGCAAGTTCCTGCTGGTCGACCTCGACGGCGGCGCGCGCGTGGTCGCGCATTTGGGGATGACCGGGCACTTTCGCTTCCACGCAAGCGATCCGGGCCCGCCGCGCGGGCTGCCCGCTCACACGCACGCGCTGCTGCGCTTCGAGGACGGGAGCGCGCTCTCGTACGAGGACCCGCGCCGCTTCGGCATGATCGACTGGGCCGACGCGGGCGTGTCCGATCGGAAGGCGATCGGCCCGACGGGCGCGGGCATCGACCCGATGGCCGAGCGCATCGATGGCGCGCGGCTCGGCCTGCTGTTCGCGCGCTGCCGCGGGCCGATCAAGCACCTGCTGCTCGACCAGAAGCGGATCGCCGGGATCGGCAACATCTACGCATGCGAGGCGCTGTTCCGCGCGCGCATCGGCCCGCGGCGGCTCGTCCACACGCTCACACGGGACGAACGCGACATGCTCGCGCGCGAGATCCACTCGGTGCTCGAGCACGCGGTCGAGCACCGCGGGACCTCGTTCTCGGACTTTCGGGATCTCGACGAGCGGCCGGGCACCTACGGCACCGCGCTCCTCGTCTACGACCGCGAGGGCGAGGCATGCACGGCGTGCGGGGAGGCGGTCAAGCGGATCGTGCAGACGGGGCGGTCGACTTATTACTGCGGAACCTGCCAGAGGAAGCCTCGGACCTAGCGCGCCGCGTGCGAAGAGTCGGGCGGCGTCCTGATCCATGCGCGGACCGGATCGACGGTCTGCTTGAGATGCCGCTGGCTCACGGGGACGAAGCCGTCGCGGAGCTGGGCTTCGAGCGCCTCGTCCGAGCTTCTCGGCCCGCGCGTGGGCAGGTCCGGCACGAGGAGCAGGAACTCCCACGACTCGTCGACGCGCTTCAGGCAGATGATCGCGGTCATCGTGTCGACGCCCGCGATGCTCTCGAGCGCAGACGATGGATGGCGACCGAGCAACCCACCGAATCGGTAGTTCGCCTCGAGCTCGTCGCCCTCGAGCCCGCCCTGCAGGTATTCCATGGGCTCGATGCGAACGGTCACCATCTGGATCCCGCGCCA
>JBKJJJ010000135.1:0-6864 GCA_046598045.1 Candidatus Eiseniibacteriota bacterium
CCGACCCCCGACGATCCCAAGTTTCCCGATGACCTGTTGCCGCCGGGAACCCCGGGCCGGTTTTGCATTTCGATCCTCCACTGGGAGAAGTGCTGGGACTGGGACTGGCCGGAGATCAACTGGCCGTGGGGTCTCCTCTAGCATCCGTACTTAATTCTTCATGTGTTCGCGCACGGTCTTGGAGCGCGCCTTCCACAGGGCGCGTTCCTTCAAGGCCAAGGCCACTCGCAAGGCGAACTAGTTGGCGCCGGAGGGAGCGATGCGACTTCCCGGCGTGCCGCTCTCGTCTCCGTCGCGCGTTTGGACGGACTTGCGCCGACGCAAGTTGCGACGCGCGCACTTGCGGCATTCTATTGCAACGACCTGCGCCTGGCTCCTGCGACGAAAAGGTCGGCATCCGAACAAATTATCAACTACTTCTCCCCGAGCTTTCGGAAGAAGAATCCCGACTCCGCGAGGAACGCCTTCACCTCCGGGGTCCCGCTCACGACCAGCCAGAGCGGCTCGCTTGTCGCCGCGGCCTGGACCTCGAAGTGCAGGAACGGGCAACAGCGCCGCTCGTAGCCCACGAACTCGACCAGCTTCGAGTACGTCGCCGCGTCGCCCTTCCAGCGGAACGCGTAGCCGTCGGGGCGCTCCTCGATGTGGGCGGTGGGCATCAGCGCCTTCTGCAGCGTTTCGTGACGGCCCTGTTCGCGCATGTTGAGCGCGTTGAGCTGGCAGGCGATCGGGGCGGGCGCCGCCGACGAGAGAGCGGGGGCGGCCAGTGCCAGGAGCAGGGCGAGCCGCTTCACGACGTCTTCTCCGCAATCGACTTCGCCTGCAGGAAGAGCAGCAGGTAATCCCGCCCGCCCGCCTTCGAGTCGGTGCCGCTCATGTTGAACCCGCCGAACGGGTGGGCCCCGACGATCGCGCCCGTGCACTTGCGGTTGATGTACAGGTTGCCGACGAAGAATTCGCGCTTGGCGCGCTCGATCTTGGCCGAGTTACGCGAGTAGACCGCGCCGGTCAGCCCGTACTCCGTGCCGTTCGCGACGCGCAGCGCCTCGTCGAAGTCGGCGACCGGGATCACCGCCAGGACCGGGCCGAAGATCTCCTCCTGCGCGATCGTGGCGTCGGGCTTGACGTCGGCGATCACGGTGGGCTCAATGAAGTAGCCGTCCTTGCCGGCGACCGCGCCGCCGCCGTTGAGCACACGGCCCTCGGTCTTGCCCTTGTCGATGTACGACAGGATGCCCTTGTACGCGCGCTCGCTCGAGACCGGGCCCATGTAGATGCCGTACTGGTCGGGCTCGCCCACGCTCATGGTCGCGACCCGCGCCTGGAGCCTGGTGACGAACTGGTCGTACACGCCCTTCGTGACGATCGCGCGCGAACACGCCGAGCACTTCTGCCCGCCGAACCCGAACGCCGAGACCGCGACGCCCTCGACCGCCGCGTCCAGGTCGGCCTCGTCGTCGACGATGATCGCGTCCTTGCCGCCCATCTCGGCGACCACGCGCTTGAGCCAGATCTGCCCGGGCTGGACCTCGGCCGCGAGCTTGTTGATGCCGATGCCCACCGGCTTGGATCCCGTGAACGAGATGAAGCGCGTCTTCGCGTGGCGCACGATCGCGTCGCCGACGGTTGCGCCACCTCCCGTGAGGAAGTTGAGCACGCCCGCGGGCAGGCCGATCTCTTCCATGAGCGCGTAGAACTGCCACGCGATCGCGGGCGAGTCCGACGCCGGCTTGAGCACGACCGTGTTGCCGGTGACGATCGCCGCGCTCGCCATGCCGACGCAGATCGCGAGCGGGAAGTTCCACGGCGGGATGACCGCGCCCACACCGAGCGGCAGGTAGACCTGCGAGTCCTTCTCGCCCGGCAGTTGCGTGAGCGGCACGGGCTGGTCGTGGCGCAGCATCTCGCGCGCGTAGAACTCGAGGAAGTCGATCGCCTCGCCGGTGTCGGCGTCGGCCTCGCCCCACGACTTGCCGACCTCGAACACCATCCACGCCGAGAACGTATTGCGGCGCTCGCGCATGCGGCGCGCGGCCTCGACCAGGTAGGCGGCGCGCTCGGCGGCGGGCACGCGCGACCACGAAGCGAATGCGGCGGCGGCGGGCTCGACCGCCTGCTCGGCCTGCGCGCGCGAGCCGGACTGGAACGTGCCGAGCACCTCGGACGGGCGCGCGGGGTTCGTGGTGGGGAACGGATTCTCGCCGCCGTCGGCGCGCTCGCCGCCGATGATCAGTGGGTAGGTCTTGCCGAACTGCGCCTTCACCTCGGCGAGCGCCTTCTCGAACGCGGTGCGTTCGGCGGGCTGCGAGAAGTCGAGGTAGGTCGTGGGCGAGTAGGGCGGGAGCGTCTCGAGGCTCACCGGCGCGAGGCGCCCTTGCGCCGGCGCGCCGGCGGGGGTGGTGGCGGGGGTCATCGAATCCTCCGGGAAAGGGAACAAGGCTGCTGCCCGGATTCTAGGCGGGGCCCGCGGGGGGCGCAAGGACGGGGCCCCGGCGAGGAGTTGTCAAGCCGGAGGGTGGAGTCGTCGTCCGGGTGGGCGCGTTCAAAGTGTACGCTTTGTACGTATCGCACGCCCCGCTGCGAGGCCCACAGCCGCCCCCGGGCTTTACATTCGCTGCGCGAGCACGATCCCCGAGAAGCGCTTGATCGCCTCCTTGCGCGCGGGCGACGCGAAGATGCTCCCGAGCCGCCACAGCCAGGCCATCGGCGGCTTGCGATCGAGCCGCAACGCGTTCTGCCAGAGCGAGAAATATTCCAGCTCGCGGAAGCCATGCGGCTCGAAGAACGCGGTGCCCTCGGCCGGGCCGAAGCGAAACGGCGCGCCGCTCTCGGCGAGGCGCTTGCCCCAGTTCTTCTCCATGAACTGGAGCAGCGCCGGCGAGCCGAGGTCGAACAGCCACTGCAGCATGCCCGGCGCCGCGTAGAGGTCGTCGGCGAGTCCGGCTACGTCCTCGGGCGCGAGATAGATGAGGAGCCCCTCGCTGACGACCAGCACGCGCTGTCCCGGCGCGCCAACGCGGGCGAACAGCGTGCGGCGCGCGGGCCCGTCGGCGAGGTCGAGCGCGACCGACTCGAGCGCGCACCTGGGAGTCGCGCGGCCGAGCAGCGTGGTCTTGTACTCGATCATGGGTGCGTGGTCGACCTCGATCCAGCGCAGGGCGGCCGGCAGCGCGAGCCGGTAGGGCCGCGCGTCGAGCCCGGCGGCGAGGTTGAGCACGGTGTCGATCGTACTCTCGCGCGCGGCGCGCTCGATCACGTCGTCCATCAACCGGGTGCGCACGACCATCGGCCACGCGCCGGCGGCGCCGCGCATGGAGCTCATGCTCTCGGCGATCGCCTTGCCCTGCGCGCCGGCGAGTTCGCGGGCGAAGGGGTCGCGGAAGAGCGCGTCCGGGCGATCGGTCTCGAGCGCGCGGTAGTAGGCGACCCAGTGCGCGGTATCGGAAACGTGCGAGATCGTGCCGTCGTGGGCGGTCATCGGGGCCTCAGGATACGGATCGGGTCCGGGACGTGGGGCCGACACGCTATCACAGCCCGGCGGGGGCGGGGAGCGTGACCCGCTGAGGCGCATGCGGTAGATTCCCCGGATGCCCCTGACTGCGGGAATCCGACTCGGTCCCTACGAAATCGTCTCCCCGCTCGGCGCCGGCGGCATGGGGGAGGTTTGGCGCGCGCGCGACACGCGCCTCGGGCGCGAGGTCGCGATCAAGGCGCTGCCCGCCGAGTTCGCACGCGATCCCGAACGGCTGGATCGCTTCGAGCGCGAAGCCCAGACCCTCGCGTCGCTCAACCACGCGAACATCGCGGCGATCTACGGCCTCGAGACCAGCGACGGTGTGCCGCACCTCGTGCTCGAGCTGGTCGACGGCGAGACGCTCGCCGACCGCCTCGCGCGCGGCGCGCTGCCGACCGCCGAGGCGCTGCGCGTCGGGGTTCAGGTCGCCGCCGCGATCGCGGCCGCGCACGAGCGCGGCGTCATCCACCGCGACCTCAAGCCGGGCAATGTCATGTTGACAGCGTCCGGCACGGTCAAGGTGCTCGACTTCGGGCTCGCCAAGAGCGACGCGCCGCCGGCTTCGAGCGGCGGCGGGCTCTCCGACTCGCCGACCATGATGCCAGCACGCGGCGCCACGATGGCGGGCGTCGTGCTCGGCACGGCGGCGTACATGAGCCCCGAGCAGGCGCGCGGCAAGGCGGTCGACCGGCGCAGCGACGTCTGGTCGTTTGGCTGCCTGCTGTTCGAATGCTTCGCCGGCCGCGCGGCGTTCACCGGCGAGACCACGTCGGACCTGATCGGCAGGATCCTCGAGCGCGAGCCCGACTGGTCCGCGCTCCCATCGGCCACGCCGCCGAAGGCGCGCGAGATTCTCAAGCGCTGCCTGCGCAAGGATGCCGAGGAGCGGCCGCGCGACATCCGCGACGTCGGGCTCGAACTCGCGGAGATCGCCGCCGGCGGCGCGCGCGGCGAGGCGACGCACGAACACTCGATCGCGGTGCTGCCGTTCGACAACCTGGGCGCGGCCGACGACGGGTACTTCGCCGACGGCATGACCGACGAGATCCTGAACGCGCTCGCGCACGTCGATGGGCTCCGGGTTGCGGCCCGCTCGTCGTGCTTCGCGTTCAAGGGCAAGCGCGAGGATCCGCGGATCGTGGGCGAGAAGCTCGACGTCGCCGCCGTGCTCGAGGGCAGCGTGCGCCGCGCGGGCGAGCGCCTGCGCATCACCGTACAGCTCGTCAACGCGGCCGACGGCTACCAGCTCTGGTCCGAGCGCTACGACCGCGAGGCGACCGACGTGTTTGCCGTGCAGGACGAGATCGCGACGACCATCGTCACGCGTCTCAAGGTGTCGTTCCACGCCAAGGGCCAACCCGGGGCGGCGCGCCGCGGAACGTCGAACCTCGAGGCGTACGAGCTGCTGCTCAAGGGCCGCGCCTACCAGACGCAGCGGGGCCGGTTCATCCCGATGGCGATCGCGTGCTTCGAGCAGGCGATCGCGCTCGATCCCGAGTATGCCGAGGCGTTCGGGTTGCTCGCAGATGGGTACCGCCTGCTCGCGATGTTCGACGCCGTGCCGTCGTCCCAGGTCATGGAGCATTCGAAGGAGTTCGCGCAGCGGGCGCTCGCGCTCGACCCGCTCCAGCCCGAGGCGCTCGCGACGATCGGCAGCGTGCAGGCACAGTACGACCGTGATTACCCAAAGGCCGCCGCCTCGTGGGGGCGCGCGCTCGAGCTCGATCCGCGGCACACCCGCGCGCGCTGTGAACGGGCGCTGTGGGGTCTCGCCTACCGCGCGATGACGCCCGAGGACGCCGTGCTCGAGACCGACCGCGCCGTCGCCGAGGATCCGCTCAATGCTTGGGCCAGCGGCATGCAGAGCTTCGTGCTCGCCTACGCGGGCAAACATGCCGAGTCGATCGTGGCCGCCGAGCGCGCGGTGTCGACCGATCCCGACAACTTCTGGGGCCAGTGGAACCTGATCCGCGCGCACGCCGCGAGCGGGAACGAGGCGCGCGCACTCGAGCTCGTGCCGATGCTCCTGGGCGTGTCCGGCCGCCACCAGTGGGCGCTCGGGATCCTCGGCTGGCTTCACGGCAAGCTCGGCGATGTCACGAAGGCGCGAGCGATCTACGACGAACTCGAGGCGCGCTCGCGCTCGGAGTACGTCGGTCCGTTCTGGCTGGCCACCGCCGCGGGCGCGGCCGGCCTGATGGACGAGGCGATGCGTTTCGCGGAGCGCGCGATCGTGGAGCGCGAGCCGATCGTGGTGCAGGGACTCATCATTCCGGTGTGGGACAGCCTGCGGGCTGATCCAAGGTTCGAGAGCGTGAAGAAGGGAGTGTGGGGATGAGCCTGACTCCGGGCACGAAGGTCGGCCCGTACGAAGTCGTCGGTCCGCTCGGTGCTGGCGGTATGGGCGAAGTGTGGCGCGCGCGCGACCCGCGGCTCGGGCGCGAGGTCGCGATCAAGGGCCTGCCCGCGGAGTTTGCGAAGGACCCCGAGCGGCTCGCGCGCTTCGACCGCGAGGCGCGGCTCCTGGCTTCACTCAGCCACCCGAACATCGCGGCGATTTTCGGACTCGAGGACGCGGGCGGCACGCCGTATCTCGTGCTCGAGCTGGTCGATGGCGAGTCGCTCGCGCAGCGCCTCGCGCGCGGGCCGCTGGCGGTGCGCGAGACGCTCGAGTTGGGCGGGCAGGTCGCCGCGGCGATCGAGGCCGCGCACGAGCGCGGGATCGTGCACCGAGACCTCAAGCCCGGCAACGTGATGATCGGACCGTCGCGCATCGTCAAGGTGCTCGACTTCGGCCTCGCGAAGGGCGGCGCGCTCGAGGCCGGATCCTCGCCCGACGCGTCCGCCATGCGCACGATCGGTGCGCCGATGACCGGCGCGGGCTTCGTGCTTGGCACCACGTCGTACATGAGCCCCGAGCAGGCGCGCGGCATGGCGGTCGATCGGCGCACCGACGTGTGGGCGTTCGGCTGCGTGCTGTTCGAGTGCCTGACCGGCGCGCGCGCGTTCGACGGCGCGACCGCCTCGGACGTGATCGGGCGCGTGCTCGAGCGCGAGCCCGAGTGGAACGCGATCCCCGCGACCGTGCCGGCGCGCCTGCGCGATGTGGTGCGGCGCTGTCTCACCAAGGACGCCGACGAGCGCCCGCGCGACATCGGCGACATGCGGCGCGAGTTGGCCGCGATCGACCGCGAGCTCTCGGCCGGCGGGAGCGCGCCCAAGTCCGGGATCAGCGGGCCGCCGTCGCTCGCGGTGCTGTACTTCGAGAACCTGGCGAGCGACCAGGAGAGCGAGTACTTCTGCGGCGGCATCACCGAGGACATCCTGACCGACCTGTCGAAGCTCCGCGG
>JBKJJJ010000152.1:0-10758 GCA_046598045.1 Candidatus Eiseniibacteriota bacterium
TCTCGTCGCCTACGCCGCGCGCGTGCTCAAGCGCGAGGGCGTGACGCGGCCGGCGGTCACGATCGTGCTGGGCGATGACGTGCTCCTGCGCTCGCTCCATGCGCGCTTCAAGCAGCGCGACCGCGCGACCGACGTGCTCTCGTTCACTTATGACGACACGCGCGGGCCGAAGAGCCGCGCGCTCGAGGGCGAGATCTACGTCTCGCGCGAGCGCCTGTTCGCGCAGGCGAAGCGCTACCGGCACGACCCGGGCGAGGAATTGCTGCGCCTGGTCACGCACGGGCTCCTGCACCTGTGCGGGCACGACCACATGAAGCCCGGCGAGCGGCGCGTCATGCGCGCGGCCGAGAGCATCGCGATGCGCGAGGACTGCGCGCCCGGCGACCGCGGCGCGTTCGCATCCGCGGCGAAGGCGGTCGCGCCATGAGCTCCGGCAACCTGATCCTGCTGTTCGGCGCACTGACGGTGCTGGCGGCGCTGTTCTCCGCGATCGAGATCGCGCTGTTCTCGGTGCCGCGCGCGCGCGCCCGCCGCTTCGCGCAGGAGACCGGCCCGGTGGGCGAGGTGTTCCGCCGCCTGCTCGAGGCGCCGCACGCGACGCTGGTGCAGATCCTGTTCGCGAACAACCTGACGAACGTGGCGGCGACCGCGACCGCGGCGGTGCTGATGGACCGCGCGTTCGACCGCTTCGCGCTGCCCGAGTGGGCGCTGATCGCGGTCGAGACCTTCGGCCTGACGGCGTTCCTGCTGGTGGTGTGCGAGTTGACGCCGAAGACGTTTGCGTTCGAGAAGAACGAGACCGTGGCGCCGGCGCTGGCGCGCATCCACCACCTGATCTCGCCCGCGCTCGCTCCGGTCGCGAAGGGGCTCGAGCGCATCGCGCAGGCCGCGTCGCGCCTGGTCAAGCGCCACGAGCCCGAGCACCTGACCGCGGACGAACTCGAGACGCTGGTCGAGGTCGGCGCGCGCGAGGGCACGCTCAATCCGGAGGAGAGCCGCCTCTTCCGCGGCGCGTTCCGCTTCGGCGAGAAGACCGCGGGCGAGATCCTGACGCCGCGCGCGGACGTGCTCATGATGTCCGCCGAGACGAGGGTCGCCGATGCGCTCGAGCAGGCCTCGGCCGCGCGCCAGGCCCGCATCCCGCTCTACGAGGGCACGATCGCGCGCGTCGTCGGCGTGCTCTACGCGCGCGACCTCGTGCGCTTCAAGCTCGAGGACCCCGGGGAGAAGACCGTGCGCGCGATCATGCGCCAGCCGCTCGTGGTGCCGCCGACGCGCGACCTCGAGGGCCTGTTGCGCGCGTTCCAGGCCGAGCGCATGCACCTCGCCGTGGTTGCGGACGCGGGGGGCGAAGCGCTCGGCATCGTGACGCTCGACGACGTGCTCGAGCAGATCGTCGGCCCGATCGAGGACGAGTTCGACGAGGAGGAGCCCGCGGTGCGGCCGGTGGGCGAGGGCCAGGCGATCTTCCGCGGTAGCGTGCTGGTGAGCGAGGCGAACCGGCTGATCGGCGTCGCGCTTCCGGGGTCGGACAAGGAGACGCTCGCGGCGCTGTGCGCGCGCTTCTTTCCGCAGTCGCCCGCCGAGGGCGAGTCGCTCGAGTTGGGCGGCGCGCTGCTCACGATCGAGGCCGTGACCGGCCGCCAGGTCTGGAGCGTGCGCGTGGCGCAGCGCGGGCCGGCGACCTTGCGCAGCGCGGACGCCGCGACATGATGCCGCTGCTCCTGTTCGCGCTCGGGCTGCTCGCGTCGGCGTTCTTCTCGGCGGTCGAGACCGCGATCGTGTCGGCGAACCGCACGCGCCTTTCGCATCGCGCGGACACGGGCGACGCCGGCGCCGGGCGCGCGCTGCGCTTCCTCGACGACCCGCGCCGCCTGTTCGGCGCGACGCTCGTCGGGAACAACCTGGCGAACGTGTTCACCGCCACGCTCGCGACGCTCTGGTTCGCGCACCGTTTCGGCGAGGGCGTCGTGCCGTGGGTCGTGCTCGGGCTGACCGCCGTGCTCCTGATCGTCGGCGAGATCGTGCCCAAGTCGATCGCGCGCGCGCAGGCCGACCGGCTGACCGTGCTCCTGACCGCGCCGCTCGAATCGTTCGACGCGGCGATGCGTCCGCTCGTGCTGGTCGTGACCGGGGCGTCGACCGCGCTGCTCCGGCTGTTCGGCGTGAAGACCTCGCCCTCGCGCGGCGCGATGTCGCGCCAGGACTTCCAATTGCTGCTCGACGAGAGCGAGGAGCAGGGCCAGGTCGCACCCGGGCAGGGCCGCATCCTCTCGAACGTGCTCGACTTCGGCGAGACCACGGTCGCGCAGGTGATGCGCCCGCGCACCGACATCGTGGCGGTCGAGGCGGGCACCCCGGTGCGCGAGGTCATCGAGCTGGTCGAGCGCACGGGCTTCACGCGCATCCCGGCGTACCGCGGCAACCCGGACCAGATCGTCGGCTTCGTACACCTCTTCGACCTCCTGCGCACCCCGGCGACCGAACTCGCGGTCGACGGCCTCCTGCGCCCGATCGGGTTCGTGCCCGAGGCCAAGCCCTGCGACGAGTTGTTGCGCGAGATGCGCGCGCGCCACCGCCCGATCATGATCGTGGTCGACGAGTATGGCGGCACCGCGGGCGTGGTGACGATCGAGGACCTGGTCGAGGAGCTGGTCGGCGACATCAAGAACGAGGGCGAGACCGCGGCCACGCCGGTGCGCCGGCTCGAGGCGGGGCGCTGGCAGGTGGACGCGACCATGCGCATCGCGGACGTCAACGAAGCGCTCGACGTCGAGCTGCCCGAGGGCGACTACGAGACGCTCGGCGGGCTCGTGCTCGAGCGGCTCGGGCGGATCCCGGCGGCGGGGGACGCCGTGACCGTCGCCGGCATGCGGCTCGACGTGCTCGCGGCGGATCGGAGGCGCGTGCGCCAGGTGGCGATCACGCGCCCCGTGCGCGGGCGGTGGACGCCATGACGGACGAAGCGCTTCACCTGCCGGATTTCGAGCCGCCGCGCGTCGGGTTCTGGGCGCGCCTGCGCGGCTATTTCCTGGCCGGCTTGCTGGTGCTCGGCCCGACCACGATCACGCTGTTCGTGCTGCTGCGCTTCCTGTGGATCCTCGACGGGCTGCTCGGGCGCTACATCAAGTTCCCCGCGCTCGTCACCACGTGGCTGCCCGAGGGGCGCATCCCCGGGCTCGGCATCGTCGCCATGTTCCTGCTCGTGCTGCTTGCGGGGTTCGTCGCGTCGTCGCTCGCGGGCACCGGCGCGCTCGCGGCGTGGGAGCGCGTGTTGACCCGTCTTCCGCTCGCCCGTATCATCTACTCCGCGACGAAAGGCTTGGGCGAGGCGTTCCTGTCCGGGCGCCGCACGGCGTTTCGGCAGGTCGTGCTGGTCGAGTATCCGCGGCCCGGCGTGTGGGTGATCGCCTTTCGCTCGGCGGATCCGCCGGAGACGCTCTCGGTCACGGCCGGGGTCCGGCTCGTCAGCGTGTTCGTGCCGAACACGCCGAACCCGACCAGCGGGTACTTTCGCCTCTTTCCCGAGACCAGCGTGCGACCGGTCGACCTGACGGTCGAACAGGCGGTGAAGCTCATCGCGTCGGCCGGCGTGGTGCAATCGCCGGCGTCCCCGAACCCCGAAAAGACCGCCCCGCCCCATGGCCCTGACCCGTTGTGAAGCCGTCGTCGTCCGCACCTACCCGCTTGGGGACACGAGCCGGATCGCGGTGCTCTACAGCCGCGAGTTCGGTCTCGTGCGCGGCGTGGCGAAGGGCGCGCGCGGGCCGAAGAGCCCGTTCGGCGCGGGGCTCGAGCCGCTCTCCGTGGTCGACGTCGTGCTCTACCGCAAGGACGGGCGCGACCTCGACCTGCTGAGCAAGGTCAACGTGATCTCCGACTGGCGGGCGACCGACATCGCGCGCGTGTCGCACGCGCAGGCGGTGCTCGAGTTCCTCGACCGGCTGGTACACGAGGTCGAACCGGATCCAAGGCTCTACGCGCTCGTACGCCACGCGCTGCTCGTGATCGAGGCCGCGCCGGTCGAGGTGCTGCCCTCGATCACGCTCGCCTTCCAGATGCACGCCTCGGCGCTGCTCGGCTACGCGATCGAGTGCGCGCGCTGTGCGGGCTGCGGCAAGGAGCCCGAGGGGCGGTTCGCGCCCGGCAGGGGCGGCGCCGTGTGCGCGCGCTGCGCCGAGGGCGAGCCCATGGTCGCGCTGGCCTCGCGCGAGGCGCTCGTGGCGCTGGCGCGCATCGCGCAGTCGCCGGCCGACGCGCTCGGCGGCGCGGCCTCGGTGCTGCCGCGCGCCGGGGAGATGTTGCGGCTGGTCGAGCTTCACCTCAAGAGCCACGTCAGCAAGTTCTCCGGATTCCGCTCGCTGGCATTCCTCTCATCCATCGAAGGGGCAGCCGCATGAGCAAGGGCAAGGCCGGGACGTTCCAGGACATGTTGCTGACGTTGGAGTCGTTCTGGCACGCGCGCGGGTGCGTGATCGAGCAGCCGTACGCGGGGGAGGTCGGCGCGGGCACGTTCAACCCGGCGGCGCTCCTGCGCGCGCGCGGCCCCGAGCCCTGGCGCGCGGCGTACGTCGAGCCCTCGCGCCGCCCGAAGGACGGGCGCTACGGCGAGAACCCGAACCGCTTCCAGCGCTTCTACCAGTACCAGGTGATCCTCAAGCCGTCGCCGCCCGACATCCTCGATCTCTACTTCGAGAGCCTCGCCGCGATCGGCATCGACGCCAAGGACCACGACCTGCGACTGGTCGAGGACGACTGGGAGAGCCCGACGCTCGGCGCCTGGGGCCTCGGCTGGCAGGTGTGGATGGACGGCATGGAGATCACCCAGTTCACCTACTTCCAGCAGGTCGGCGGCATCGACCTCGACCCGATCTCGGGCGAGATCACGTACGGCCTGGACCGCATTGCGATGGCGATCCAGGGCACGAAGAGCGTGCAGGAGCTCAAGTACGCGTCCGACGGGCGCGGCGGGCACCTCACGTGGGCCGACCTCTGGATGCAGAACGAGCTCGAGTACTGCCGCTACAACTTCGAGGAGGCGAACACCGAGCAGCTGTTCGCGATGTTCGCGATGTGGGAGTCCGAGGCGCAGCGCCTGCTCGGGCTCAAGCTGGTCATGCCCGGCTACGACGCGGTCGTCAAGTGCTCGCACCTGTTCAACCTGCTCGATGCGCGCGGCGCGATCTCGGTCTCCGAACGCGTGGGCTACATCGGCCGCGTGCGCCGGCTCGCGCGCCAGTCCGCGCTGGCGTGGATGGCGAAGCGCGAGGAGCAGGGCTTCCCGCTCGCGCCCAGGCCGGCCGAGGCCGGGGTGACGTCGTGAGCCACCCGCGCGCGGACTTCCTGCTCGAGCTCGGCATCGAGGAATTGCCCACCTCCTACATCGCGCCCGCGCTCGATCAGCTCGCCTCGGAGTTGCGCGAGGCGATCGCCGAGCTGCGGCTGCCGGTGGGCGACGTGGTGACGTTTTCGACGCCGCGTCGGCTCGCGGTGCTGGTCACCGACCTGGTGACGCGTCAGGACGACTACGAGGAGGAGGCGACCGGCCCGCCCGTGGCCGCGGCGTGGGACAAGGACGGCAAAGAGACGAAGGCGCTGACCGGCTTCGTGACCGGCAAGGGCGCGGCGATCGAGGACGTGCGGCGCGTCAAGACGCCCAAAGGCGAGTACGTCGCGGTCACCGTGAAGCGGTCGGGCCAGGGCGTGGCCACGCTGTTGCCGCCGCTGGTCGCAAGCATCGTGTCGGGGCTGTCGTTCCCCAAGTCGATGCGCTGGATTCCGGGAGCGGACCTGAAGTTCGCGCGCCCGATCCGCTGGGTCGTGGCGTTGCTCGGCGACGACGTGCTACCGCTCGAGCTCGCCGGCCTGACCGCCGGGCGGCAATCGCGCGGGCACCGCTTCCTCCACCCGGGCGCGGTGTCGATCGCGAACCCGAGGGGCTACGTCGAGGCGCTCGCGGGCGCCGGCGTGGTCGCCGACCCGCGGCTTCGCCAGTCGGTGATCGTCGAGCAGGCCGAGGCCCTCGCGCTCGGCGCGGGTGGGCGGCTGGTCGACGACCCGGAGCTGGTCGGCATCAACAACGACCTGGTCGAGCGCCCGCAGGCTCTGATCGGCCGCTTCGACGCGCAGTTCCTCGACCTGCCGCGCGAGGTGATCGTGACCGCGCTGCGCGAGCACCAGCGCTACTTCGCGGTCGAGACCACGGGCGGTGATCTGCTGCCCGCGTTCGTGGGCGTGCGGAACGGCGACGACCGAAACCTCGCGGGCGTGACCGCCGGCAACGAGGCGGTGCTGCGCGCGCGGCTCGAGGATGCGCGCTTCTACTGGGACACGGATCTCAAGAAGGCCCCGGCCGACCGCGTGCAGGAGCTCGCCGGCATCGTGTGGCTCGCCGAGATGGGCTCGATGCGGGACAAGGCGGAGCGCATGAAGGCGCTCGGCGCGTGGATCGCCGGGCACTGGGACGCGGACTTGATCGGGACCGTCGAGCGCGCGGCGCTGCTGTGCAAGACCGACCTCCTGTCCGAGATGATCGGTAGCGGCAAGGAGTACGCGAGCCTCGAGGGCGTGATGGGCGCGTACTACGCGGCGCGCCACGGCGAGGAGCACGCGGTCGTGGTCGCGATCAAGGATCACGTGCGGCCGAAGGGCGCCGGCGACGACCTGCCGTCGAGCGTCGCGGGCGCCGCGTTGTCGATCGCCGATCGCGCGGACACGGTGGCGGGCGCGTTCCTCGCGGGCAAGATCCCGAGCGGGTCCGAGGATCCGTACGGCGTGCGCCGCGCGGCGAACGGCGTGGTGCGCGTGCTGCTCGACTCGGGGCGCGCCCTCGACCTCGCGCTGCTGACGCAGGAGGCGCTCGCGATCTTCGCGCGCGGCCGCGAGGCGAAGGCGCCCGAAGGCATCGCAGCGAAGCTCGCCGAGTTCTGGGCCGGCCGCCTGGCGAACGCACTCGGCGAACGTGGCTTCGCCTACGACGAAGTCTCGGCGGCGCTCGGCGGGAGCGAGGGCGGGACCGATCCGACCGACGTCGCGAAGCGCGCCGCCGCGCTCAAGGCGTGGCGCGCGAACGCCGACTTCGTCCCGCTCGTGGTCGGCTTCAAGCGCGTGGCGAACATCCTGCGCGCGGCCGAGGACGCGCCCGGCGGCGTGGTGGGCGACCTGCCCGACCCGAACGAGGCCGCGCTCCACGAGGCGGTCGACCGGGCCGCACGCGAGGCCGAGCCGCTGTTCGCCGCGCGCGAATACGGGAAGGTGCTCGGCGTGCTGCTGTCGCTGCGCGCGCCGATCGACACGTTCTTCGAGAAGGTCATGGTCAACGCCGAGGACCCGGCGGTGCGCCGCCGTCGCCTCGGGCTCCTCGCCACCACCCGGGCGCTGTTCGACCGCGGATGGGATCTCTCGAAGGTGGTCGTCGAGGGGTAAGGCGATTCAGCGGCTGGCGCAATTGCGCACGAGCGCGACCAGCCCGCGCGCCGCATCGTCCACGCGCGGCGCCGGTCGCCCGCGCTCCTCGCCGAGACGCGGGATGTGCAGGAACACGACCTGCGTCTTCGTGCGTCGCGTGAGGTGCCGCGCCACGTAGAACGCCTGGTTGCAGCAATACGATCCCGCCGACAACGACAACTGCGCCTTCACGCCGCCGCGCTCGAGCGCCCGCTGCGCGCGCCGCGGATCGAGCGTCGCGAAGTACGCCGCGGGACCGCCGCGCACGACTGGGGCGTCTACGCGCTTGCGGCCCGCATTGTCGGGGACCCTTGCGTCGAGCAGGTTGATCGCCACGCGTTCGACGCGGATCGCGTCGCCCCGGCCGGACTCGCCGGCAAGGATCCAGACCTCGGGGCGCTCGGCGCGCCACAGCCGGGCGAGCGTGCGCGGCAACGCGACGAAGTCGACCGGCAATTGCGCCACCGCCACGTCGGCGACGTGCGCGAGCGCGCTACGCCGGCTCTCCTTGACGAACGCCTCGATCCACTGCCAGGAGCGATTGACCCGGCGGCGGTCGAACGGCTCGAACGCGGTGACGAGGATGCGGCGCCGAGCGGATTTCATGGCCGGCAGGCTAACACATCGCGCCGGCCCGGCTGGCCACAACGGGCTTGCCGCCCGTGCTCCGCGCCTGCTACATTTCCCCCCGTAGAGGTGCCGTTCCACTCCACCTTTTAATCCGGCCCACGCGAGGCTGGAAAGGGGTCGTCCATGATGCTGCCGATTGACCACCGTGCCTGTGCGCGTCCCGACGCGTCAGGCCGTTTTCGTATCCGGAGGCGGGGGTGAGCATGACCGTTCGGGAGAAGGCCGAGATCATCGATGCGGAGGGCCTGCGTCGCATCATCACCCGCATTGCCCACGAGATCGTCGAGCGCAACAAGGGCACCGAGGACCTGGTCCTGGTCGGCGTGCGCCGCCGCGGCGTGCCGCTGGCGGAGCGCATCGCCGCCAAGATCGCCGAGTTCGAGTCGAAGGAAGTGCCACAGGGCTCGCTCGACATCACGCTCTACCGCGACGACCTCTCGCAGGTCGGGCCGCAGCCGGTGCTCGGCGGGACCGAGATGCCGTTCGATCTGACCGGCAAAGTCGTCGTGCTCGTGGACGACGTGCTCTACACCGGGCGCACCGTGCGCGCTGCGATGGACGCGATCATGGACCTCGGGCGGCCGCGCTCGATCCAGCTCGCGGTGATCGTGGACCGTGGCCATCGCGAGTTGCCGGTGCGCGCGGACTTCGTCGGCAAGAACGTCCCGACCTCCAAGAAGGAGATCATCGGCGTCCGCGTGAAGGAAATCGATCACGAGGATTGCGTCGTCATCAAGGAGATGGAGGGCTGAAGTGAGCCCTCTCGCCACCCGCGATCCTCTTGTCGCCGACACGCCCGTAAGCCAGGCCCCGCCCGGGCCGGCGCGGCGCGACCTGCTCGATCTCGAGACGCTGCCCACGCCCGAGCTCATGCGCCTGCTCGCGGGCGCGGCCGCGTTTCGGCGCGTGCTGGCCACGCCGTCGCGCAAGCAGCCGGTGCTCGAGGGCACGGCGGTCGCGAACGTGTTCTTCGAGCCCTCGACCCGCACCCGCGTGTCGTTCGAGTGGGCGGCGAAGCGCGTCGGCGCGGACAGCGTGTCGTTCGTCTCGGCCGGGTCGTCGGTCGGCAAGGGCGAGTCGCTGCTCGACACGGTGTGGACACTCGAGTCCATGGGGATCGACCTCGTCGTCGTGCGCCACCAGTCCGCGGGCGTACCTCTCTTCCTCGCGCGCCACCTCTCCGCGCGCGTGATCAACGCCGGCGACGGAGCGCACGAGCACCCGACGCAGGGCCTGCTCGATGCGCGCACGCTGCTCGACCACTGGGACTCGCTCGCCGGCAAGCGCATCACGATCGTGGGCGACGTGGCGCACAGCCGGGTCGCGCGTTCGGCGATGTGGGCGTTCACGAAGCTCGGTGCGCACGTCACGCTGTGCGGCCCGACCGCGCTGCTGCCGGCCGACGCCTCGGCACTCGGCGATCGCAGCGCGGGCGGCTCGGTGCGCGCGACCGCCGCGCTCGCCGACGCGGTCGAGGGCGCAGACGCGGTGATGGCGCTGAGGCTCCAGGTCGAGCGCATCGCGCAATCGAACCTGCCCTCGGTCGCCGACTACTCGCGGCGCTACCGCCTCACGCGCAAGCGGCTCGCGGGCGCGAAGCCCGATGTCCTCGTCATGCACCCCGGCCCGATGAACCGCGGCGTCGAGATCGCCTCGCACGTGGCCGACAGCCCGAAGTCCCTGATCAGAGAGCAGGTCACGAACGGCGTCGCCGTGCGCATGGCCGCTTTGTGCTGGTGCCGCGGGCTCGACCCGGTGGAGGCCGCGTCGTGAGCCGCGCCTGGCTGTTCGTCAACGCGCGCCTCGCCGACCCCGCGGCCGGGACGGTGCGCGACGAGGACCTGCTGGTGGTCGACGGCGTCACCACCGCGCGCGGTTCCGCGGCGCGCACGCATGCCGGCGCGGCGCGGGCGGAGACCGTCGACCTCGCGGGCGCGGTGCTCGCGCCCGGCCTGGTCGACGCGCACGTCCACCTGCGCGAGCCCGGCCAGAGTGACAAGGAGACGATCGCGGGCGGCACGGCCGCGGCCGTGGCGGGCGGCTTCACCGCGGTTGCGTGCATGCCGAACACCTCGCCCGGGCTCGACGAGCCCGCGCGCGTGGCGTGGGTGCTCGCGCGCGCGGCGCAGGCGGGCCTCGCGCGCGTGCACGTCGTGGCCGCGATCACGCCCGGACTGCTCGGCGAGCGTCTCGCCGACCTCGCGGCGCTCGCCGAGGCGGGGGCGGTCGCGTTCTCGGACGACGGGCGGCCGGTCATGCACGCGGGCCTGATGCGCCACGCGCTCGAATACGCGCGCGATCTGTCGCTCCCCGTGATCACGCACGCCGAGGACCTCGCGCTGCGCGGCGACGGCGTGATGCACGAGGGCGCGGTCTCGGCGCGGCTCGGGCTGCCCGGGATCCCCGCGGCGTGCGAGGTCGTCGCGGTGGCGCGGGACCTCGAGCTGGCGGCGCTCACCGGCGCGCGGCTGCACGTGGCGCACATGAGCGCGGCGGGTTCGGTGCTGGCGTTGCGGGCGACGAAGGCGCGCGGCGTGCGGGCCACCGGCGAGACCGCTCCGCACTACATCGCCCTGACCGATGAAGCGGTCGGGGACTACGACACGAACGCGAAGATGAATCCGCCGCTGCGCGGCGCGCTCGACCGCGAGGCCGTGATCGCCGCGCTCGCCGATGGCACGC
>JBKJJJ010000157.1:0-19686 GCA_046598045.1 Candidatus Eiseniibacteriota bacterium
GAGGCTCTTCTCCGAGTAGCGCGCGACCAGGTGCGGGTCGGTGCGCGGGTTCCAGGCGTCGGTGTCGATGCCGTTCAGGATGCCCGACAGGTCGGCGCCGCGCGTGCGCAGCAGCTCGTTGAGGCCGAAGCCGAACGTGCCGGTCTGGATCTCGCGCGCGTAGGTCGGGCTGACCGCCGAGAGCTTGTCCGCGAGCAGGAGCCCGGTCTTGAGGAAGTTGATGCGCCCGGCCTTGAGGTCGTCCTGGTGGAGGAGCTTGGCTCCCTCCCCGAGGCCGAGGTCCAGGAGCACGTCCGAGCCGAACACGCCCTGGTGCCCGAGATTGTGGATCGTGAGCAGGGAGCGCGTGCGCTCGAACAGGCGGTCCCACGCGTAGACGGTCTTGAGGTAGAGCGGCAGCAGCGCGGTGTGCCAGTCGTGCGCGTGCGCGATGTCGGGCGCCCATTGCCAGCGCTGCGCGAGCTCGATGGCGGCGCGGGTGAGGACGACGAAGCGCAGGTGCTCGTCGGCGTCCTGCGTGTAGATCGACGGCCGGTCGAACAGCGCCGGGCAGTCGATGAACCACGCGTCGAGCCCGGTGCCGGGGAACTTCGCGCGGAACACCCCGCACTCGAACGCGTGGCGGGCACCGGGGATCACGATGCGGCCCGGGCCGTCGACGGGCGTGAGCTCCCGGGCTTGCTCCCGCACCCGCGGATAGAGCGGTAACACGACGCGCACGTCGTGCCCCAAGCCCGCCAGCTCGCGGGGGAGCGAAAACGACACGTCCGCGAGGCCGCCGGTCTTGGCGAAGGGCGCTGCCTCGGCGGTGACGAACAGAACCTTGAGTGGGATCATGCGCGCGGCTAGACTACCCCATCCCCATGCGCCCCGTCATCTTCGTCGCGCCCTACTTTCTCGAAGCCACGCTGCGCTTCGTCGATGCCGTCTCCCGGCTCGACGAGGTGAGGCTCGCCGTGGTGTCGACCGACCCTGAGGACAAGCTGCCGCCGGGCCTGCGCTCGCGGCTGGCGGTGCACTACCGGGTCGACGATTGCCTCGATCCCTTACAGATCGAGCGCGCCGCGCGCGCGATCGCGCAGCACCTCGGGCTGCCGGCGAGGCTGATCGGTACGCTCGAGGAATTGCAGGTCCCGCTCGCGCTCGCGCGCGAGGCGCTCGGCGTGCCCGGGCTCTCCTCCGAGGCGGCGGCGAACTTTCGCGACAAGGCGCGCATGAAGTCCGTGCTCGAGAGCGCCGGCCTGCCGTGCGCGCGCCACACGCTCGCGCGCTCGCTCGTCGAGGCCGCCGCGTTCGCCGGGCGCGTCGGCTATCCGCTGGTTGCGAAGCCGCAGGCGGGGGCGGGGGCGCGCAATACGTTCCGCCTCGACTCGGGCGAACAACTCGACGCCGCGTGTGCGCACATGCCGCCAGGGCAGGACGCGCCGATGATGCTCGAGGAGTTCGTCACCGGCGAGGAGCACTCGTTCGACGCGGTCGTGGTCAACGGCGAGCCCGCGTGGTACTCGATCAGCCGCTACGCGCCGTCGCCGCTCGAGGTGCTGCGCGAGCCGTGGATCCAGTGGTGCGTGCTCCTGCCGCGCGCGATCGACGGGCCTGAGTACGGCGCGATCCGGCGCGACGGCTTCGCCGCGCTCTCGGCGCTCGGGCTCGAGACCGGGTTCGCGCACATGGAGTGGTTCCGGAAGACGGACGGCGAAGTCGCGATCTCGGAGGTGGGCGCGCGGCCGCCGGGCGCGCAGTTCACGACGCTGATCTCCTACGCGCACGACACCGACTTCTACCGCGCCTGGGCGCGGCTCGCAACGCTCGACCAGTTCGACGCGCCGGAGCGCCGCTATGCGGTCGGCTGCGCGTACCTGCGCGGGCAGGGCATGGGGCGCGTGCGCCGCGTGCTCGGGCTCGACCGGATCGCGCAGGACCTCGGGTCGCTCGTGGTCGAGGCGCACCTGCCGCAGGCGGGCCAGGCGCCCGCGGGCACGTACGAGGGCGAGGGCTACATCATCGTGCGCCATCCCGAGACCCGCGTGGTCGAGGACGCGCTCGAGGCCGTGGTCTCGAACATCCGCGTGGAGCTCGCATGAACGTCCTGTTCCTCTCTCCCGGTTACCCGCCCGAGATGCCGAAGTTCGTCCGGGGCCTCGCGGAGTCCGGCGCGCGCGTGATCGGGCTCGGCGACCAGTCCGAGCGCGTGCTGCCCCCGGACGCGCGCGACCATCTCGCGGCGTACGTCCAGGGGCCGGGCTTCGCCGACGAGGAGCGCCTCGTCGCCGAGTCGCTCAAGATCGCCGAGCACGTGCGCATCGACCGCGTGGTCGCGCTCTGGGAGCCGCTGATGATCGTGGCGGCGCGCATCAGGGAGGCGATCGGCGCGCCCGGCATGACGGTGGCCGAGACGGTGCCCTTCCGCGACAAGGAAGTGATGAAGCAGGTGCTCGACGGCGCCGGCATCCGGACGCCGCGCCACGCCAATGCGCACGACATCGCCGGGGTGCGCGCGGCGATCGCGCGGATCGGCTACCCGGCGATCATCAAGCCGATCGCGGGGGCGGGCTCGGCCGACACGTTTCGGCTCGACGACGCCGAAGCGCTCGAGGCCGCGCTCCCGAAGCTGCGCCACGTGCCCGAGGTCAGCGTCGAGGAGTTCATCGACGGCGAGGAGTTCACGTTCGACACGGTGTGTGGCGACGGGAAGATCCTCTACTACAACATCTGCTGGTACCGGCCGCGGCCGCTGCTCGCGCGGCAGCTCGAGTGGGTGAGCCCGCAGACCGTCGCGCTGCGCGATCCCGATGCGCCCGACCTCGCCGGCGGGAAGGCGCTGGGCGAGGCGGTGCTGAAGGCGATGAACTTCCGCGAGGGCTTCACGCACATGGAGTGGTACCGGAAGGCGGACGGCGAGGTCGTGTTCGGCGAGATCGGGGCGCGCCCCCCGGGCGCGTTCACGGTCGATCTCATGAATTACGCGTCCGACATCGATCTCTTTCGCGGCTTCGGCGAGGCGATCGTGCACGGGCGCTTCCCGCAGCCGATCACGCGCAAGTACAACGCGATCTCGATCTTCAAGCGCGCGCAGGGCGAGGGCACGATCCGCCGCATCGAGGGCCTCGGCCCGCTGCTGGCGGAGTTCGGGCCGCATGTCGCCGCGCTCGACCTGCTGCCCGTCGGCGCGCAGCGGCGGGACTGGAAGCAGACGCTGATCTCCGACGGCATGGTGATCGTGCGCCAGCCCGACCTCGAGACCGTGATGCACATCGCGGACCGGATCGGCATGGAGCTCCAGATGGTCGCCTCGTGACGCTCGCCCCGGCCGACGTCCTCCGCCTCACGCGCGGGGAGCACGGGGAGCCGTTCGCGGCGCTCGGGCCGCACGTCGTGCAGGGCGCGGACGGACGCCCGGCGCTCGCGATCCGCGCGTTCGTCCCGGGCGCGATCATGGTGAAGGTCAAGCGCGGGCGCGGCTCCACGGTGATGGAGCGCGTCCACGAGTCAGGCCTGTTCGAGGCCGTGTTCGAGGGCGAGGGCGCGCCGTTCGCCTACAAGCTCGAGATCACGCTCGTCCTGGGCGGCGACTCGGTGACCGTGGTGCGCGACGATCCCTACCGCTTCGGCCCGATCCTGACCTCGTTCGACCTCCACCTGTTCGCCGAGGGCACGCACGTCGAGCTCTATGACCGCATGGGCGCCCATGCCCGCGCGCACGAGCGCGTGCCGGGCGTCGCGTTCGCGGTGTGGGCGCCGCACGCGCAGCGCGTGAGCGTGGTCGGCAACTTCAATCGCTGGGAGGGCCGCGCGCACCCGATGCGCCTGAGGCCCGAGGCCGGCATCTGGGAGCTGTTCGTGCCGGGGCTCGGCCCGGGCGAGGTCTACAAGTACGAGATCCTCGGCGCCGACGGCGTGCGGCGCGGGAAGGCCGATCCGCTCGGGCGCTTCATGGAGCGCCGGCCCGATACCGCGTCGATCGTCGTGAGCGAGCAGACGCGCCCGTGGAAGGACACCGCGTGGGTGCGTCGCCGCGCGCGCGCGCAGGCGCCCGACCAGCCGATGTCGATCTACGAGGTCCACCTCGGCTCATGGAAACGCGGCCCGGTCGAGGACGAGGAGGCCGAGCCCGGCGGGCGGTTCCTCTCGTGGAACGAACTCGCCGAGCAGCTCGTGCCCTACGTGGCGGACCTCGGATTCACGCACCTCGAGTTGATGCCCGTGACCGAGCACCCGCTGGATCAGTCCTGGGGCTACCAGACCGTGGGCTACTTCGCGCCCACGGCGCGCTTCGGCACGCCGGACGAGTTCCGAGCGTTCGTCGACGCGGCGCACGCGGCCGGCCTCGGCGTGCTGCTCGACTGGGCGCCCGCACATTTCCCGAAGGACGCGCACGGGCTCGCGGTGTTCGACGGCGCGCATCTCTATGAACACGCCGACCCGCGCAAGGGCCAGCACCCCGACTGGGGCACGTCGATCTTCAACTACGGCCGGCCCGAGGTCGCCGAGTTCCTGTGGTCGTCCGCGCTCTACTGGATCGACCGCTTCCACATCGACGGCTTGCGCGTGGACGCCGTGGCGTCGATGCTCTACCTCGACTACTCGCGCAAGGAAGGCGAGTGGGAGCCGAACAAGTTCGGCGGGCGCGAGAACCTCGAGGCGGTCGAGTTCCTCAAGAAGTTCAACGCGCTCGTGCACGAGCGCTTCCCGGGCGCGCTCACGTTCGCCGAGGAGTCGACGTCGTGGCCCGGCGTATCGCGGCCGATCCACCTCGGCGGGCTCGGCTTCGACCTCAAGTGGAACCTGGGCTGGATGCACGACACCCTCTACTACATGAAGCAGGACCCGATCTACCGCCGCTTCCACCACGCGAAGATGACGTTCTCGCTCTACTACGCGTGGAACGAGAACTACCTTCTGCCGCTCTCGCACGACGAGGTCGTGCACGGCAAGTACTCGCTGCTCGGCAAGATGCCGGGCGACGCGTGGGCGCGCTTCGCGAACCTGCGCGCGCTCTACGCCTCGATGTTCGCGCACCCCGGCAAGAAGCTGCTGTTCATGGGCGGCGAGTTCGGGCAGTGGCGCGAGTGGAGCGACGCGCGCGGGCTCGACTGGCACCTCCTGGACGACCCCGAGACCGGTGCGTTCCATCGCGGCATGCTCGCGTTCGTGCGCGAGCTCAATGGCGTGCTCAAGGCGCACCCCGCGCTCCACCAGGTCGACTACCACTGGGACGGGTTCGAGTGGATCGACAACGCCGACGTCGAGCAGAGCGTGCTCGTCTACGCGCGCTACGCGAAGGCCAGGGCCAGCCACGTCGTGATCGCCGCGAACTACACGCCGGTCACGCGCCAGGCGTACCGCGTCGGCGTCCCGGCGGCGGGGTCTTACGTCGAGTTCGTCAACTCCGACGCGCGCGCCTGGGGCGGGAGCGGCGTCGGCAATCCGCAGCGGCTCATCGCCGAGCCGATCCCGTGGCAGGGGCAGGAACAATCGGTGGTGCTCACGTTGCCGCCGCTCGCAGTCGTGTATCTCAAGCCGCAATCCCCATAAGGAGGCCCGTCATGCGCCGACACTTCGCGTCCCTCATCCTCGCGCTGTGCGCCGCCCCGGCGGCCGCCGGCACGCCGGTCCATACGTTCTCGATCGTGGCGCGCGACTCGGTCACGGGCGACCTCGGCGTCGCGGTCCAGTCGCATTACTTCGCGGTCGGCCCCGTCGTGCCGTGGGCCGAGCCCGGCGTCGGCGCGGTCGCCACGCAGTCGCTGGTCGAGATCGCGTACGGCCCGCGCGGGCTGGCCTTGATGAAGGCCGGGAAATCCGCCCCCGACGCGCTCGCGGAGCTGGTGGCGGCCGACTCGGGCCGCGGCGGGCGGCAGGTCGCGATGGTCGACACGCACGGGCGCGTCGCCGCCTACAGCGGGCCGAAGTGCATCGCGGCCGCGGGGCACGAGGTCGGCGAACAATTCTCCTGCCAGGCGAACCTCATGGCGAACGACCGGGTGTGGCCGGCGATGGCGCGCGCCTACCGCGCGGCGAAGGGCGACCTCGCCGAGCGCCTGCTGCAAACGCTCGAGGCCGCGCAGGCTGCGGGCGGGGACATTCGCGGGCAGCAGTCGGCGGCGATCGTGATCGTGCACGGGACCGCGAGCGACCGCCCGTGGGCGGACCGCATCATGGACCTGCGCGTCGACGACTCGCCGCGCCCGATCAAGGAGTTGCGCCGGCTCGTGACCGCGTGGCGCGCGTACCGCTGGGTGGATCGCGGCGATTCGGCGGTGACGGCGAACGACTTGAAGGCCGCGCAGGTGGCATACACCGAAGGCGCGCGCCTCGCGCCCGACAACATGGAGATCGTGTTCTGGGAGGCGGTCGGCCTGTTCTCGGTCGGGCAGGAGGACGCGGCGCTGCCGCTGTTCCGCACCGTCTTCAGGCGCGAGCCCGTGTGGAAGCAGCTCGTGCCGAGGCTGGCCGGGCCTGTGGCGTTGCTGCCGAATGATCCGGCCAAACTGCAGAGGATCCTCGCGGCCGATTCTCGCGGTCCGATCTCTTCCAAGAAAAATACCTCTCGCAACTGACGTCTTTGAAACGGCGTTGAAACGGCGTTGATACGTCCATGAGCGCCCGGACTTGCCGACCCGCCGCCCAGCCGTCATGCTGGCCTCGAGTCGTCAGGAGCTACTCGACCTTCGGGTCCTTCGGATCCTTCGGCGCGAGGTCGAGCGACGCCGAGTTGACGCAGAAGCGCAGGCCCGTCGGCAGCGGCCCGTCGTCGAAGAGATGGCCGAGGTGCGCGTCGCACTTCGCGCAGCGGATCTCTTCGCGCACCATCCCGTGCGTCGTGTCCTTGACGATCTTGACGCGGTCGTCACCGCTCGTGCGCCAGAAACTCGGCCAGCCGCTCCCGGAGTCGTACTTCTCGTCGGAGCGGAACAGTTCGCTGCCGCAGCACACGCAGCGGTAGATGCCGTCCTCGTGGCAATTCCAGTACTTGCCCGTGAACGCGCGCTCGGTGTCGCCCTCGCGCGCGACCCGGAATTGCTCGGGCGTGAGCTTGCTCTGCCAGTCGGTCTCAGGGGTCTCGGCGGACATGGGTCCTCCTCGGACTTGAAGTTGAGGTCTCGATTCTATCAGGAGTACGGCCAAAAGCGGCCCCGGTGACGTGGTCGGGGCCTTCCCCTCGTGAAAGGAATGTCATGAAGATCGTGGTGCTCGGAGGCGGCGCGCAGGGGCGGGTGATCGCGACGGACCTGGCGCGCTCGCTGGGGGATGCGGCGGTGACGGTCGCCGACGTGCGGCAGCCGGACCTGCCCGCGCTCGGCAACCTCGACTGGGTCGAGGCGGACGCGTCCGACAAGGACGGGCTCGCGCGGTTGATCTCGAAGTACGACCTCGCGGTCGGGGCGCTGCCGTCGCGCTTCGGATTCGGTGCGATGGAGGCCGCGATCGACGCGGGCCGGAACATGGTCGACGTCTCGTTCGCCGGGCAGGACCCGCTGACGCTCGAGGGCGCCGCGCACAAGGCCGGCGTGACGATCGCGCCCGACTGCGGCCTCGCGCCCGGGCTGTCCCACCTGCTCGCCGGGGACCTGTACGTGCGCCACGGCGCGCCCGAGATGCTCGAGATCCTGGTCGGCGGCGTCGCGCAGGACAAGACGCGGCCCTACGGCTACGTCGTCACCTGGTCGCTCGACGACCTGGTCGAGGAGTACACGCGCCCGGCGCGCATCGTGCGGGACGGCGTGCCGACCGAGCTGCCCGTGTTCAGCGAGACGCGGCCCGAGGAGGTCGCGGGAGTGGGCACGATGGAGGCGTTCCTGTCGGACGGGCTGCGCACGCTGATCCACACGCTGCCCGGGGTCCGGACCATGGAGGAGAAGACGTTGCGCTGGCCGGGCCACGCCGCAGCCATCCAGCCGCTGCTCGCGAGCGAGCGCTTCCTCGAGGAGTTCCGCGCCCAGTGCGTGGTCGATCCGCCGGCCGACCTGGTCGCGCTCGTCGTGCGCGCGCGCTGGGCGAACGGCCGCGCGCAGGCGATCACCATGGTCGACCGCTACGACCCCGCCACGAAGCTGACCGCGATGGCGCGCACGACCGCGTTCACGACCTCGGTCATCGCGCAGCTCGCGGCCGCGGGCGGGATGCCCTCGGCCGGCGTGCTGCCCCCCGAGAAGATCGCGTCGAACCCGGACGCCGTGCGCTTCGTGATCGACGCGATGGCGAGCCGGGGCGTGATCTTCGATGGGTTCTAGTCGCGGATGCCCTTCCGAGTGATGCGCTCGCCCAGCGCGCTCAAGCGGTAGAAGTACACGCCGGCCGCGACCTGGCGGCCGGATGCGTCCGCGCCGTCCCACGTCGCCTCGACGGGGCCGGCAGGCAGGCGCCGATCGAGCACCACGGCGACGCGGCGGCCGGCGAGGTCGAACACCTCGAGCTTCGCGTCGCCCGCCCGGGGAAGCGTGAAGCGCAGCGACGTCGTGCTGCCCGCGCGGAACGGGTTCGGCGCGCCACCGGCGAACGCCACGTGCGCGGTGGAGCCGGGACCCGGGCCGGCGTCGACGAGCGGCGGGGTCGACTGCGGGTTCGCCGGGTTCGAACCGGCGTCGAGTTCGTCGCGGTCGAGGTAACCGTCGCGGTCGCGGTCGAGCGCCATGCGCAGGCCCGATGCCGGTGGCACGCCGAACCACGTCAGCTCCGACCCGTCCGCCGCGAGGGCGCGCAGCGCAGCCTTCGACAGGCGCGCTTCGGCGACCCGATCCGACCCGAAGTCGCCGCTCGCCGGCGCATACAGCCAGCCGCGCCGCAAGCCACCCGACTTGCCGAGCACGACCAGGTCGCAATCGCTCGCCGCCGCCCGTGCGTAGAGCGTATCGAGCAAGGACGTGGTCGCGGACAGGTCGCGGTTCGCGGTGCCGAGCGTGATGCGTCGGCCGACCGCCGGGGCAGTGCCCGTGTCGAACGCGAGCAGGAATGCCTCGACGTCCGCGCGCTGCGGGTTCCCGCCCGGGAAGTTGAACACCGGGAGGTTCAGGAAATTGACGAGATTGTCGAACGCCCCATCGTGCGTGAATCCGTAGCCTGCGCGGTTGACGCTGCCCGGAGCGCGGGACATGTGGTTCTTCTCGTACTCGTTGCGGAGTTGCGGGACCTTGATGTCCTGGGATTCGAGCAGCGCCTCGTTGTTGATCACCTGGTTGTTCGTACCCGTCGGCACCAGGTGGCAGTTGTTGCAGGTGAACGGGCCGTCATGCGTGACGTTCATGTACTCGTTCTCGCCACGCGCGGCGCTCGGACCGCTCGGCGGGTTCGGCAGCGAGCGATCGAGCAGCCGGTTCGGGTTTGGCCCGAAGCGCACGGTCGCGATGAAGTCGGCGTACGACTGCATGTCGCCGGCTGACAGCGAGTCGGCGCGGCCCATCAAGCCGACGAATGCGCCGTTGAACGCGAGGAAACCCGCGCGGTCGGCGCGCCAGTGCATGAGCCCGATGTCACCCAGTCCGCGCAGCGTCTGCGTGGTCATCGGGCCCTTCATCGGGTGGAAGCCCTGCAGGAACGCGCCGGCGACCTGGTTCGGCGGCGGGTTCTGGTAGTTGCCCTGCGGGTTGCCGAGGTCCCACGCGATGTTGTCGAAGTTCGAGAACGCGTGGCACGAGGCGCACGACGCGTCCCCGTGGCCCGACGTCGCCGCCGCGTCGTAGAGGAACGGCCGCCCGTTCTTGATCGTCGAAGGCGTCGGGTCGAAGCCGAGCGCGACGGTCGCGAGCACCTGGTCATTCGCGGTGGTCACGATCGAGATCGAATTGTCGAAGCGGTTGAGCGCGTAAACGCGCGCGCCGTCGGGTGCCATCGCGAGCCCGACCGGGCCCTGGCCCACGGTCACGCGCCCGGTCACCGCGGCGGTCGCACCGTCGAGCACCCCGAGCTTGTTCGAGCCCAGCGCCGCGACGTAGGCCTTGGTCCCGTTCGGCGTGAAGCGCACGTCGGTCGGCTGCGCCAGCGAGAGCGCGATCTCGGACGGCGAGCCAGGCGAGGTCGCGTAGTTGATGTGCCCGTTCAGGTGGACCGGGGTCACCACGCCGGTCGCGGGGTCGACGATCGAGACGCGGTTGCGCACGAACGAGCCGCGCAGGTTCGGTTCGAAACGCGTCGCGTTCATGGCCTCGGTGTTGGTGACGAACAGCTTCCCCGAGACCGGGTTCGGCGCGAGGTTGAACAGCAGCGTGCCGACGCCCGTGATCTCGCGCGTGATCGTGCGCGTGGCGGCGTCGATCACGAACACGTCCTTGTCGGCCAGCGTGTAGGGGACGCGCGCATCCCAGTTGCGGCCCAGCTCGTCCACCCAGTGCGTGCCGTCGTGGCGCACGATCAAGCCGACGTCGGGCGCGGCCGGCAGGTCGCTGCGCATGGGCGGGCTCGGCGCGGGCGGCCCGCCGCCGGCGGTCACGTCCTGGAAGCGCACGATCGTGGTCTTGTTGCCGGATTCGAATGCGGCCGCGTAGACCTTCGTGGTGTCGGGCGAGAGCGCGAGCGCGCGCGGGTCGTCGCTGAAGAGCGCGATCGGCGCGCCGACCTGCGCGAGCGTCACGGGGTCGAACACCTTGACGCGGTCCTCCGCGGAGAGGCACACGAACGCCTGCCGGGGCGCACCCGGGACGAGCGAGGTCTTCGCGAACACGACGTCGGTCGGCTCGTCGCCCACCCGCAGCGTGCGCACGACGTTGCCGGCGGCGACGTCCACGATCGAGATGTCGTCGGAGAGGTGGTTGACGACCCACACCTCGTTGTCGGTGCGCGCCGCGACCGACACCGGCTCGAGCCCGACCGGGATCTCGTCCACGAGCGACAGCCCCTCGGGCGTGACGTCGTACACCTCGAGCCGCGCATCGGGGACATTGAGCGCGAACAAGCGCTGCCCGTTCGGCGAGAGCGCGATCGGGTGGACGGGGTCGCTCTCGAAGTTCGTGAAGTCGGTCACCGGGGGCGCCGCCGAGCGGACCGGGTGCGGATGATCGAGCAGCGCAAAGGCCGCGAGGACCGAGGCGAATGCGATGACGGCTGTGGTGGCCTGGCGTGGGCGCATGGGGTGTCTCCGGATCGGATCGGGGCGCCGGCGCGTGGGCGGGGCACGCGGCGCAAGGCGGCTATGAGGTTAGCAGAGGATCCGCTACATTGCCACCCATGACATCCAAACCGCGTTCCCCCAAGACCCATCCCGCCCGGCCCGGTCACGGGGCGCTCGCCGGCGCGCTCGTCGAGGGCCGCGCCAGGACGCGCGCCTCCGCTTTCGGGCGCATCGTTCTTGTCCGTTTCGAGAGCCAGGCGCTGCGCGGAAACCCGCTCGGCGACCCGGCCGTGCGCACGATCCCGGTCTACCTGCCGGCGGGCTACGACGATCCGCGCAACACCAGGCGGCGCTACCCCTCGGTCTACGCGCTCGCCGGCTTCACCGGGCGCGGCACGATGATGCTCAACGACTCCGGCTGGGGCGAGACGCTCCCGATGCGCCTCGACCGCCTGATCGCGACCGGCAAGATCCAGCCCATGATCGTGGCCATGCCCGATTGCTTCACGCTCTATGGCGGCAGCCAGTACCTCGACTCGAGCGCGCATGGGAACTACGAGACGCACCTGGTGAGGGAACTCGTGCCCTGGATCGACCACGCGTTCCGCACGAAGGCGCAGGCGGCGCACCGCGCGGTCTTCGGCAAATCGAGCGGCGGCTTCGGCGCGATCGTGCAGGGGCTGCGCCACCCGGACGTGTTCGGCGCGCTGGCGGACCACTCGGGCGATTCCGCGTTCGAGTACTGCTACCTGCCGGACTTCCCGGCGGTGGTGCGCGCGTTCGACAAGTACGGTTCGATCCAGAAGTGGTGGGCGGCGTTTCAGCGTGCGCCGAAGAAGGGCTACGACTGGCTCAAGGTGCTCAACGTGATCGCGATGGCGGCCGCGTACTCGCCGAACCCGAAGCGGCCTTTGCGCGTGGACCTGCCGTTCGACGTCAAGACCGGCGAGCTGATCCCCGCAGTGTGGAAGCGCTGGCTGGCGTGGGACCCCGTGCGCATGGTCTCGGGCAGCGCGCGCTACCGGAAGGCGGCGAAGCGGCTCAAGCTCGTGTTCGTCGATTGCGGCACGCGCGACGAGTTCAACCTCGACCTCGGCGCGCGCATGCTGGCGGCGGAGTTGCGCAAGGCGGGAGCGCGCGTGGTGCACGAGGAGTTCGACGACACGCACATGGACATCACCTACCGCTACGACCGCTCGCTCGAGGCGCTGTCGAAGGTGCTTTAAAGAAGCGACCGAGTACCCGCCCGGAGAATTCCACCATGGCCGTTCCCCCGTTCGACGACTTTCTATTTCCCACACTAACGCTGCTTTCCGACGGGGTGGAGCGCTCCATCAGTGAACTTGCCGAGGGCGTTGCGAAGTTGCTGGGCTTGAGCGAACAGGATCGAGCCGAGTTGGTTGCAAGTGGGATTCGCACGAAGTATCGCGACCGTGTTGGATGGTCGCGAACTTATCTCAACAAGGCCGCACTGATCTTCTCCGTCCGCCGCGGGTATTGGCAGATCAACGGCACCGGCCGCAACTTTCTTCGCGATCATGCGTCGGGTTTTGGAGTCGTCGCCCTCCGCGAGTGTGCAGGATTCTTGGAGTTCATCAATCCGGCGCGAGACGGGTTGGCGACGCCCCCGGCGGACACGCCTTCGGATACGGTCCTCTCCCCGAAGGAAAGTCTCGAAAAGTCCTACGCAATCCTGAGAGTCGGCCTCGAATCCGACGTCCTGACTAGATTGCGAACATGCACCCCAGGGTTTTTCGAGCGATTGGTCATTGATGTGCTCAAGGCCATGGGCTATGGAGGCGCCCGAGACGACTCTGCCAGGGTGACTGGTAAGTCCGGAGATGAGGGAATCGACGGGGTCATCAATGAGGACCGATTGGGACTCGACAGCGTCTATGTTCAAGCGAAGAAGTGGGAAAATGTCGTCGGCCGACCGGAGGTTCACCGCTTCGTCGGCGCGCTAATAGGCCAGGGCGCGAAGAAGGGCATTTTCATCACGACCTCACGATTTAGCGCCGAAGCGATCGAGTTCGCAAAGCGATCGGATACTCGGGTGGTCCTGATTGACGGCAAAGCCCTCGCTCACTACATGGCGGAGTTCAACGTTGGCGTCACACTGGTCGAGACCTACCAAATCAAGCGAATCGACAACGACTATTTCGATGATGAATGAGCACTGAACGGAACGAGCCAACCAGGCTCGACTCCGCCCTCATTTCGATCGCCGGCAAGCTCTGGACGTCGCCCAATACCGCGCTCGGGCTTGTCTTCGGCGCGGTCGCGGTCACGCTCGGGGCGCGCGCGCAGATCGGGCGCAACGCGCTCGAGTTCCTGGGCAACCCGTTCGTGGCGTTCGGCGGGCGCGCCGCGCTGGTGCTCGGCAACACCATTCACTACGCCCCCGGGCGCGGGCCCGATGAACTGGTCCTGCGCTACGACCGCTCGGGATGGGTCAGGCTCGGGGAACACGAAAGGGCCCATACCGCCCAGTACGAGCGGTGGGGGCCCTTCTTTCTTCCGGCGTATGCGATCTCGTGGCTGCCGTTCGTGCCGCCGCCCGGGAATCGCTTCGAGCACGCGGCGGATGATGCGGCCGAACGGACGGGTTGCTAGAGCCCGGACCCCGCGCTGCCCTTGCGCCAGCCGCCCTCGTCCTCGTCGTCCTCGTCGTCCGTCTCGAAGTCGTCGAATTCGCCCGCGGGCTCGTCATCGTCCCCGTCGTGGCCGGCGATCTCGGCCAACTCGGCCTCGTCTTCGTCGTCCTCGTCGTCATCGCCCTCGTACTCGAGGTCGAGACGCTCGTCCTCGCTCACGCCGAAGATCAGCTCGCTCGAGGCGTAGGTCGTGCCGGTGTTCTTGACCAGCGCCACGACCTGGTCGACGAACGTCCCCAGGTCGTCGGGCACGATGGTCGACAGCGGGTGCATGAACACCGACCACAGCTCCTTCTTCCGCAGCGCGTACTTGGCGTCGAGCGCGCGGTCGAAGTTCGCCTGCAGCAGGATCGAGAGGAAGCCCGAGTCGGTCACGCGCAGCTCGCCGATCGGCGCCATGATGCGCATGCGGTCGTGCTCGACGTCGGAGACGACGTAGACCGTCACGTCGTTGCGCTGGCCGTGCCAGAAACCGTCCGAGCCTTCCATGTCCTCGAGCAGCCGTTCCAGCAGGCGGGCGAGCGTCCCGTGGGTCATCCTTGAGCCTCCGGTTTCGGGGTGTACGGCGTTCCCCCGGGTTATCGGCCGGGCCGCGGATCTTCTGGACCGGGTTTCTGGGCCCGGACTTGCCGCCGGGTCGGGCGGCCACTAAAGTGGCCGAATGTCCCAGGCAGTCATGCAGATCATCCGCCAAAGCCAGCCCGACGCCGGGCCGCCCGCGTCCAATCGGCTTTCCAGGGGGGCGGTCCTTCGGATTGCCCGGTATTTCCGGCCCTACCGGCCCGACGCGGCGTGGATCACGCTCGGCATCCTGCTGACCTCGCTGCTCGGGCTCGTGCCGCCCTTGCTGGTGCGCCACATCATCGACCACGCGATCCCGCACCACGACGCGCGTTCGCTGCTGACCATGGTCGGGCTGATGATCGCGCTGCCCGCGGTCGGCGGGCTGATCGGCGTGTGGCAGAACTATCTCGCGGTGCGCGTCGGACAGGCCGTGATGTTCGACATCCGCGGCGAAATGTACGGCAAGCTGCTCGCCCAGTCGCTGCGCTTCTATACCAACACCAAGTCAGGCGAGATCCTGACCCGCCTCCAGAGCGACGTCGGCGGCATTCAGGGCGTGGTCACCGGCACGCTCGTCGCCGTGGTCACCAACGTGCTGGTCGTGGTCACCACGCTGGTCGTGATCTTCGGGATCAACTGGCAGCTCTCGCTGCTCGCGATCGGCATCCTGCCGCTGTTCATCCTGCCCACGCGCGGCGTCGGGCAGCTGCGCAAGAAGCTCTCGAAGGAGACGCAGGAGCGCCTCGCGGAGCTGACCGCGCTGGTGCAGGAGACGCTGTCGGTGAGCGGCCACTTGATGGTGCGCCTGTTCGGCACGTCGCAGTACGAGGCGGGCCGCTTCCGCGAGAAGAACGACGCGGTGCGGAAGCTCACGCTGCGGCAGAACCTGGTGGGGCGCTGGTTCTTCTTCTTCCTCTTGCTGTTCGCGTCGGTCGGGCCGGCGCTGATCTACGGCTACGGCGGCTGGCTCGCGATCCAGGGCGCGCTCACGATCGGCACGATCGTCGCGCTGGTCGCGTACCTGGGGCGGCTCTACGGGCCGGTCTCGGCGCTGATCAACGTGCATGTCGACCTGATGACCGCGGCCGGGCTGTTCGAGCGCATCTTCGCCTACCTCGACCTGGTCGAGGAGGTCGCGGAGAAGGACGGCGCGACCCGGCTGATCGACCCGCAGGGCCGGCTCGCGTTCGAGGACGTCCGCTTCGCCTACGACACCGGCAAGCCGGTGCTCCATGGCGTGTCGTTCGAGGCGCGGCCCGGGGAACTGGTCGCGCTCGTGGGGCCCTCGGGCTCGGGCAAGACCACGATCAACTACCTCGCGGCCAGGCTGTACGACCCCGAGGCGGGGCGCGTCTCGCTCGATGGCCACGACCTGCGCGAGCTGACGCTCGACAGCCTGGCGGCCGCGGTCGGCGCGGTGACGCAGGAGACATTCCTGTTCCACGACACCGTGCGCGCGAACCTGCTGTACGCCCGAGCGGGCGCCACGCCCGCGGAGGTCGAGTCGGCGTGCCGGCAGGCGCAGATCCACGACGTGATCGCCGCGCTGCCGATGGGCTACGACACGGTCGTGGGGGAACGCGGGTACAAGTTGTCGGGCGGGGAGAAGCAGCGCATGGCGATCGCGCGCGTGATCCTCAAGAACCCGCGGCTCCTGATCCTCGACGAGGCCACTTCGAGCCTCGACGCGAGATCCGAGGCGCTCGTGCAGGAGGCGCTGGCGACGATCCTCTCGGGGCGCACGTCGCTCGTGATCGCGCACCGGCTCTCGACCATCCTCGCGGCCGACCGGATCCTCGTGCTCGACCAGGGCCTGATCGTCGAGCAGGGGACGCACGCCGAGCTGATCGGCAGGGGCGGGCTCTACGCCCAGCTCTACGAGGAGCAGTTCCGCGCCGCGACCGAGGGCATCGAAGCCCGCTAGGCCTCCCGTCGCGCGTACGTCCAGTACAGCCCCGAGCCCGCCACCCCGACAAAGAACGCGCACCACAGCAGCGCGTGCGGGCCGAAGCGTTGCCAGATCAGCGCGCCCACGATCGGGGCGGGGAAGACCGCGAACGAGCGCCAGCTCCAGTACAGGCCGACCCCGCGCGCGCGGTACTCGGTGGGGAAGAGGCTCGTGATCATCGACTTGCGCGCGGGCTCGCCGATCTCGCGCAGGCCGTAGACCAGGAACGCGGCGACCAGCCCGGCCTTGCCGTGCGCGAGCGCGAGCGCGGCCGGCACGAGCGTGAAGAACACGAACGTCAGTCCGATGAACGGGCGATGGTGTCCCTTCTCGACGATCGCGCCGACCGGGAGGTAGGTCGCGAGCGCGGTCGTCATCTGCATCGCGACCATCGCGCCGTAGAACGCGGGCGAGACGCCGAGCACGTTCAGGCAGTAGAGCACGATGAAGTCACGCGTCAGCCAGTCGCACCAGCGCACCAGCGTGTCGCTCCACCACAGGCGCTTGAGGAACGGTGGCATCGCGCGCCAGACCTCGCGCTTGGAGATCGTGGCGGGGGGCGCCGGCTCCCTCTTCTCGAGCAGCCTCCACTGCGCGACGATGGAGACCAGCACGCTCGCGAGGGACGCCCACAGCAGTGCGCGCACGCCGGCGGTCACCCCGACTGCGGTCAGCACGAGCCCGCCGATCAGGGGCCCGACGATCTTCGGCAGGCGCTTCTGGATCGACTGCAGCGCGAACGCCATCGTGCGCGCGCCGGGCTCGGTGCTCTTGCCCACGACCGCGAACGTGGCCGGCACCGAGAGCGACTCCCACGAGCCGATCAGGAACGAGGCGATGATCGCGGCGGTGACCGACTTCGTCGCCAGGAACACGAGGTAACCCGTGAGCGGCACGAAGCCGACGAGCGCGAGCGTGCCGCGCGTCCCGAGGCGGTTCGACAGCTCGCCGCCGGTCCAGTAGAGGAAGCCCTCGAGCAGGTTCTTGCCTGCGGACCAAAGCCCGATCACGAGGATCGAGGCGCCGAGCGCGTCGAGGTACTTGGGGAGGTAGGGGCTCCACAGCTCCTCACCCAGCCCGACCAGGAACAGCGCCGCCAACAGCGCCACGGTCTGGCGATTGATGCCGAGGCGGTCGGTCCAGCGCTGGCGGGTCGGCATGGCCGCGCAGTCTGACAGGCGGCGGGAACATGCGCTAGACTGCGTGCATGGCTGACGACCGCGAATCCCCCGAGCGCCTGACCCCGGTCCGCCTGACGCAGACCGCGAAGCGCGCCGGTTGCGCCGCGAAGCACCCGCCCGGATACCTGCTGCCCCTCCTCAAGAACCTTCCGGCTGTCACCGACCCGCGCGTGCTCGTCGGGTCCAACACGGCCGACGACGCGGCGGTCATCCAGATCGCCCCCGATCGCGCGCTCGTGTTCACGACCGACTTCTTCACGCCGATCGTCGACGACCCCTTCGAGTTCGGGCAGGTCGCGGCGGCGAACGCGCTCTCCGACGTGTATGCCATGGGCGGCACGCCGATCTCGGCGCTCGGGATCGTGGGCTTCCCCGACGACACGCTCCCGGCTGACGTGCTGGCCGAGATCCTGCGCGGCGGCGCGCTCAAGGTGAAGGAGGCCGGCATCGACGTCGTGGGCGGACACACGATCAAGAGTGACGAGCCGATCTACGGCCTCGCGGTGATCGGCGAGGTCCACCCCGACCGCATCGTCTCGAACGCGGGTGCGCGCGTCGGCGACGTGCTCGTGCTCACGAAGCCGCTCGGTATCGGCGTGATCGCGACCGCGAACAAGCAGGACCTCGATCGCCTCGGCGCCATGCCCGAGGCGATCCGGCTGATGTCGACGCTCAATCGCTCCGCGTGCGACGCCATGCTCGAGGTCGGCGTCCACGCCGCGACCGACGTCACGGGCTTCGGCCTGCTCGGCCACCTGCGCAACGTGTGCGCCGCGAGCGGCGTCTCGGCGCGCGTGCGCGTGGGCGACGTGCCGGTGCTCGCGGCCGCACGGACGTACGTCGCCGAGGGCATCGCCCCGGGCGGCACGCACGCGAACTGGCGCTTCCTCGTAGACTGGGTGAGCTGGGGCCCGCAAGTCACGAAGGATGAGCAACTTCTGTTGTCGGACGCCCAGACCTCGGGCGGCCTCCTGATCGCCGTCGCTCCCGGGAAGGCGGACGACTTGCTCGCCGCCCTGCGGCGCCACGGCACGCCGGCCGCGGCGCTGGTGGGCGAGATCGTCGCCGGAGAGCCGGGCCGCATGGAGGTTGATTGACACCTTGAGCGGGATCGCTTCCCATTGAGTGCTCTCTCCGCAGTCGTTGATCCTTCCTCTTTCGTAGTGCACCGAGGCTTCCGATGTCCCTCCGTTCCCGGCTCGCGCCCCTGGCGCTGTCCCTTGCCCTGGCTTCGCCCGCGACGGCCGCGATCACTCCCGGCCCGTGGTCGCCGAAGGGCGGCCAGGCCGAGGCGCACTTCGGCGCGTCGGTCGCGCCCGCGGGAGACGTGAACGGCGACGGCTTCGGCGACGTCCTGGTCGGCGCACCCCTGTTCGACAACGTCCAGACCGATGAAGGGCGTGTGTTCCTCTACTACGGATCCGCTACGGGGCTCGCAGCCTCGCCCGCATGGACATGGGAGCCGAACGAGGACGGCGCGCAGGCCGGCGCCGCCGTCGCGCCTGCCGGCGACATCAACGGCGACTATTATGCGGACTTCCTGGTCGCCGCGCCGTACTGGGACGGGGGGATCGGCTTGGACGTGGGCGCGGTCTTCGTGTTCCTGGGCTCGATCACGGGGCCGGACGCGACACCGTCGGACACCGTGTTCATCGGAATCCCGGAGTGCCACTTCGGCGCGGCCCTCTCGACCGCGGGCGACGTCAACGGCGACCAGTATGCCGACGTGATCATCGGCGCGCCGGACATGTCGCTCACCGACATCAACGAAGGCGGCGCGTTCGTCTACCTCGGATCGCTTTCCGGGCTCGGGGCGAGCCCGGTGTTCTCGCTCCAGGGCAATTTCCCGGATGCGCATCTCGGGGCCTCGGTGAGCGGCGCGGGCGATGTCAACGCCGACACCTATGCGGACATCCTCGTGGGCGCGCCGGGATATCCCGCACTGCGCCTGATCTACTCGGGCCGGGCGCTCGTCTACCGCGGAACCGCTGCGGGCATCGGCACCGCGCTCGCCACGATCAACGGCACCGCCGACAGCATGGCGACCGGCGCCTCGGTCGCGAACGCCGGGGACGTCAACGGCGACGGCTACGCCGACATCGTGGTCGGGTCACCGGGTGCGGTGGACGGGTCTCAGCGCAACAGCGGCCACGCGAACATCTACGCCGGCAGCGCGGCCGGCATCATGCCCACGCCCTTCCTTAGCATCGACGGATTCCAGGCGGAAGAGCGCCTCGGCAGCCATGTCGCGACCGCCGGCGACGTCGCCGGCGACGGCTACGCCGACGTGCTGAT